>VXWX01000018.1 GCA_009835735.1 Acidimicrobiaceae bacterium
CGCCCTGGGAGAGTAGGACGCCGCCGGATTTCGCCGATCAGAAGGCCCCGTCGACCAGGTCCGGGGCCTTCTGCCATTCCGGGGCACCCGAATTGGCAGCGTCCTGCCCCCTATAGGGGTCGTGCTGCTGCCAGTTGGCAATGGGGCTCTCTGCCGTTTCGGTGCGCGGATAGGCTCCGCTCATGCCGCGGAAGAGCGACAGGTCGGGTCGCTCGCGGTCGGGGCCGGGCGGGGGCAGACCGCGCCAGCGAGTCCCGTTGCCGCCGGTGCCGCATCCTGCGCCGGATCCTCATGCCGAACTGATACGCGCGCTGGGGCCTGAGCGCGGCCGGAGCGCGGTGCGGCGCTTCGAGGCTGCGGCCAAGGCGTTCCGGGCCGAGCGGTTCAAGGAGGCCCTTCCCCTGCTCACCCGGCTGGCCCGAGACGCGCCCGAGGTCACCGATGTGCGGGAGCTGCACGGCCTAGTGCTGTACCGGTTGGGCCGGTTCAGCGCCGCCATGGCCGAGCTTGAGTTCTTCCGCGAGCTGAGCGGCTCGGTGGAGCAGCATCCGGTGCTGGCCGACTGCCACCGTGCCCTGGGTCGCTGGGCCGACGTAGAGGAGCTGTGGAAGGAGCTCGGCGCGGCGTCGCCGTCCGCCGAACTGGTGACCGAGGGCCGACTGGTCCTGGCCGGTGCCAAGGCCGACAGGGGAGAACTGCCGGCGGCCATCCGGGTGCTGGAGCAGGGCTGGCGGCTGCCGTCCCGGCCCCGGGACCACCACCTGCGCCGGGCCTACGCCCTCGCCGACCTGTATGAACGGGCCGGCCGTTCCCCGAGGGCCCGGGAGCTGTTCCGGTGGGTCGAGACCCACGACTCGCGGTTGGCCGACGTGTCCCAACGGGTCCGCGCTCTCTCCTGAGGCCGCCCGCACCCACAAGCCCCGCCGGGCGTTGTCGGCGTCAAGTCAGACGGCGGCGGCTCGCACAGGGGCGAACCGGGCCTCCATTTCTCGGCGGATCCTCACCGCGTCGCTGGCCTCGTCGACCTTCACGTCGGCCCAGGTGATGACTCGGCCTTTGGGCACGTCGTTGACCAGGGGCACGTTGTGGGCGATGCCGATCGGCAGGGCGCCCTCGGCGACGCTGTCGCCGGCCGGCATCAGCCGGCCCCGGACGGTGAAGCCCCCCTCGCCGTCGAGGCTCTCGCCGGCGTTGAGGTGGCGTTTGGCCACAGCTACGGCATCGCCGCGGAACCCGGTGGGCGTCCCGGTCGGCTCGCCGCGCAGGGCGGCGCTCAAGACCGACACGCCAACCTCCAGGCCGATCAGATGGTACGGCTTGTAGGTCGCGCTGTAGCGGCCGCTGCGGTCGGTGATGAGGCCGTACTCGGAGAAGCAGCGCTCGGTGTAGTCGCTGGACGCCTCGAAGACCACGTACACGCCCCAGCGCAGGTCGCGTTCCACGGGCTCGCCGTTCCGATGGAGCGACGAGACCACCTCCACCTGGCCCTTGTGGTGCAGCGTGCCGCCCTCGGTACACGGTCGCAACACCTCTGCGAGCTCGTGAATACCGGCCGGCGGGAACTCGAGCCCGCCCGGTGCCGGCGTCAGTTCGGTGGCGTTGGACACCGCGGCCATCTCGATCGCCGACTTGGTGCCGTCGAGGAATGAGTTGAACATCTGCGGGTTCATGCCGCCCTGAGCGGCCTGTTCGGGCGAGATGCCGTAGCCGTCCCAGACCGTGTCGGGGGTGGAATCGTGGAAGCTCGGCAGGTACTTGGTGCCCTTGCCCGCGGCGACGACGCCGAGGCCTGAGGCTTGTGCCCAGTCGACCATCTCGCAGATCAGCGCCGGCTGGTCGCCGTAGGCCATCGAGTAGACCAGCCCGGCCCGCCGGGCCTCGGCGGCCAGCAACGGTCCGGCCAGGACGTCGGCTTCGACGTTGGCCATGACGACGTGCTTGCCGTTGGCGACGGCGGCCCGGGCGTGCGTCAGGCCGGCCGGGGGGTTGCCGGTCGCGTCGATCACGACCTCCACCCCGTCGGCGGCGATCAACTCCAAGGCATCGTCGGTCAGGTGGATCGTGCTGTGCTCCAGCGCGGCGGCCGGCGACGGAGCACCGCAGATACCATCGGGCCAGCCGGTCGCGGCCAGGGCGGCGCGGGCCCGGTGGGGATCGAGATCGGCGACGGCTGTCACACAAAGGCCCGGCGTGGTCCTGGCTTGGGCCAGGAACATCGAGCCGAACTTGCCGGCTCCGATCAGGCCGACAGTGACGGGGCGGCCCTCAGCGACGCGCTCCTGCAGCAGCCGGAAGAGATTCATGCTGTGGATCCAAACTGGGGTCGCGTGCGTACGGGTCGGGAGTCGAGTCCTGGAGTCGAATCAGTTCTTCGAGGCAGTCGTCGGCCAGCGGCTCGATCGGAGCGAAGTCACGCAGGGCACGCCACTCCGCCCGTCGGAACCTGCGGATGTGGTTCGAGACCTCACAGAGGCTCAGGTAGACGATCACCCGGCTCAAGGGGCTGATGTTGGGCGGGCTGGCGTGCGCCATATTGGAGTGGAACAGCAGCACGCAACCGGCCTTGCCGGTCGGCGCGACCACGCCACCTCTCTCGGCCAGCTCGCTGACTGTCTCACGCTCCAGGCACCAGAGCGGATAGGTGGTGGTCTCCAGGTCGTGGCTGGCCTCGAGCACGCCGAGCTTGTGGCTGCCCGGAAGGAGGAGCAGGGGGCCGTTGGCCGCGGTCACGTCGTCGAGGAAGACAGCGATGTTCATGGCCCGCGGCTCGGGCATGTCGTCATCGCGCTGCCAGGTGCCGTAGTCCTGGTGCCACTGCCAGACCGCGCCGTCGAAGGCCGCCTTCGCGTTGATCTTGAACTGGTGCATGTACACCTTGCCGTCGAGGATCTGCATCACCGGCTCGAGGAGCCGCGGGTGCGCGGCGATGCGCCGGTACGCCTCGTTGTAGCGGTGGGCGGCGAACGCGCTGCGGGGTGCGCCGTTGTCCTCGCGCCAGACCTCCTCCCGCTCCATGGCGAAGCAGATGTCAGCCTCGCGGCGCAGCAGAGCGGCCTCCGCGGCCGAGAAGACATCGGGCAAGAACAGGTAGCCCGTCTCGTCGAATTCCCGGAGTTGGTCGTCGGTGAGCCTCATCGCTCGTCCCCCCTGACTTGGGCAACGACGCTAGTGCACCCGTCCGAGCCCCGCCCGACGCGGGGCCCGTCTCGCGGGTCCGCGCTCGCTGACGGGTTGGGGCGCTACCGTGGCGGCAGGCGGGCGCGGGTCGCTCGGCTTGCCGACCGGCGGTCGCCTCGGACCACCCCATCAGGAGCTTTCCGTGGACATTCACACCCTGCTCGGCGAAGCTGCCGAGTCGCTGCTCGAGCATGAGTGCAAGACCTTCGAGCGGGATTCGCTGACCCTTCCCGGCCCCGATTTCGTGGACCGGGTCCTCGCCGCCAGCGATCGCTCGCCCCAGGTGCTGCGCAGCATCCAGTCGCTGTTCGGCAGCGGCCGGCTGGCCGGCACCGGCTACGTGTCGATACTGCCCGTCGACCAGGGCATCGAGCACTCGGGCGCAGCCTCTTTCGCGCCCAACCCGGCCTACTTCGACCCCATGAACATCGTGGAGCTGGCCATCGAGGGAGGCTGCAACGCGGTGGCCACCACGTTCGGCGTGCTGGGCATGGCGTCGCGCCGCTACGCCCATCGCATCCCGTTCATCGTCAAGCTCAACCACAACGAGCTGCTGAGCCACCCCGAGTCGTACGACCAGGTGATGTTCGGCTCGGTGGACCAGGCTTGGGATCTCGGCGCGGCCGGCGTGGGCGCCACCGTCTACTTCGGTTCCGAGAATGCCCGGCGCCAGATCGGCGAGGTCTCCGAGGCCTTCGCGGCTGCGCACGAACTCGGCATGTTCACCGTGCTGTGGTGCTACCTGCGCAACTCGGCGTTCAAAGTGGACGGCACCGACTACCACGCGGCGGCCGACCTGACCGGTCAGGCCAACCACATGGGCGTCACCATCGAGGCTGACATCATCAAGCAGAAGTTGCCCACCAACAACGGCGGATACCGGGCCGTGGGCTTCGGCAAGACCCACGACCTCGTCTACGACCAGCTCACCAGCGACCACCCCATCGACCTGTGCCGCTACCAGGTGGCCAACTGCTACATGGGCCGGATCGGGCTGATCAACAGCGGCGGGGCATCGTCGGGCGCCAGCGATCTGGCCGAGGCGGTCGCCACCGCGGTGATCAACAAGCGGGCCGGCGGCACCGGGCTGATCTCGGGCCGCAAGGCCTTCCAGCGGCCCATGGCCTCCGGTGTTGAGCTGCTCAACGCCATCCAGGACGTGTACCTGGACGCCTCCGTCACCGTGGCCTGAATCCGGGTAGCGCAGAACCTGCAAATGAACGGGCCGAAAGCTGTGGCCTCAAACGGTATACCGGCTATCGTGACGCCTGCGGGCCGGAGATGGTGGGTCTCAACCGCGAGCCGTGCCGTCTGCTCCCGCACAGCGGATGCAAAGGAGCATCAGTGACCGAGACTTCGGCACGGACCCCGGAGGTCCGTACGACCGATGGCATCGTCCTTCGCTTCGCCGGCGACTCAGGCGACGGCATGCAGCTCACCGGCGACCGTTTCACCTCGGCCAGCGCCCTGTTCGGCAACGACCTGGCCACCCTGCCCGAGTTTCCCGCGGAGATCAGGGCCCCGGCCGGCACGCTGGCCGGAGTCTCGTCGTTCCAGGTCCACATCTCCGACCACGACATCACCACCCCCGGCGATGCCCCGACGGTGCTGGTGGCCATGAACCCGGCCGCACTCCAGGCAGACCTGCATCTGCTCAAACCGGGCGGGACCGTCATCGTCAACGCGGACGCCTTCAACGAGCGCAACCTGGCCAAGGCCGGATACGAGTCCAACCCGCTGGAGGACGGCAGCCTCGACGGCTACACGGTGGTCACCGCCCCCATGACCGACCTCACCAAGCGGGCCTGCCAGGATCTGGGCGTCAAGCCCCGCGACGCCGAGCGGTCCAAGAACTTCTTCGCCCTCGGGCTGGTGTCGTGGCTGTACTCGCGCCCCGTCAAGCCCACCGTCGACTGGATCGACGGCAAGTTCGCGGGGCGCGACACGGTGATCGCAGCCAACAAGGCCGCCTTCGCCGCCGGCCACGCCTTCGGCGAGACCGCCGAGCTGGGCGCCAGCCGGCTGATGGTCCAGCCGGCCGCGCTCGAGCCGGGCACCTACACCAACATCAACGGCAACACCGCCCTGTCGTGGGGGCTCATCGCCGCCTCCCAGCAAGCCGGAATACCGCTGTTCCTGGGGTCCTACCCGATCACTCCGGCCAGCGACGTCCTGCATGAGCTGGCCCGGCACAAGAACTTCGGGGTCCGCACCCTCCAGGCCGAGGACGAGATCGGCGCAGTGGGTGCGGCCCTCGGCGCGGCCTACGGGGGCCACATCGGCGTCACCACAACCTCGGGTCCCGGCATGGCTCTCAAGGCCGAGACCGTGGGCCTGGCCGTGAGCCTTGAGGTGCCGCTGGTGGTCATCGACATCCAGCGGGGCGGCCCGTCGACGGGCCTGCCGACCAAGACCGAGGCCGCCGACCTGCTCATGGCCATGTACGGCCGCCACGGCGAAGCGCCCCTGCCCATAGTGGCGGCCCAGAGCCCGTCGGACTGCTTCTTCACGGCCATCGAGGCGGTGCGCCTGGCCGTGGAGCACCGCACGCCGGTGATCCTGCTGTCGGACGGCTACCTGGCCAACAGCAGCGAGCCTTGGCGCATCCCCGATGTCGAGCAGCTCGACTCCATCGCCGTCAACTTCGCCTCCAAGCCCAACCACGTGAACGACGAGGGCGAGTCCGTCTTCTGGCCCTTCCGCCGCGACGAGCGGCTGGTGCGCCCCTGGGCCATCCCTGGAACTCCGGGACTCATGCACCGCATCGGAGGGATCGAGAAGGAGGACGGCAGCGGCAATATCAGCTACGAGCCCGACAACCATCAGGCCATGGTGCGGCTGCGGGCCGAGCGCATCGCCCTGATCGCCCACCACATCCCGCCCGCCGAGGTCGTCGGCGACCCGGACGCGTCCGTCGCCGTGGTCAGCTGGGGCTCGACGTGGGGCGCCATCACCTCGGCCCGCCGCCGGATCGAGTCGGCGGGCCGACGCCTTGCCCACATCCACCTGCGCCATCTGAATCCGCTGCCCGCCAACCTCGGGGACCTGCTGCGGTCGTTCGAGCGGGTCGTGGTGCCCGAGATGAACACCGGGCAGCTCTGCCGGATGCTGCGGGCCGAGTATCTCGTCGACGCCAAGTCGGTGACCAAGGTCTCGGGCCAGCCCTTCACCGCGGCGGAGTTGGTGGAGGCGTTCGGGGAGGCGATCGGGGCGACGGGAGAGCAACGATGACCGACGTGCCCGTGACGACCCGCAAGGACTGGACCACCGACCAGGAGGTCCGCTGGTGCCCGGGCTGCGGCGACTACTCGATCCTCACCGCGGTGCAGCTGCTGATGCCCGAGCTGGAAGTGAGGCGCGAGGACACGGTCTTCGTGTCGGGGATCGGCTGCGCGGCCCGGTTCCCGTACTACATGAACACCTACGGCCTGCACGCCATCCACGGGCGCTCGCCGGCGGTGGCCACCGGCCTGGCCATGGCACGGGGCGACCTGCACGTCTGGGTGGTGGGCGGCGACGGCGACATGATGTCGATCGGGGGCAACCACCTGATCCACGCGCTGCGCCGCAACGTGAACCTGAACATCCTGCTGTTCAACAACCAGATCTACGGGCTGACCAAGGGGCAGTACTCGCCCACCAGCGAGCGGGGCAAGGTCACCAAGTCCACCCCCCACGGCTCGGTGGAGCAGCCCTTCAACGCGATCTCTCTGGCGTTGGGGGCCGAGGCGTCGTTCGTGGCCCGCACCCATGACATGGACCGTGGCCACATGCAGGAGATGTTCCGGCGGGCCCACGAGCACCCGGGAGCGGCGTTCGTCGAGGTCTTCCAGAACTGCAACGTGTTCAACGACGGCGCCTTCGCGGCCCTAACCAAGCGCGATGCCCGCGACTCGATGCTGATCGACCTGCGCCACGGCGAGCCGGTGCGCTTCGGAGCCGACGACGAGTTCGGCGTGGTGATGGACGGCGGTCGAGCTCGGGTGGTGCAGGTCGCTGATGTGGGAGTGGATGCGCTCGTGGTGCACGACGAGGCCGATCCCGACCCGTCGGTGGCGTTCGCGCTGAGCCGCCTGGCCAACACCAACGACGTGCCCACCCCGATCGGGGTCTTCCGGGCCGTCGAGCGCTCGGAGTACGGCTCGGCCGTCACCTCCCAGATAGCCGCCTCTCAATCGAAGGCCGGACCCGGAGACCTCCACAAGCTGCTGCACTCCCGCCCCACCTGGCAGGTCGCCTGAGAGGCCTGAGCCCGCGGCTTGAGTCCTACTCGGTGATGGTGTCGGGCCGCTCCCACGCATAGGGCGGCTCCAGCATCCGGCGCTCCAGGGGTGTCCAATCGTCGGTGTCCGTGTGGAACGGCCGCGGGTAGGCGCCGCCCGGATGTTCCCGCCCGTCCTCCCGGTAGCGCCCGACGAAGGCCATGTGGCCCGGCATGTATCGATAGAACAGCGCCCGGCGCTCGTGTTCTGCGGTCCAGGGCAGGGTGCCGTGGGTGAGCGCCTCGGTGAACAGCACGGCCGAACCGGCCCTCAGCGGCACCGGCTGGACCCAGGGGCCCGGATCGGTGATGGGCTCGAAGCTGTCCGGGCAGGCGAAGTTGCTCTTATGGCTGCCGGGCAGCGCGCAGAACCCGCCGTCGGCGGGACCGACGTCGCACAGCGCGTAATGCACCACCACCAGTCCGCAGTGGATGCGCCCTCGCGATACCTCGTAGGCGATGGCCGGATCCCATGGTGTGCCACCGCCGTGCAGCCCGAACGGCCGGCCTCCCTTGCTCATGACCATGGCGTGACCATGGTCGTAGCGGAACGCGGGGCCCAGTACCTCGGCCAGATAGGGCACGATGCGCTGGTGGGCGATGAGCTGGCGGAACGGCTTGTCCCACATGTGCAGCGGTCCGGCCGACATCTGGTGCTCGTCGTTCTGCCAGAAATCGAAGGACAGATCGTCACCCCGGGACTGGTTCCAGATGTCGTAGTCGTCGAGCAGGCCGTTGAGCTCCTCAAGCTCCCCGGCCCCCAGGGCGTCCTCGATGACCAGGAATCCCTGGAGGTCGAACAGGTAGCGCTCCTCCTCGGTCATTCCGCTGACCGTCATCCGGCCGTCATCCTGTCTCGAGTGTGTTGGCGCGCTCCGAGACATAGGGAATTTCCAGCAAGCGGCGCACCTCCGGCGACAGGTCGACGTCGGCTGCGTCGGACGGCTGGGGGTAGGCCCAGTCGGGCTGCTCGGCGCCGTCCTGCCGGTAGCGGCCGACGAAGGCCATGTGGCCGGGTGTGTACCGGTACAGCACGGCTCGGCGCTCGTGGTCCGCAGTCCAGGGCAGGGTGCCGTGGGTGAGGGCCTCGGTGAAGATGATGGCCGAGCCGGCCCGGTGCGGGACGTGGCGGAGCAGGGGCCTGCAGTCCTCGGGGTTCAGGAGTCCCTTCGGGCGCGGGAAGCCGCTCTTGTGGCTGCCGGGCACCACCACGAAGCCCCCGTCGTCGGAGCCGACATCGCACAACGCGTAGGAGACCACGGTCAGGCCGCAATGGATCACGCCGTCCGTGACGCGGTAGTAGCCGATCGGGTCCCAGGGAGTGCCACCGCCGTGCAGCTCCAGCGAGCCGCTTCCCTTGCGCATGAAGATGGCCTGGCCGTGGTCGTAGCGGTACCGCGGGCCGAGGATCTGCTGCAGGTATCCGGCAATGCGCTGGTGGGCCAGCAGGTCGAGGAGGGGCTTGCCCCAGCTGTGGGGCGGGCTGACGTGGAAGAAGAGATCGTCGAAGGTCTCATAATCGAGGGGAGCGTCATGGCCCCGAGGCTGGTTCCACAGGTCGCGGGAATCCAGCAAGTCGTTGATCTGTCGGACCTCGGCGGGCTTGAGCACATCCTCCACCACCAAGTAGCCCCGGAGGTCGAACAGGTAGCGCTCCTCCTCCGTCATACCGCCGATGGTCACAGGCTCCGACCCTACATCGGGCCGGCTCGCGTGTCCGTTGCCGGGGCCGACCCCTCAGTTCGAGACCCTGCGGTCATAGCACGGCCGAGCCCACCTCGAACGGGTCGTCGGTCAGGCGAGTCCACGCGGCCAGCAGGGCCCTGTGGTCCGCCAGGACGGATTCATGTCCGGCTGAGCCGGCCAGGTTGACCGTCTCCAGGGGGTCGGACTCCAGGTCGAACAGCATCTCGGCGTCGGCGCCGGCGCTGAAGGCCATGTACTTGTAGCGGCGGGTTCGCAGCATGCGGCCCTTGAGCTCCATCCTCAAGGCGCTGGGCTGAAGCTCGGCGACCACGAAGTCGCGGCCTGCCAGCGTGGGATCGTCGATCACGGGCCGCAGGGATTCGCCGGCCAGGCCGTCGGGCGCCGTCACCCCGGCGTAGTCACACAGCGTCGGAACGATGTCGACGCCGGAGGCGAGATGGGACCGGTCGAACCGTTGCGCCGGGATCTCCCCCGGCCACCGGAGCACGAGCGGCACGGTCACCGGCTCCTCGTAGAGCATCTGCTTGGTGGCCCAGCGATGGGCGGCCACGGCCTCGCCGTGGTCGCTGGTGAGCGCCACCAACGTGGAGTCCTGGACTCCGGCGTCGGAGATCGCGCTCAGCACGCGGCCGATCTGGACATCTACGAGGTCGACCAGCCGGTCGTAGGCGTAGAGGTACCGTCGCCAGTGGCGCTCGTCCCAGCTGTCGGTCCAGCGAAGCTCGTTCCAGCCGAAGTCGGGTATCACCGCCTCCTGCTTGCGCATCCACCGCACGAACTCGGGTTCGTCCGCGACCGCGTCGAAGTTGTCCGGCAGATCGGGCAACTCGTCCAGCGGGCCGTCGGTGGGCGCCCGGGGCAGCAGATCGTGGTCGCGGTCGATGATCCAGAAGCAGATGTCGTGGGGGTTGTAGAGCGACACGGCCAGTAGGAAGGGCTCCAGCGGGGCTCCGGCCAGGTACCGCACGGCCGCGTCGGTGATGTCGGCGTCCATCGAAGTACCGAGGTCGCGGTACAGCTCCTGCTCGCCGACCGGACTGGAGTCGCCCGCGAGTATCTGCTCTACCGACGGGTATGGCCGCCGTTGCCATTCGACGTTCTCGAATCCGGGTATGGCGTCGGGCTCAGTCGGGAACGACTCGGGCAGGTTCCACTTGCCGGCCCAGACGGTCTCGTAACCGGCGTCGGAGAAGATCTCCCCGAGGTTGGTGATGCCGTCGCGCACCGGCAGATCGTTCACGTCCACCCCCGCAGTGTGGGGCATCTGTCCTGTGACGATGCTGGCTCGGCCCGGGCTGCACAGCGGCGACGAGCAGTACGACTTCTCGAAGGCGACGCCGCCGGCGGCCAGCGTGTCCATGTGCGGCGTGCGGGTCCGTTGGTTGCCGTAGGCGCTGATGGTGGCCCGCGTCTGCTGGTCGGTGATGATCAGAACAACGTTGGGGCGGGTCATATGAGTGCGCCTTTCGTGAACGAGTAATCGCCGGAGCCCACTTCGAACACCACGGCGGAGGCTTCGTCTCTCGCTCCGTCGATGCCTGGGCGGCCCTGGGCCGGTCCGCCGCGGTTCCATACCCTGGCCCCTCCCTCGAAGATCGACGGGTTCGCCTCTCCGAGCTTGGGGATGTGGACGCGGGCACGGGTGTTGGGCGGGACGGTCACGTCGATTTCGAAGGTGCCGTTGTCGCGCTGCCAGCTCGCGGCTATGGCGCCCCGCACTGTGCCGATCTCGGCCCGGGCGTGGGTGAGGCCGCCCACAACCTGGGGCTCGACCGAGAACGTGGCGTAGCCGGGGGCGCCGCGGCGGATGCCGGCCACTGTCTGGAAGAAGAACTTCTGGATGCTGCCGAACAGCTTCATGTTGTAGCTGAGCTGCGGGTTGGTCTCTCCCTCCCACGCCTCCCACAGCGTGGTAGCGCCCTTGGCGACCTGCTCGCCCCAGCTGGGGAAGGTCGTCTGCGTGGCGATCGTGTAGAACACGTCGGCCCGGCCGCCGGCCGGAAGCACCCGGGCTAGGGCGTCGGTGCCCAGCATCCCGGTGGACAGGTGCCCGTCGCAGTTGTCGAGCACGTCGGAGACGACGTTGGCCAGTACCCCGTCCTCGTAGCCGGCGGGCACGAGCCCCAGGGCCAGCGGAATGGCGTTCGAGCCCTGACTGCCGGCGGCGTAGCTGGCCGTCTCGCTGTCGAAATACCGCTCGTTGAACGCGTCCCGGATGTCGGCGGCGAGCCGCGAGTACTTCTCGGCCCGGTGCTCATCGCCGAGCACGGCCGCGCCCCAGGCCAGGATCTGCACGTCGCGGCAGTAGAACGCCGTAGACGTGAGTCCGGCTGGGGTGCGCACCGGAGCGAAGGCCGACGTGCCGTCGGGCTGGGGCTCCATGTGGTCTCCGAGGCCGCCGGTGAGCAGGTGGCCGTCGGCGTGGCTGCTCAGGAAGCCCACCAGGTTCTCGATGCGGTGGTAGTGCCGCTCGAGGACCCGGGGATCCCCCGACTCGAGGTAGACGTCCCAGGCCACGATGGGGTAGGTGCTCTTCCACACCGGGTACCACAGGTAGCAGTCGTACGTCCGGCGCCAGTGCAGCGGCGAGATGACCGGCAGGTCGCCCGACGGCAGCTGCGAGTCGGCCAGATCGTCGAGCCACTTGCACCAGAACAACACGTCGTCGAAGGTGAAACTGAAGTCACCGACGACCGGGTCGCCGAGCCAGCCGACCCGCTCGGACCGGTCGGCGGCGTCCTGCGGGTATCCCTGTAGCGAGCATGCGAACGTCCAGGTGACATTGCTGTGGATCTGGTCAAGCAGCGGATCCGAGCACTCGAAACCCTCGGTCTCGGCGACGCTCGTCCGAGCGTGGCGGGCTTCGATGCTCTCGATGGCGATGTGGTCCGTGTCCCAGGAGACCTCCGCGTAGCGGAACCCGTGCAGCGTGAAGCGGGGCTCCCAGGTCTCGGACTCCCGGCCTGCCAGCACGTAGGCGTCGGTCTGGCGGGCCCGGTGGTCGTAGTCCTCGCCGTGGTCCTCGAAGCCCTGCTCGCCCCGGGCAACGGCCTCCTCATGGAACTCGACGTCGTCGGCGTAGGAGTACATGTTGGAGCGGTCGTCAAGGCTCCCGTCGGGGTGAATGCCGTGACCGTGGCGGATCGTCACCCGGGCCCCGGCAGGTCCGCTCACCGTCAACCGCGTCCATCCGCTCATGTTCTGGCCGAAGTCGTAGATGGTTGCGTTCTCGCCGGCTGCGAAGGACCGTGTGGGAGCAATCGTACGGACGACCCTGATGGGCGCCAGCGGTTGGGCTTGCAGCCGACCCGACGGCGCCGCCGCCGCCTCGGCCGGCTGCCAGGAGTGGTCATCGAAGCCGGGCTCGCACCAGCCGGGCTGCTCCAAGCTGGCGTCGTAGGTCTCGCCGTGGCAGTAGTCGTTGTAGGTGATCGGCCCGGCGGAGGTCCGCCAGGAGGCGTCGCTGACCAGACGGACAGTCTCGCCCCCGTCGAACTCGACCTCGAGCTGCAGACGGGCCACGGGCCGGTCTCCGTAGGGCTCGCGGTGGCTGGGAGAGGGCGGCACGTCGTCCTCGGCGCTGAACCAGCCGTGGCCGAGCATCAATCCGACCGCGTTCGGGCCGGCCCGCAGGTGCCGGGTCACGTCGTAGGTTGCATAGAGAACCCGCGAGCCCAGCTCGACCGGCTGGTCGTTGTGGTAGTAGGTGATGGCCGGGTCGAGCACCCGGTCGCCGATCCTCTGCCCGTTGATGTACAGCTCGTAGTAGCCCAGCCCCGATACGTAGCACCTGGCCCTGATAGGGCGGTCGCTTAGCGTGGTCTCGGTGCGGAGCAGGGGAGCGGAGACTTCCGGCGCAGCCGAGATCCACGATGCTCCCCAGTCGGTGGGTTCCAGCAAGCCCATCTCGAAGGCCGCGGGCGGGCTGTCCGTTCCCGGGCGGCCGTCACGGTCCCAGGTCTGCACCTTCCACCAGCACTGCTCGCCGCTGCGCAGCGGCGCCCCCGTGTAGGCGATCCCGTTGTTGGCGTCGGAGGCGACCTTGCCCGAGTCCCACTTGTCGCCTACTTCGGCGTCGAGGCCCGCCCGGCTGGAGCTCACCAGCACCCGGTAGGCCGACTGGTACTGATCACGGTCGACGGTCCGGTAGGCGGTCTGGCTCTGGGACCGGTCGGTGGCCTGGATCCGCCAACTGAATCGGGGCGAGCGCTCGTCGAGGCCGAGCGGGTCCACCCGGTACTCGCACTTGAGGTCAATCGCCGCGAACCGCGCGCGGCGACTGATGGCCTCGTAGGGGTCGGCGCCGGCCCAGGCCGGGTCCACGTAGTCCGCCAGGTCGCGGCAGGCGATCACGGTGCAGCCGGCGTCGGCCAGGTACTGCATGTAGGTCGTGAAGGCGTCCAGCTCCGTGCTGACCCAGTGGTAGCGCCGCAGGGGAACTCCGTGGAAGCAGATGGACGCGATCCTGCCGTCCCGGGCTTGGTCGACGGCCCATGCGAGGTCGTCGAGGGTCCATTCGGGGCCGGCGTAGCCGGTGGTCGGTATCAGCAGCGGATGGTCGGCACGGGGGTCGTAGGCGGGGCCCCTCGCCCCCCGGCCGGTGTCGGAGTACTCGGGGTACACGCCCCGGCGGGCAAAGTCGAACCCCTCGGAGGCGACTACCCGGACCACCTGGGGACTGTGATGGAACCCTGGATAGCAGAACGAAGTCGGGGCAGGAATCCCGTGCTCGATGCAGCACCCCTGGATGTGGGCGATCTCGGCCCTTAGCTCTTCTGAAGTGAGCAGCGTGGTGTCGAGGTGGCTCCTGGTGTGGTTGCCGATCTCGAACCCCAGATCGTGCAGTTGCCGGATCTGCTCCCAGTTCATGAACTCGCCCGGCTTGCCCTCGGCGAATCCGAGCCCCTCGCTGACGAAGAACGTGGCCCCGAATCCGTGCTGGAGCAGCAGGGGGGCGACGTTGGCCAGATCCGAGTGGTTGGCGTCGTCGAAGGTCAGCAGCACCAGGCCGTCGGGAACAGGCAGCAGGGTGCGGTCGGTCATCGGCTGTGCTGGTCCATTCTCATGGCGCGCGTGGCGCGCTGGTGACCATAGGGCGAACCTAATTTAGAATCGGCGTGACCGAGAGGACGGAGCGAGTTGTGAACGGTGAACGCCCGAACATCCTCTTCCTGCTGACCGACAACCAGCACTGGACCTCGATGGGTGCGGCCGGTAACGACATCATCTCCACGCCGCACATGGACGACCTGGCCGCCCGGGGCGTCATGTTTGAGAACTCCTTCGTCACCACCCCGATATGCGGGGCGAGCCGGGCCAGCTTCCTCACCGGTCTGTACCGGCGCAGCCACCAGTTCGACTTCCGTACCCCGCCCTTCAAGGCCTCGCTCGGTCCGATGACCTACCCGGCGTTGCTGAAGGCCTCCGGCTACCGGACCGGCTTCATCGGCAAGTTCGGGATTGAGAGCGACGGCTACATGAACGTCGAGGACGAGGAGGCCGTCCTGGACGCGATGTTCGACCACTTCGACGACTTCGAGCACTGGGGGCCCGACTACTACTTCGAGCGCCAGCCCGACGGCAGCCTGCGCCACTTGACCGACGTGACGGGCGACAAGATCGTGGATTTCCTGCGTCACTGGCACCTCACCGACGCCGGGCGCCCGTTCTGCCTGTCGGTCAGCTTCAACGCCCCCCACTGCCAGGACGACCACCCCCAGCAGTACATCTGGCCCGACAGCGTTGACCACCTCTACCACGACGACGTGATCCCCGTGCCTCCCACGGCCGATCCCGCCTTCATCGAGACGCAGCCCGACTTCATCAAGAACAGCGAGAACCGGGAGCGCTGGCTGAGGAGGTTCGGCACCCCGGGACTGTTCCAGGAGAACATGAAGGGCTACTACCGGATGGTCAGCGGCGTGGATGTCGTACTGGGCCGGGTCCTGGACGAACTTGAGACGCTCGGAGCAGGCGGGTCTACCGTCGTGATCTTCACCAGCGACAACGGCATGTTCTTCGGCGAGCGGGGCCTGAGCGACTGCTGGCTGCTGTACGAGGACTCCATCCGGGTGCCCTTGGTGGTGATGGACCCCCGCTTCGACGAGTTGCGCCAGGGCGCCCGCGTCGGCGAGATGGCGCTCAACATCGACATATCGCCCACCATCATCGAGCTGGCCGGGCTCCCCGTCCCTGAGGCGGTGCAGGGCCGGAGTCTGCTCCCGGTGCTCGGCGGCGGGCCTGCCGGTTGGAGGCAGGACTTCTACTGCGAGCATCTGTTCGAACACCCGCTCATTCCCAAGAGTGAGGGGTTGCGCACCACCCGCTGGAAGTACATCAAGTACGTGGAGCTCCCGGCCTCCGACGAGGAGCAGCGCCGCGAGGGCGACGCGGTGAAGGGCGGCATAGGCAGGCGGGTCCGCGGCGGCAACCGCTACGAGGAGCTCTACGACCTCGAGAACGATCCGCTCGAAGCCGACAACGTGATCGACGACCCCCGCTGCCAGGACACGCTGGATCGGCTCGTGCAGCGCTTCGAGGAACTGCGCGACGAAGCCGCGTCGGCCCGGCCGGACACCACCGACTGAGAGGAGGGGCCATGTCTGCCTATGTCGCGGGATACGACGTCGAGGCGGTGTACGCCTGGTGGGATTCGGAGCACACCGAGCACACCGGCGACAACTACGATGACGTCGTCAGCTACGAAGGCGATCGGCTGACCGAGTGCCTGGCCGGGGTCCGGGCCGTGGCCGAGGTCCACCTGGAGCGGGACGCACCGGCCACCTTCTTCATCGTGGCCCGGCTGCTCGACGCGGCCCGATCGGAGCTCGTCGAGATCCTCGACCATCCCATATTCGACATCGCCAGCCACTCCTACACCCATCCCGACATCAAGGCCTACCTGCACGACGGCCACCGGCTGCGCTACGAGATCGTGGACTCGAAGGCGGCCATCGAGGACGCCTTCGGGCGGGAGGTCGTCGGCTTCACCACACCGGGCGGCTACGAGGACGGCTACATCGGCGTGCCCAAGGTTCTGGAGATCTTCCAGGAAGCCGGCTACCGGTACCTGCGCAGCGTCGGTTGCGGACCTCACTACTCCATGCCGGCACCGCTGCACCAGCCCTTCTGGTACGACGCCGAGGGCTGCGCCGACCTGTTGGAGATCCCCACCCACGCCTGGCACGACAACGTCCTCACCGGCCAGCACGGCCTGGTGTCATGGCCGCCGATACTGCCGTGGGACTACCCCACGGAGATGCCGACCGACGCCCAGGGCGTGTACGAGGCTTACGCGCCGGGCATCGAGCACACCGCCCGGGCCGGACTCGTCGCCTACGTTCCCACCTTCCACCCGTGGTCGATCTACCGCGTCGACAAGCGGGCCAGCCATATCGGCATGCTGCTCGACCACGCCGCTGGGGTCCTCGACATCCGCTCGTGCGGGCAGCTCTACGAGCAGGTCCGAGTCGTCCCGGAACTGGCTGCAGCCCGCCCGAAGCTCGCTCTCGCGGGCTGAGAGGAGATCCATCGCGATGAAGATCGCCCGGGTGAAGGTCACCCACATCGACATGTCGTTCTGGGGCGAGTTCGCGGCCCGCCAGGACGAGTTGCGGCTGGTGACCCTCATGGCGATCTACCCCCAGTACCGCCACCCGCTGTCGAGCTGGTTCCCCGCCGACGCGATGTGCGTGGTGGAGATCCAGACTGACGACGGGCTGGTGGGCACCGGCTGGTGCGAGGACTACGCCCGGGCCACCAGCGCCATTATCGAGAACCACCTCACCAAGATCCTGGTCGGCGCCAACCCGCTGGAGCGCAGCCGGCTGTGGGACCAGATGTTCCGCAGCACGATGCCCTACGGCCGTAAGGGCCCGGCGCTGTACGCCATCAGCGCGTTGGACATCGCGCTGTGGGACCTGGCCGGCAAGCACTTCGGGCAACCGGTGTTCGAGCTGCTGGGCGGGCGGGCCCGCGACCCGGTTCCCGTCTACGCCAGCCATCTTCACTTCACCAACACCGACGAGTTCACCGCCGAGGCGGCCGAATATGTGAACCGTGGCTTCAAAGCAATGAAGATGCGCTTCCTGCACGGTCCCGCCGACGGCCCCGCGGGCCTGCACCGCAACGTCGAGCTTGTCCGGCTGCTACGAGAGACGGTCGGCGACGACATCGACATCATGGCCGACGCCTACATGGGTTGGGACCTGGAGTACGCGCTGCGGATGTGCCGCGCCCTCGCGCCCTTCGACATGAAGTGGGTGGAGGAACCCTTGCTGCCCGACCAGCTCAAGGAGTACGCGATCCTGCGGAGCGAGTCGCCGGTGCCCATCGCGGCCGGAGAGCACGAGACCACCCGGTACGGGTTCGCCCAGATCATCGAGGCTGAGGCGCTGGACATCATCCAGTTCGACATCGGCCGGGTGGGGGGCTTCAGTGAGGCCAGGAAGGTGTGCGCGCTGGCTCAGACCGCCGGCCTGCCGGTGTACACCCACGCCTACGGCATGCCGACCCTGCATCTGGCTACCAGCGACCGGGCCGTGAGCATGGTCGAGTACTTTCCCGTCCCGGTCTGGGACGACATCGAGGAGACGACCCATTTCGACGGTACGGCCATACCCGAGGGTGGCCAGGTGTCGATCTCCGATGCCCCGGGCTTGGGCGCCACCCTGTCCCTCGACGGCTTCACCCCGCTGGTTTGATGGAGGAGGTTCGGCTGCGGGGCGTGGTGCCCATCGTTCCGACGCCGTTCGGACCCGACGAGTCGGTAGACATCGAATCGCTGGCCTCGGTCGTCGACTGGATCGCACAGCAGGGGCTAGCGGCGATGTGCCTGCCCGCCTACGGCAGCGAGTTCTACAAGCTCACCGAGGCTGAGCGCGAACAGGTGGTGGCCGTTGCCGTCGAGGTCAACGCAGGCCGGGTTCCGGTGATCGCTCAGGCCAACCACGTCTCGTCCCGGGTGGCGTCGGGATTGGCTCGGCGCTACACGGAAATGGGTGCCGATGTCGTGTCCTTCGCCATTCCCAGGCAGTTCGCCTCATCGGATGCCGACATCGTCGAGTACTGCGCCGCGATCGCGTCCTCCACCCCGTTGCCCGTCCTGATCCAGGACTTCAACCCAGGCGGTACGACCATGGGAGAAGCCCTCGCCGCCGCGCTCTGCGATCGCTGTGAGAATTTCGGGTTCGTCAAGCTCGAGGACCCGATGATGGTCGACAGGCTCATCGCCATCCGGTCGGCCACCGCGGGTCGGATCGGGATTCTCGAGGGCTGGGGCGGGATGTACATGCTTGAGGGCATCGGCGCCGGCATCGACGGGATCATGCCGGGCGCGGCCATCGCCGACTTGCTCGACACGGTGTTCGATGCTGCCGTCTCTCAACAGCCGGAGAGGGCTCACGATTTGTTCGGTGCGCTATTGCCCTACATCAGCTTCTCGCTCCAGGACTTCGAGCTGTTCCTGCAGATCGAGAAGCGGGCGCTGGTCCGGCGGGGGCTCATCGCGTCGCCGACCGTCCGGGCCCTGTCGCACACCCCGAGCCCCCCGGTGCTGGCCCATATGGACTTCCTGATCGATCAACTGGAGCGCCTCGCCACCGAGGTCTTCGACCAGGTTTGGTAGCGCAGGCCACCCGCGGAGCGCTGCCGCCGTGGGTGGTCAGGCCCGGTAGAGCAGGGGGAGGTGCTGGTCGTCGTCGAGGACGTCGCCTGGCTGCAAACGCGCCGTCAACTCGGCGGGCAGGGCTCCGGGCTGGCCGGTGTAGCGGCAGCGACCCGGGATGAACACCATGGAGAACGCCCGGCGCGGGCGGGGGCTCATGTTGGCCCCGGCGGCATGGGCGGTCATGCCGTTGATGAAGATCCCGGCTCCTGCCGCCACTTTCGCCATCGCCGGCTCGATCGCCGCGAACTGGGGGTTGGCCTCGAGCAGCGCACCGATGTTGGCCTCGTCGAGCGCGGCTCCGTCGTCGAGTCTCTCCCTGCGGTGGCTGCCCGGCAGGAAATGCAGGCAGCCGTTGCGGGCGTCGGCCTCGTCGAGGGCGATCCATAGCATGATTGCCTCCGGGGAGCGGTAGGGGTCGTACGGGTTGTCGGCGTGCCAGTTGGTGGGGTTGGCCCACGGCAGCTTGATGAGGGCATGGTCGTGGTAGAGGCGGACCTCGTCGGTGCCGGCCAGGGCCGCGACCAGCCGCCCGAAGCGCTCGTCGAGAACCAGGGCGCGCACCTCGCGACTGGTCTTCCACATGTTCACCCGCTGCAGGAAGACCCGGTCGTAGTACTCCGACTGCTCCGGGTCGAAGTCGCGTCCCGACACGCCGTGTCCGGTCACCGCCCGGTCGACGGAGTGGCGCCAGTGCTCGAGCTCACCCGCGTCCAGCAGGTCCTCGATGACCAGGAACCCATCGTCGCGATAGGAGCGGACCTCCTCGGGCGAAACCTCGGCTCTCATCGGTTCGTCCGGACCTGCGGCACTGGTTGCTTCCCGTCCGCTCGGCCTCTAGCTGTCGGGCACGTCGTAGGTCTGGGCGGTCAGGGCGCCGTCCACGATGAGGTTGATGCCCGACACGTACTGGGCCTCGTCGGAGGCCAGGTAAAGGAAGGCCTGGGCAATGTCGTCGACGGACGCCAGCCGGTTGGCGGGCACCACCGGGAAGCCCTCGGTGCGCCACTTGTCCATCAGTTCCTCGCCGGCGAGGTCGACTGACTGCTGGGTGTCGGCCGGGCCCGGGCCGACAGAGTTGCACCTGATGTTGTACGGGGCGCACTCCACCGCGATGGCCTTCGTCAGCGCGGCGACGCCGGCCTTGGCCACGCAGTAGTGGGTGAACCCTCGGCCGTGCCCCAGGGCCGCAATCGAGGACGTGAACAGGATCACCCCGCCCCCGGTCTCCTTCATCGCCCGGGCCGCCCGGCTGCCCATCACGAAGTAGGCGTCGAGGTTGACCGACAGCACCCTGCGCCATTCTTCGTCCGTCATGTCGACGAACTCGGCAATGGTCCACGCGGCCGCGTTGGACACCATCACGTCGAGCTTGGGATCGATGGTCAAGGCCTGGTCAACGGCCTCTGCACAGTTCTCCATGACTCCCAGATCGGTGTTGATCAGGTGCGGTGTGGCGCCGAGCTCCTCGATCACCGGCGCGACCGCGTCGAGCCGCTCCTGCTTGTAGTCGAGCAGGTACAGGTTCTTGGCGCCCTCCTCCGCGAACAGCTCAGCGGTGCGGCGTCCGAAGCCGCTGCCCGCCCCCGTCACGAAGACGTTGCGTCCCTCGAATCGTCGGTTCATTCTCGGTACTCGAGGTTGAGTGACCATGCCATAGCTGCCCCAGGAGTTGGCGTCGCCATACTTGAAGCGACCGATGTGCGTCGCATCCGTGCAGGTCAGTCTATGGGTTCCGCTCAGGCCACGAAGGATCGAGCCCGGGTCCGGCGACCAACCCGATTGCTGTCCGGTGCCGACCCGGAAGTACTGTCCGCGGATGTGAGCGAGGCGATCCCGTGGCAGCCCGGATCGGAGTGGTAGGAGCGGGCTGGTGGGCGACCCGGGCCCACCTGCCTGCAATCCTCGCCAACCCCGACGCGGAGCTGGCGGCCATCGCCGATCCGATCGACGACAAGCGCGACCGAGCGGTGGCGGCCTTCGGCCCGGAGCGGGCGTACCGGAGCCACACCGAGATGCTCGACGGCGAATCCCTCGACGGGGTCGTGATCGCGGTGCCCCACATGGCCCACTACCAGGTGGCGCTAGACGCTCTGGAGGCCGGAGCCCACCTGATGCTGGAGAAGCCGATGGTGGTGGAGTTCGACCATGCGGCCCGGCTGCTGACCGAATCGGCTGATCGGGGGCTGGAGATCGTGGTCGGCTACCCCTACCACTACAACCAGCAGGTGCTGGCGGTGCGCGAGTGGATCGCGTCCGGCGAGATCGGCGAGCTGCTCTACGTGCACTCGCTGTTCGCGTCAATCGTCTGGGAGCTCTTCCGCGGCGACGTCGACCTGGTGGCCGACGCGGTCGGCTTCACCATCACTCCCACCGGAACCGACACCTACGGCGACCCCGCGGTGTCGGGCGGCGGTCAGGCCATCGTGCAGATCACCCACTCGGCCGCCCTGCTGCTGTTCATGACCGGCTTGGAGCCCGTCGACGTGTTCGCCTTCATGGAGAACAAGGACCTCCGCGTCGACCTCGTCGATGCCATGGCAGTGCGGTTCGAGGGAGGCTGTATAGGGACGATTGGCTCCACCGGATCCACGGTGCGCACTCAGGAGGAGCTCCTCGAGTATCGGCTCTACGGCACCGGGGGCCACATCCTTTTTGACCTGGCCGCATCGCAGTTGGGGCTGTACCGGGCCGACGGCTCCACCGAGCACAACCCGGCCGGCCCGACCGTCGGAGCTAGGACCTACCGCGAGGCCTATCCGGAGGACGCTCCGCTCAACAACCTGGTCGACATCGTCCTGGGCCGCGACGGGAACCATTCTCCCCCTCAGCTCGGCGCGGCGGTCGTGGGCCTGCTGGAAGCGGCCTACGCATCGGCCCGGACCGGCACACGGCAGGCAGTGCCGGGCAATCACAAGCAGAAGGAAGCAATATGACCGAGCCGTTCGTCGATTCCCACCACCACCTGTGGGACATGGACCAGGGCCACTACCACTGGCTGGAGGAGGAGGAGCCGGAGGAGACCGCCGTCGTCGGCGACTACTCCGCTATCCGCCGCAACTACCTGATCGGGGACCTGCTGGCCGACTTCGAGGGCTCGAGCGTCATCAAGTCGGTCCATGTGCAGGCCGAGTACGGCGGCGACGACCAGGTGTGGGAGACGGCATGGCTCCAGCAGGTCGCCGACGCGCACGGCTACCCGCATGCCATCGTGGCCAAGACCGACCTCGCCTCCGAGGGAGCCAGAGCGGAACTGGAACGCCACGGTGAGCACGCCAACATGCGGGGTATCCGCAACTTCGTGCAGGGCGAGGACCTGCTGACCCCGGAGTTCCGCCGCGGCCTGCAGGCCCTGAGCGATCTCGGCTTCTCCTATGACCTCAACTCCACCTGGGAGGGGATGGGGGAGGCTCGCCAGGCCGCCGAGCTGTTCGGTGACCTCCAGTTCATCCTGGGCCACTGCGGGGTTCCCATGGAACGCACGGCGGAGTACTTCGACGCTTGGCGGGCCGGGATGGCCACATTGGCCGGAGCACCCAACGTGGCGTGCAAGATCTCCGGTCTCGGCATGACCGACCACTCGTGGACCGTCGAGAGCATCCGCCCGTGGGTGCTGGAGTGCATCGAGGTGTTCGGAGTCGAGCGGTGCATGTTCGGCTCCAACTGGCCCGTCGACAGCCTGTACAGCTCCTACCGTGCGGTTGTCGAGGCCTATCGCGAGATCACCGCCGACTTCTCAGCCGACGAGCGGTCCGCCCTGTTCCGGCGCAACGCCGAGCACTACTACAAGGTGTGAGCAACATGAAGATCACCGACGTCCGAGTCCGCCACGCCCCCCGGTCGATCTGGGGGCACCTCGCCGAGCGGGAGAAGACGCTGCCGCTGGTGACGCCGCTGGACATCTACCCCGAGTACCAGGAGACGAGAGGCTCGTGGTTCTGGGACTCGGCTATGGCCGTGGTCGAGATAGAGACCTCCGACGGCGTGGTCGGCCTGGGATGGTGCGAGGACGGGGTCGGCGCGGTGGAAGGAGTCGTCCAGCGCCATCTGCGCAACCTGCTGGTGGGCGCCCCGGCATATGAGACCGAGGGCCTTTGGGACCGCATGTACCGGGCAACGCTGCCCTACGGCCGCAAGGGCATCGCCCTGCAGGCCATCAGCGCCATCGACATCGCCCTGTGGGACGTCTGCGGCAAGGCCACCGACAGCGCGGTGTACGAGTTGCTGGGCGGGCCGGTGCATCCCGACGTGCCGGTGTATGCGTCGGCCCTCCACCCCGTCGGCGCTGAGCTGGTTGCCCAGGAGGCCAAGGCCTACATGGCCGAGGGGTACCAGGCCATGAAGGCCCGCTTCCCCTACGGTCCCGGCAGCGGGGTGGAGGGCATGGCGGCAAACGAGGACCACGTGGCCAACATCCGCGACGCAGTCGGCCCTGATATCGAGATCATGATCGATGCCTACATGGGCTGGGACTTCAACTACGCCAAGAAGATGTGCCGGCGGCTGGAGCCCTACAACCTGGCCTGGATCGAGGAGCCCTTCGTCCCCGACGACCTCACCAGCTACGCCAAGCTGCGGCGCGAGACCAACATCCCGATCTCGGGCGGCGAGCACGAGTACACCCGGTACGGCTTCGCCGACATCATCGAGCGCGAGGCCATGGACATCCTCCAACCCGATCTGCGGCGTTGCGGTGGCTTCACCGAGGGCCAGAAGATCGCGGCCTTGGCCCAGGCAGCCGGGCTCACCGTCATCCCCCACGCCTACGGTGTCGCCCACATCCACTACGCACTGGGTACCGCCAACATTCCCATGGTCGAGTACTTCCCGATGCCGGTGTGGGACTCGATGCCCGAATCCGAGACGGTGCCCGTCTTCCTCGGCGAGCCCCAGCCGTCCGGCGGCCGGGTCAGCGCCGAACCCCGGCCCGGTCTGGGCGTCGAGATCAACGAGGCGCTCTTCGCCTGAGCAGCGCGGTCGCCCGCGCCGCCGTCAGGCTGTTCCCAGCAGGCGCGACGGCGGGGTGGGCAACTCGGGCAGGGTGTCGTCAAGCATCTCGAACTCGACGACGTCGGGAACCTCGATCGATGCCAGCGAGGTCCATCCCTCGGTCAACTCGGGCCAGTCGACGGAGGGATGCCAGTGGGGGAGGGTCACGGTTGACACCACCGCCGGGTCGCTGACCCGCTGGTAGCGGAACTCGCAGGACCTTCTCAACCGGTCGGTGGTGTTGGGTGTGCCGGCGTGGACGGTAAGGCTGTGGAAGATCAGCACGTCGCCCTGCCGGTAGGACGCGCTGCGCCACCGCGGGTCTTGGTCGTCGATGCTGATCGACTCGGTCTCAGGGTCGAACGGCATCACGCCTCCGTGCTGGGAGCCCTCCAAGATGCGCAGTCCCCCCATCGGAGGGGGTATGTCGGCCAGCGGTATCCACACGGTGAGGGTGTCGGCCGCGCCCTGGATGGGTCGCCAGTCCTGGTGGACGTGGGTCGGCTCGATCCGGGCCGACGGCCCCACCACCCGGGCCACGTGGTTCGAGTGCACGAAGACCTCGTCGGTGAGCAGGCTGCTCACCGCAGCGATGACGCGCTGGTGATGGGCGAACTCGTGGAAGCCCTGGATGCTCTGCACCCGGCGGTACATGGCCCAGAAGTCGGGGTCGTCGTAGCCTTCGGCCGCCACCGACGGACCCGCTATCCATTCGGCCGGGTTGGTGCCTTCGGCCAGCCAGCCCGGAGCGGCCGCCACCGCCTCCAGGATCGCGCCCTCGACCGCAGCCACGTCTCGAGGCGGCAAGAAGCCTCGCATGAACAGGTAACCGTCGCGTGCCAGCCGCTGCCGGGCCTCGTCACTGGCGAGGTCGATGCCTGTCGACTCGGTGAGCGGACCGGAACTCTTCACGGACATGTCTCGCCTTCACGCCTTGAGCGCATCGGGATCAGTCGAGCCGGAAGATCTCGGGGAGCGCGGGTGCGCCGTCGGCGGGCACCCGGTCGGACAGGAACTCCGCCATCCAGTCCTCCCACCGGATGCAGTCGGGGTCGGCCGCCAGGACGGCGTTGGCCTCGACCGGGTCGTCACACTCGAAGTACCCGAAGGCGATGTTGTTGTGCAGGAAGATGGTGAAGTTGCGCATGCCGGCCCTCTTGGTGGCCTCGAGTACCTCGGGCCACACCTGGCGGTGGGCTTCGACGTACTCGGTGACCTTGTCGGGCCGGATCTCCAGGGCGAAGGCTTCGCGGCTCACGGTGCTCTCCTCTCGGCTGGGCGTGTGCTCATCCGGTCATCCCCGATCGGGCCATGCTCTCCACGAAGCGGCGCTGCATGAACATGAACACGGCCATCACCGGAACCATGGACAGCAGCGACATGGCCGCCAGGATCTCGGGCCGCAGCGGGCTGGAGCTGGCATTGAAGGTGCCGCCCGCTACGCCGAGTTGGAGGGTCACCACCCACAAGTCGGAGTCAGCCACCGCCAGGAAGGGCCAGGCGTACAGGTTCCACGCGGCCAGGAACGAGACGATCACGAAGGCGGCCACGGTCGGCCCGGCCAGAGGGGCGTACAGGCTGCGGAACACCCGGATCGGTCCGGCACCGTCGAGGATCCCGGCCTCGTAGATCTCTCTGGGGACCGTCCGGAAGAACTGCCGGAACATGAACACCGACACGTCGGTGTAGGCCACGATGGGGATGATCAGCCCCCAGTAGGTGTTGTACCAGCCGATCTCGAAGACGTAGATGAACAGCGGGATCATGATCACGTGGAACGGGACCATCAGGCCACCGATGATCAGCAGCAGCAGCGAGTCCCGCAGCGGGAACCGCAGAGTGCTGAAGGCGTACCCGGCCATCATCCCCAGGATCGTCTGCCCACCGACCACCACGATGGTCAGCAGCGCGCTGTTGATGAAGGCCCGGGCCCCGATCTTCTCGTAGGCCTCCACGTAGTTGAACCAGGTGAAGGGGTCCGGGATCCACTCGAACGGGAAGGCGAAGGTCTGCGGGGCGGTCTGTAGCGACTTCGACAGGTTGAAGAGGAACGGCGCGATCATCACCACCGACCCGATGGTCAGAACCAGGTAGACCGCGATCCGGCCCCGGTGCTTGACGAGCATCCTCATCCGTAGTGGCTCCATCGTCTCTGGGCTCTGAACAACCCGACGGTGAGCAGCAGCAGGATGGCGGTCAGGGCCACGCCCATGGCTGAGCCCAGTCCGATCTCGAACTGCCCCCTGAAGGCCCGCAGATACAGCAGGAAGGCGGTGGTGGTCGTGCTGAACTCTGGACCTCCGCCGGTGAGGACATGGAGGATGTCCCAAGATCCGACGCTGGTGATAGCCAGGTTCAGGATCACCAGCAGGAACGTCGTGGGCGCGCACAGCGGCCAGGTGACGTGGAGGGCCTTCTGCCAGAAGTTGGCGCCGTCCACGATGGCCGCGTCGAGTTGGTCCCGGGGGACGGTCTGGAGGGCGGCCATGTAGAACACGGTGTTGAGGGGTACCAGCGACCACAGCAGAATGACCGCCACCACGTGGGGCGCCCACTGGGGAAGCACCAGGTAGGGCGTGTCGACATCGACGAAGAAGCTGAGGAACGTGTTGAAGAGGCCGTCGCTGGTGAACACGAACCGCCACATGGTGGCCACCGCCACGCCCGACGCCACCAGGGGCAGGAAGTAAGCCAGCCGGAGTATGCCGACGCCCTTCAGCCGCTGGTTGAGGAGGTTGGCGAACACGAAGGAGATCAGGATGGCTGGCGGGGTCACCTCGAGGAACAGCAGGCCGGTGACCCGCAGGGACTTGAAGAACAGCGGGTCGTTGTGCAGGTTGGCGTAGTTCTCGAACCAGATGAAGCTCGTGTCGGCCAGCAGGTTCCTGTCGGTGAGGCTGAGATAGATGCCGTACACGAGCGGGCCCAGCAGGAACATCCCGAACATCAGCAGCGCCGGGGCGATCAGGAGGTAGCCCGCCAGCCGCTCCTGGCCGCGCCAACTCAGGCCACGGTGCTTCAGCGTCGCGGCCTCGCTCGCGGCGTCAACCTCGATCCCGGACATGTCGTCGACGTCGCTCGGAGCTAAGCCGGCGCGAGCCTTGCGCGTCAGCGCCATGACCGGAAATTACTGTCTGCCCGCCGGCTGCGCCGTCACGGCGCGGTCACGGGGTCTGTGGCTGCGGGATGTGTCAGCCCGGGACTTCGATGGGGATGTCGCGCCGCACGGCCGGGCTCTCGGCCAGGGCCGCGTTCATGTTCTCCTCGTAGGGAGCCAGGGCGTCGTCCATGGACTGGCCCTCGATGACATAGCGCCGGAACGCTCCGTCGAACTCCGCGTAGTGGATGCCGCCCGCGCTGTCGAAGGGCCCGCCGATGGGGCTGATGATGATGGAGCGGGCCGCGTCGATGAACGCCTGGTGGTTGTTGGGCGGTGGTTGGCGCCATCTCGGGTCGTCGGCATAGCGCTTCAGCGGCGGCACCACTGCGCCGCCCTCCATCCAGGGCACGTAGGCGGGACCGTAGATGTGCTTGATGAGCTCCCAGACGACGTCGGGGTGCTCGGTCTGGGAGCTGATTCCCCAGCCGGCAGTGCCGCCGCCCCCGCGGGTGCCGTGGGTGCCATCGGGCAGGGTGTGCACGTCCCACTCGAACTCGGAGGCCCGCAACGCGGGGACTGACCACACCGCGCCCTCGACCATGGCGAACCGGCCGCCGATGAAGCCGTCGTGGGGCCCGCCGGCCGCGGTGATCTGCTCGGGAGTGGCGAACACCCCTTCGATGACCGGGTCCCACAGGGCTCGCAGCCCGGCCCGGAAGTTGTCGTCGATCAGCATGACCTGGGCCTCTTCGTCGAGGAAGTCCCCGCCGAAGGCTCCGATGGGTCCGTGAGCGTTGTCGGGGTTGTTCGACGCCGGCGCGTAGCCGATCACGTCGCCGGTGGTGAGCACGCGGGCGTACTCGGCCATGTCGTCCCAGGTGAAGCCTTCTCCGGGAAGCTCGAGGCCGGCCGCCTCCAGCATTGGGATGTTGTAGAAGAAGGTGTTCACGTCGGCGCTCATGCCCTGGCAGTGCATCTCGCCGGCCGCCTGGTCGCCCAGGGCCACCGTGGAGCAGACCTGGAGCATCGACGGGTACCACGCGTCAACGTTCAGGTCGGGGTCGGCCTCCAGATAGGGCCGCATGTCCAGCGTGACCCCCTGCTGGGCGAACAGGTCGACCCAGCCGTTGTGGCTGAAGAAGAGGTCGGGCATGTTCTCGACCGCCATGTAGGACACCAGCTTCTCGGTGTAGCCGTCGGGCGCAATCTCCTCCATCTCGATCGACACGCCCGGATGCAGCGCGGTGAACGAGTCGATCGTCGGCTGCACCTCGTCGAAGTAGGGCAGGCCCTGCAGGCTCATGGCACCCCAGCGCAGCGAGCCGCTCAGTTCCGGGGCAGCCGCCTCCGTTGTGGTCGGGGCCGCGGTAGTTGTTGGCGCAGCCGTGGTGGTGGGCGCGGGCGCTGGATCATCGTCGCCGCACGCCCCGAGGATGGCGGCGGCACCCAAGCCACCTCCGGTGAGCGTCAAGAACCTTCGGCGGTCCATACCATTATGTCGAGTCATCGCTCCCTCCTCAGAGCCGTCCCCCTGCGCGAGACCGATAAGTCCCGCTGAGCGACACCATACGCGGGTCAGGAACGTGACGAGAAATCCGCAACCTTGAGGGTCGCCGTCATCTGGAATGGCGGTTCCTTCGTCGATTAGGTCAATATGGCTGCCCGACCCACGACCTCGGAGGCCACCATGATCAAGGTGATCGGCACGGCGTACAAGCGCGACGACTTCACGACCCAGGAGTTCTTCGACTACTGGCGGGACGTCCACGCGCCCATCTCGGCGAAGATCGGCCCGATGCGCGGCTACGTGGTCTCCGAGGTGATCAGGAAAGTCCAGGGAGAGTTGCAGGCCGAGGCGTTCATCGAGCAGTGGTGGGACGACCTGGACGCGTTCGAGAAGGCGGGCGAGACACCCGAGATGGAGGTCGCCTGGGCGGACGTCTCGAACTACGCCAAGACCACCGGGACGTTCTGGGTGACGAAGGAGCACGTCTACATCCCGCCTCCCATCCCGAGGGGCGGCACCTTGAGCAGGCAGGCCTGGCTCGCCTAGGGGAAATCCCCTACGTGGAGGACGCCGGCGCGTCCAGGACCCTTCCCAGTTCGGGAACCCAATCCAGGCGGGTCTCGCTGGTCATCCCGTAGTTGGTGATGCTCAAGTCGTTGAATCCCATCTCGCTGATGGTTCTGAAGCGGCGCCTGGCGTCATCGAGAGTGGCCAGGTATTGCGGTGCGAGGTTCAGGACGACGTTGACCCTCGATGGGTCGAAGTAGCGGCCCGCGTACTCCAGCTCGGAGCGAGTCCACCCCTCATCGACTTTGGCCGCGCCGGGACCGCCGGCCGTGTAGCCGAAGACGATCAGCCGGTCAAGGACTCGTGACCAGGCGGCGAAGTCGGTGCCCTCGATCCAGGTGCTGTGCTCGAGCGTCGGCGGGAAGATGGCCGAGAAGCAGTGGAGCTCCGTGCTCTCGCTGTGGCATAGCTCTGCCAGCGAGGAGACGAGGGAGGCCACTGTCGCCTGCCTGTACGAGATGAATGCCTGGAGGTCGTCGTTCGCCGCGAGTGCTTCTCTCACGTCCTCCACCCCGACGCTCCAGACGTCATCGCGCCATCGTCTCTCCAAGTCCCGGCTGATCGACTCCCGGAGCTCGACGACCGAGATCCCCTCCCGGCGGGCTCCGGCCATGCACGCGTCGCAGAAGCACAGCGACAGGAACAGTTCCTCGAGCGGCCCGTGGCCGACATACTCCGCCTCATGGTGGTGGAAATGGCGATAGCCGAGGTAACCGACGGATTCGAGCTGGATGGCGTGGAAGATGCGCGACCGGGCCAGTTCGCCGACCAGGGACTCGGCGAACCGGCGAGCCTGCGGATGGGAGGGGCACAGAGCATACGAATACGGGTTCCCGAAGCAGTTCCGCACAACGGCCACGGAGAGCCTCCGACCGAGCTCGGAGCCGTGCATCGGCATCGCCCATGCGTTGAGCCGGATTCCCCGGTCTGAGAGCGCCTCTGCCAGTCCCTGCCAGAACCGTTTGCCCGTCCCGGGGGCGGACGCCGACTCCATCCCGGCGAGGGGTGTCTCGAGGCTCTCGAACGGGTAGTTCGCCCCGGGCCCGCCCAGGAGACGGACCTTGTGCTCGCGTGCCCGCGGCAGGAGCGCACGGCCGGAGTGATAGAGGACGCTGGGGCTCGCCGACGTGACGCCCAGTTCGTCCAGGCGCGCCGCGAATCGGTCGATCCCCTCGTCTTCGATGTCCCAGGGGAAGACCCAGAACCCGACCGGCATCCGTGCTCCTGTCCTTGGTCTCAGTCCTCGACGGCCGCCGGTGTTCCCGACTCCGCGGCGCGGTCGATCGCTTCCACGACCGCCTGGACATGCACCGCGTCGTCGATCGAGGCGACGCCGGTGTGGAGGTCGCCACGGACATGGGCCAGGAAGTCGAAGAGCTCGTCGCGCAGCGCTCCGCCCACCCCCAGTGCCGAGGCGGGAAACAGCGTTGACTCGGGCACGTAGGTCCGCTCGTCGGTCATCAGCATGAGCGACGGGTCGTACAACGAGAGCGTCTCTACGGCCGACGTGCCGTGCACCTCGAAGTGCGCGTCGAGAACGCCGGCGCCCTCATCCTCTCGTCCCAGCGGGCCGACGATGTTGGCCGGCGCGCCGTCGGGAATGAGCCACGATGTCTCCAGCACAGCCAGAGCGCCGCCGTCGAACTCCAGGACGGCCACCACAGCCTCGGGCGGAGGCCCTCCGAGGAACTTCTGGCCCCACGCCGACACGCGAACGCAGCGCTGCTTGGTGAGCCACGTCGCCAGATCCAGGTCGTGGACCATGCTTTCCAGCACCGGATGGCTGTGCTTGCCCCATGTCTCGAACCAGGTGCGGGAGCAATTCCGCTTGGAACGGATCAGCACCACCCGGCCGAGGCGCCCGCTGTTCACATGGTCGTGCAGCAGCTGGTGGCGGGCCTCGTACCGCAGGATGTAGCCCGCTTGGAAAATGAGGCCGGCTTGATCTGCGAGGTTCTTCAGTTCCCGGGCCTCGGCCCAGGACAGGGCCAGCGGCTTCTCGGAGAACACGTGGATGCCGGCCTCGAGTGCGGCCCGGGTGATGGCGGCGTGACTGTCCGAGGACGAGGCGACGATCACGCAGTCCGGCTCCATGTCCCGGAGCATCTCGACCGCGTCGTTGAAGATCAGTGCCTGCGGGTGCTCCCGTGCCGCCTGTTCCCGGCGGTCCTTACTCAACTCGGCAATGGCGAATTCGGTGACGAACGGATTGGCCGCTATGACCTGGGCGTGCCGGATGGCGAAACCGAAGCCTGCGAGTCCTACCTTCATTATTTGGCAACGCCCTGGGCCAACCCCCGCACGACGTAGCGCTGGAATACGAGCGCGAGCAGCACCGGCGGCACGACCGCGAGTACAGTCGCGGCCGCCAATGTTGTCCAGTTGAACTGGAAGAAGCCCCGGAACCCAGCGAGGACCGGTGGAATGGTCAACTGGTTGGTCAACGTCAGCGCGTAGAAGAACTCCCCCCAGCTCTCGAGGAACACCAGACAGGCGGCCGCGATGAAGCCGGGCCTGGCGATGGGACGTATCACATACCAGAGCGCCTGAAGCCGCGAGGCCCCGTCCACCAGAGCGGCCTCGTCCAGTTCGCGGGGCAGCCCGTCGAAGTAGTTCTTGAGCACCAGGATGGTGATCGGCAGCGTGAACGAGATGTAGACGACCACGAGTCCGTAGCGGCTGTTGATGAGGCCCAGGTCGCGGAGGGCGACGAAGAAGGCGGCCACGATCGCGATCGGGGGCACGAGACGAGCGAAGAGAACGGAGAAGTAGCTCAGCCGGGAGCCTCGGAACCGGAACCGTGACATCGAATAGGCGGCCGTGCCGCCCAGGGCGAGGTTCGCCACGACGGTGAGGATGCCTACGGCGAAACTCTCTCCCAGTGCCGTCAGCACTCTGAGGCCTACCTGGGCGCCGCCGGGAGCGACTTGGCCGGCGAGGATCGCGCTGTAGTTCCCCAGGGTCGGCTCTTCCGGGATCCAGTGCGGTGGCACCGCCACTGCCTCGGCGGGGGTCATGAAGCTGCTGTTGACGAGGAACCAGAACGGGAACAGCACCCAGACGGCGAACAGCACGAGTGCCGCGTACAGCAGTGCGGTGACCGCCCTCTTCCTGAGAACTGGTCGACTCAGCGTCCTGCTCGCCATCGCTTCTCGCTCACGCTGCCAACGGGTCGTCTCGTCCGAGCAATATGAGGGCGATCGAGCTCACAAGCACGGCGACGACTCCCAGCATCACCGCCAGCGCCGACCCGGCTCCTATGTCCGAGAATATGAAGAGCTGCCGGTACAGCAGGATCGGCAGCAGGGTGGTGGCATCACCGGGTCCGCCCTGGGTCATCACCCAGACGGTGTCGAACTGGAGAACCCCGTAGATCACGTTGATGACGACAACCACCAGCAGCATCGGGCGGATCCAGGGGAAGACGACCCCGCGGAACCGTTGCCACGCCGTGGCCCCGTCGACCTTCGCCGCCTCGACTATCTCGTTGGGGAGGGTCTGGAGAGAAGCCAGGAACAGCAGGGCCGAGAACGACGCCTGGTGCCAGGCGGCCGCCAGGATCGTGAACACGAGGGCCCATTCCCGGTCGGCCAGGAACGGCTTGTAGTCCTCGATCACGCCGATCTCGAACAGGACCGCGTTCAGTCCGCCGACCTGCGGGTCGATGAGCCACTTCCACATCACCCCCGCGATGATGACGGGCGTGGCCCAGGGGATGATCAGGAGCGCCCGGGCGATGCCCCGCCCTCGCAGCGGCTGGTCGAGCAGCAGCGCGAAGAGCAGCCCGAGGACGGTGGCCAGGAGGACGTATCCGGCCGTGTACTGCAAGGTGACCACGAGCGACTCGACGAAGGACTCGTCCCCGAGAACCTTCCCGTAGTTGTCGGTGCCGACGAACGTGGCGGGATCGTCCGAGAGCGGGACCCGCTGGAAGCTGTAGATCAGCGTCTGTACGCCTGGAATGCCGACGACCAGGACCAGCGAGATGATGGCGGGAAGCGCGAGCACCAGGCCGAACTGCCGGTCGCTCAACCGGGACCCGGCTTGGGGTGGCGCCTTGGCGCGCGCCGTCGCCGTCTTTGAAGCTTGAAGCGTTCCCTGAGGTGAGGTCAGTGCTACTAACCCGCCGCCAGCTCTACCGCGTCGTCGGCCATGTTGGCCACGGTCTCCGCCGGTGTCGCGTCCCCGGCCAGCATGTCGTTGACGCGCTCACCCACCTTGACCTGGAAGCCCTGATACCAGCTCAGCGCCCTTGCCGCCGGTGTCCCCGCCCGGTCGTACTCCGACGTGATCACGCCGAGGTCGTAGTAGTCGGGATAGGCGGCCTGGATGGCGGGATCCTCGAAGAAGGACGGGTACGGGACGGCCAGCGCGGCAGCCTCGACCCAGGTCAGCGGAACGGTGAAGTTTCCGTCGTTGTCGGCCCCCGTGTAGAACTTCAGCAGGTCCCATGCGTCGTTCAGCGCGGTTCCTTCGAGGTCGGGGCCCATCTGGACGACTTCGCCGGCCAGCAGCGTCTGGCCCGCTCCGGGCATCGGGGCCATCCGCAGGTCGGCGGCTGCCGGCCCCCCGACATCGTTGAAGATCTTCAGCCAGTAGTCGTGGCCGGCGTAGAACGCGAACGTTCCCTGCGTCATCCCGCCGATGAGCTCCGGGTTGTCGTCGGTGAGAATGGTCGGCGATGTCAGTCCGTCCTGGTACATCGCCCGCCACCACTCCAGGACGTCGACACTCCTGGGATCATCGGCGAATACCGGCTGGGCAGCATCATCGAACGGGGTGATGCCCTCTCCCAGGAGAGTGGCCATGAGGTATTCCTCGATCCGCTCGTTGAGCCACGACGACTCGTAGGGCGCGTCCGAGATCCCGTCAGCCTTGATCTTGGCGCACTGGTCGTAGTACTCCTGAAGCGTCTGGGGCGGACCGGAGAATCCAGCCTGCTCGACCATTGCCGCGTTGTAGTGGTTCATGAACACGGCCGAGAAGTAGGGCAGGCTGGTGATCTGCCCGTCGGCGGTGACGAACCGTGACCGCGCCCCCGGGTAGAGCGCATCGATGCGCTCCTCCACGCCCGGCAGGTCGTTCAGCGTCCGGTTCCACCCGTTCTCGAGGAACTGGCCCAGCAGGTACGTGAAGTTGTAGAAGAGGTCGGGTCGGTCTCCGCCCCGGAACCTCGTCTGGATCGCGGCCGGATAGCCGGTTACCGGAAGCACCTCGAGCTCAACGGTGCCGCCCGACACGGCCGCCCACGTGTCCAAGTGCGTCTGGATCGTGTCCGGCAGGAAGTCCCAGCCGACGAACCTCAGCGTCCTCCGGGTCGCCTCGGGATCTTCCCCGCTGCAAGCGGCTAGCAGCGCCGCGGCCGCGGGGAGCGAGAGCCCGAGGCCCATCGCCCCCTGGAGAAAGCCGCGTCGCCCGAAGCTCGCCCGGTCTCCATCACCCCGATCAGAATGCTGGGACTTAGATCCTTCGCGCATTTTCATACCCCCTAACGCGAAATGAATAATCCAGTTGCATGGTATACAGCCGCTGAATGGAGTGCCAAAGCGGGAAAGCGCTTCGGGGGGTTGTCCGTCGCGGTCCGGCTACAGGAGCGAGCGTAAGCTCGTCTGGTGCACTCTTTGAGTGTCGAGCTCGGCATCGACGTCCCGATGAGCGACAGGACGAAACTCGCCACCGACGTGATCCGACCAGCGGGCGGCGGTCCGGTTCCCGCCGTCGTGGTGCGCACCCCCTACAACCGCTGCACTCAGGCGTCGCGCGGTCTCCAGGTCGACGCGTTGGATCTGGCCGAGGCGGGCTACGCCGTGGTGATCCAGGACGTGCGGGGCCGCTTCGCTTCCGGCGGCGACTTCGAGCCGTTCGTCAATGAGCAGGCCGACGGCGTCGACACCGTCGAGTGGGCGGCCGTGCAGCCCTGGTGCAACGGGAGGGTGGGTATGGCCGGCATCAGCTACCTCGGCTTCTGCCAGCTGGCGACGGCCGTACGCCGCCCGGAGCCGTTGCAGGCGATCGTGCCCGGACTCACGCCCTGCGATGTGCGCGATGGCTGGATCCAACCGAACGGGGAGGCGAATCACGGGTTCAACCTCGCCTGGATGCTCGGCGCCCTGCTGCCGGTCGACCCCCGCATGGCCGACCCGACGGCGGCGCTCGACGCGTGGGCGCGGCCCGGCGAGACCGCGGCTGGTGGCTCGGCCGTAGACCGGCTCATCGCGGCCAGTCCCTTGGCCGGAGCCTGGCTGGAGTGGAACCGTCCCGATCCGTACGCCGACGCTGAGTCCGTCCCGATCCGTGACTCCATCGCGGGCGTAGCGATCCCGGCCCTGGTGGTGGCCGGCTGGTTCGACGTGTTCCAGCCCTCGACGTTCGAGCTCTCCGGAGCGCTCGCCGCGTCTTTCCTGGTTGCCGGCCCCTGGGGTCACGGCGGGCTGCCCCTGCCCCGCGACGCGGGCGCACGCGACCATGGCGCCACCGCCGCGTTCGACCTCGGTGGCGCCCAGCGGGCGTTCCTTGATCGGCACTTGCGCGACGCCGACACCGCAGCAGCCAAGGCGACGGTGTTCGTGACCGGCGCCAACCGTTGGGAGTCGCTCCCGGCCTGGCCCCCCCGGACCAGCCGGCTGGCCCTCTTCCCCGCCTCGGGCGGACAGCTCTGCGAAGCGGCCCAGGACGCAACAGTCGATGTGGGCCTGGACGCAGAGGATCCGACGCCCTCGGTCGGGGGGCGGGTCTTTCCCTGGGCACCCGACCTTGTGCCCGGCCCCTTCGACCAGTCGGCACGGGATGCACGCGGCGACGTGCTCACTTTCACATCCGAGCCGTTGCTCACCGCCATGACCGTGGCCGGACCCGTGACGCTCACCGTGGCGACGGACGTGGAGCGCCCTGAGGGCATGGTGTTCGCGACGCTGAGTGACATGGGGCCCGATGCGGCGGCGTGGAACGTCGCCGACGGCGGCGCGGCCGTCACCGGGCCGAGCACTCGCGTCGAGTTGGGCCACGCCGCCCACCAGTTCGGCGTCGGCCACCGTGTACGCCTGACCTTGTCGTTCGGGGCCTTCCCCCGGTACCGGTGGCAACCGGTCGGCGGCCAACGCCAGATCAGTCTCGGTTCAGGCACCCGGCTCGAAGTCGGGATCTGGCGATGAGGATCGACCGCATCGAGGTCCGGCACGTCACGATGCCGCTGCTGTACCCGTGGCGAACGGCGTCACACGAGATCTCAGCGATCGACAGCCTCCTGGTAAGGGTCACCAGCGGAGAACTCGAAGCGTGGGCCGAATCGTGTCCCTTCGGGACGCCCGACTACAGCCCCGAGTACGCCGCGGGCGCCTTCGCGGTGCTACGCGACTGGCTAGCGCCTGCCGTTGTCGGCACCGGGATCGGGTCCGGCGGGCTGCTCCAGCAGCGGCTCTCCCACTTCAAGGGCAACTACTTCGCCAAGGCAGCACTCGATGCGGCTTGGTGGGTGCTCGAAGCGCGCCGTGTCGGCAAGCCCCTGCACACTCTCCTCGGTGGCCGGCGCAACCGGGTGGAGGTCGGAGCCGACTTCGGCGTCATGGACTCGCTGGACGAACTCGTGGCCGCGGTGGATGATGCCGTCGGGGCCGGCTGCCCTCGCGTGAAGCTCAAGTTCCGGCCGGGCTGGGACCTGGACATGCTGGAGGCGGTGCGCTCTACCTTTCCCGACCTCACCGCCCACATCGACTGCAACGCGGCCTTCCGGCTGTCCGATCTGGATCTCTTCCGTGCGGTCGATCGATACGAACTCGCCATGATCGAGCAGCCGTTGCAGCACGACGACCTTCTGGACCATGCGAAGCTTCAGGAACGGATCGACACTCCGATCTGTCTCGACGAGAGCATCGTCTCGGTCAAGAGCGCCGAGCATGCCATCGAACTGGGAAGCTGCCGGTATGTCAACGTGAAGCCGGGCCGGGTGGGCGGTCTGACGGTGGCGAAATCGGTCCACGATCTGTGCCGGGACGCCGGCATCGGATGCTGGGTAGGCGGAATGCTGGAGAGCGGTGTAGGAGCGGCTATCTGCCTCGCGCTGGCCACGCTCGAGAACTTCACCTATCCGGCCGACATCTTTCCCGCATCGCGCTTCTACGCCGAGGACCTGGCCGAGCCGGCCGTGTCCTTCGAGACGTCGAGCTACGGCGGGTGGCACGCAGTCGCCGGGGATGAGCCCGGCATTGCGCCGGCGCCCAAGCCCGACCTATTGGAGCAGCTGACGGCAGACCGGTTCGTGATCGAGGCGTAGTCCTGCGCTTCGACGCTCTTCGGCTCAGACCAGTCTCGGCGGCACGGCGAGCTGATCGATCGCGTCCTTGGCCATTCCGATGTGTGCCTTGCCGTCATGGAGGGCGATGGCGCCGTGGCCCGGGAGGAGTGCATCGAACTCCAGCTCGGCCAGCGCCAGCACGGTCGCGAGCGAGGCCTGAAGGTCACAGTCCGGAATCGCCTGCAAGTGCAGCTTGCCCCACGCGAACACAGCATCGCCGGCGAAGAGGTACGTCTGCTCGCCCCCTTCCACCAGATACGACCCGTGCCCGCCGCAGTGGCCCGGCGTGTCGAGATAGGTGAGCGTCAACCGGCCCACCGATCGTTGGGCGCCGTCGGTCAGCAGGTCATCGACAGGACAGGGCTCGTAGGAGTAGCCGTCGGGGAAGATCCCGGCGGCCTGAGCCAGAGCAAAGGACGTGGCCTCATGGTCGCCCTCCTCGAGCGCCCGCCCAGTGGCGGCTCCGGTCGCGACAGCCAGTCCCAGGCGCTCGCGGTAGACCGACGCGCCCCCTGCGTGGTCGGTGTGGTGGTGGGTCAGGAACAGCCTCGTGATCGCAGCCGGATCGCAGCCGGCCTCCCGGATGTTGGCGGTGACTCGCTGGTAACCGGTCTCCGTTCCCATGCCGCACTCGACGAGGACTTTCTCGTCGCCGCCGTCCAGCAGGTAGCAGTGCGCGTCGAAGTCTGACGAGACCCCGAAGCCGCTGAGCGTGCCGCCGCCTACCAGATGAACATCAGACGTGAGTCTCACGAGGTTCTCCCCTTAGCTCTCGGGTACGTCGTAGGTCTGGGCGCTGAGGGCGCCGTCCACGACGAGGTTGATTCCGGACACGTAGGCGGCTTCGTCGGAGGCGAGGTACAGAAAGGCGTTGGCGATGTCGTCGACCGACGTGAGCCGGTTGGCGGGCACCGCCGGGAAGCCCTCGGCGCGCCACCTGTCCATCAACTCCTCACCCACGATGTCGACCGACTGCTGGGTGTCGCCCGGACCCGGCGAGACGCAGTTGCACCGGATGTTGTAGGGGGCGCACTCGACGGCGATCGCCTTGGCCAGGGCCACTACGCCGGTCTTGGCCACGCAGTAGGGCGTGCACCCTCGACCGTGCCCGAGAGCGGCGATCGACGACGTGAACAGGATCACGCCGCCGCCGGTCTCCTTCATCGCCCGGGCCGCCCGGTTGCTCAGCACGAAGTAGGCGTCGAGGTTCACAGACAGGATCCGGCGCCAGGTCGCGTCGCTCACGTCAACGAACTCGGACAGGTCCCAGGCGGCGGCATTCGACACCATGACGTCGAGCTTGGGGTCGATGGCCAGAGCCCGCTCCACCGCTTCAGCACAGTTCTCCATGACGCTGAGATCGCAGTTGAGCAGGTGCGGCGTGGCCCCCAGGTCCTCGATCAACGGCGCGACCGCGTCCAGGCGTTCCTGCTGGTAGTCGACCAGGTAGAGGTTCCTGGCGCCTTCCGTCGCGAAGAGTTCGGCGGTGCGGCGTCCGAAGCCGCTGCCGGCTCCGGTCACGAAGACGTTGCGTCCTTCGAAGCGTCGGCTCATTCCTGTGTCCCCCTGTACTTGATGCTTCCCGTTGCTAATGGGCGGTCCAGCCGCCATCCACCGCCAACACCGAGCCGGTCACGTACGACGACGCGTCGGAGGCCAGGTAGATGACCGCTCCGGCGAGCTCGGGCAACTCGCCCCAGCGTTGCAGGGCCACCTCCTGGCCGATCACCCTGACGCTGTGCTCGCTGTGCTGGTGCGCCCGGTTCATGTCGGTCAGGAACGGGCCGGGAGCGATCGTGTTCACGTTCACCCCCCGCGGCGCCCACTCCATCGCCAAGGCTCGCGTCAGCTGCACGACGGCGCCCTTGGAGGAGGTGTAGGCGGTGCGGTCGGGTGCGGCCACCAGCCCGAACGTCGACGACACGTTGATCACCCGCCCGCAGCCGGATTCCCACAGGTGCGGAGCCGCCGCCCGGCAGATCAGCCAGGGGCCGGTCACGTTGACGGCCAGAGACTCCTCGAACTGGGCCGGCTCGAGGTCGCCGATGGCGCCTCGCACGAGGATCCCAGCGTTGTTGACCAGGATGTCGAGACCGCCCAAGCGCTCGACCACTCCGGCCACCGCGGCCTCGACCGAGTCTGCATCGGTGGCCTCCATCTCGACGCCCAACGTCTGGCCCCCGGTGGCGGAGGCGATCTCGGCTGCCTCGGCCTCCGCGTCACCGAGGCTGCGGCTGGTCACGGCCACGCGTGCGCCGGCGAAGCTCAACGCCTCGGCCATCGCCGCGCCGAGCCCCCTGGAGCCGCCGGTAACCATGGCGGCGCGTCCGTCTAGGCGGAACAGGTCGAGCGGATTGGGCGCTTGGGGCCTCCTAGGAAATCTCGGGTTGGTTTTGTGTGGTATGTGCCAGGTTTCGTCCCGAGATTCTGGCGATCAGGTGGCGTGGGCCTCCTCGTAGCTCGGGCCTCCGCTGTCCTCGACCCAGTAGCGGCGGGCCCAGCCGACACCCTTCCAGGTCTTGATCTTGCTGGGGACCATCTTCACCAGCCAGCGCGGCTGCTGGAGAGTTGAGACCAGGTAGGTGGGCCCGTTGGGACCCAGGTACCGGTACGACATCTGCTCGGCGACCTGCACCCAGCGGCCCCCGATGTTGGGCTCCTCCTCGATGGTGGCGATGCCCTCCATGTAGACCTTGGGGATCTCCATCGCCTGGCCGGCCTCGTCGGGGTCGCTGTGGGGGGCGTCGATGACCACGCTGACCCGGCCGTCGGCCTTGATGTACTGGCACCACAGGGCCCGCTGGCGGCCGACGAAGTACAGCGCCTCGCCGTCCCACTGGTACCACACCGGCATCACGTAGGGCGACCCGTCGGGCTTGAGGGTGGCGAGCCGGGCGACGGGGTTGCCCGCCAGGAACTGCTCCATCTCCTCGGCCGTCAAGCCGCCCAGATCGCCTCGGAAACTGCTCATAGTTTGACCGCTCCTTTTCTCACTGGTCGAGGAGGGACAGTACCATCGCGCTGATGGAACCGACCAAGCCGGTCAATGGTGCTGCTCGGGCCAACGAGGCCAACGGCTCTGGCGGTGACGCGGCCCTCTCGGTGCGTGACCTCGTCAAGACCTTCGAGGTGGGCGGCGGCTGGCTCGGCGGGGAGAAGGGCGAGGTCTCGGCGGTGGCTGGCCTGTCCTTCGATATCGGTTTCGGGCGCACGCTGGGCCTGGTGGGGGAGTCGGGCTGCGGAAAGTCCACCACCGCACGGTGCATCCTTCGGCTGATCGAACCGACCTCGGGTGAAGTGGTCCTGCGGCGTCCGATCGACGACGGCACGACTGAGAGGATCGACATCATCGCCAGCAGCCGGGCCGACCTTCGCCGGCTGCGCCGCGACATGCAGATCGTGTTCCAGGATCCCTTCGCCTCGCTGAACCCGCGCATGACGGTGGGCCAGGCCCTGCGGGAGCCGCTGAAGGTGCACACCTCGATGCCCCGTACCGAGCAGGACACCCGGGTGGGCGAACTGCTGCGGCTGGTCGGCCTCAATCCCCGCATCATCGACCGCTACCCCCACGAGTTCTCTGGCGGGCAGCGCCAGCGCATCGGCGTGGCCCGGGCACTGGCCTTCGATCCCGGCTTCCTGGTGCTCGATGAGCCGGTGTCCGCCCTCGACGTGTCGATCCAGGCCCAGGTGTTGAACCTCCTCGACGAGCTTCAGCAGGAGCTGGGCCTCACCTACCTGTTCATCGCCCACGACCTGGCGGTGGTGCGCCATGTGTGCGACGACATCGCGGTGATGTACCTGGGCAAGATCGTGGAGCGCACCTCGGCGGAGCGGCTGTTCGCGGAGTCGATGCACCCCTATACCCATGCCCTGCTCTCGGCCGTTCCGGTGCCCGACCCGGACCTGGAGCGGGGAAGGCTGCGCATACTGCTCGAGGGGGACGTCCCCAGCCCGCTGAACCCCCCGTCGGGATGCCGCTTCCACACCCGTTGCCATGTGGGGCGCGACCAGGAGGTGTGCCGGGTCCAGGAGCCGCCCCTCGAAGAGGTGACCGGCGGCCATTGGGTGGCCTGCCACTTCCCCGAGGCCCGGCAGGTCGTATAGAGAATGAGGCCTTCGCAGCCCATCGCGGGAATGCCGCGCTCGGGCATACGCGAGGTCATGGAGCTGGCCAACTCCATCGACGGCGCCATCCGCCTGGAGACGGGCGAGCCCAACTTCAACACCCCCCGCCACGTCTGCGAGGCCGCGGCGGAAGCCGCGTTCAACGGCTTCACCAAGTACACCTCCAACGCCGGGATCCCTCCGCTGCGCGAGGCGCTGGCCGCCAAGGTCACCGAGCGCAACGGCATAGATGCCACCGCTGATCAGGTGGTGGTCACCTCTGGCGCGGTGGCCGGGATCTACAGCGCCATGGTCTCGCTCGTGGACCCCGGCGCGGAGATGCTGCTGGGCGATCCGAGCTGGCCCAACTACGCCCAGATGATGACGCTGCTGAAGATAACGCCGGTCCATTTCCCGCTGCGGCCCGAGGCCGATCTGGTTCCGCAGGCCGCCGACGTCGAGCCTCTGATCACGGAACGCACACAGGCCATCCTGCTCAACTCTCCGGGCAACCCGACCGGCGCGGTCACCGATGCCGCCGCACTAGGCGAGCTGATGGAACTGGCCCGCCAGCATGACCTGATGGTCTTCTCCGACGAGGTCTACGACGAGATCTCCTTCGACGGGCCGTACACGCCGGCCGCGCCGCTCGACACCGACGGCCGGGTGATCACCTTCTTCAGCTTCTCCAAGACCTACGCCATGACCGGCTGGCGGGTGGGCTACCTGGTGGTGCCGCCGGGCGTGTCGCCCCTGATCGTGCGGGCCCAGGAGCCGATCACGTCATGCGTCAACGCCCCCGCGCAGATGGGCGCCCTGGCCGCGGTCACCGGCCCGCAGGAGTGCGTGGCCGAGATGCGCGACGCCTACCGGCAGAGGCGAGACATGGTCACCGAGTTCCTCACCGGCCGGGGCATCCCCCACGTGAGGCCGCGGGGCGCCTTCTACCTGATGATCGACGTGAGCGGCAGCGGCAGCTCGGGCAAGGACTTCGTGCTGCGCCTACTGAACGAGAAGCATGTGGCGGTGGTGCCGGGCGACACCTTCGGTCCCGGCTCGGGCCGGTTCGTGCGCATCTCGCTGGCCACTGCCCCGGATCTCTTGA
>VXWX01000022.1 GCA_009835735.1 Acidimicrobiaceae bacterium
CCGTCGGTCAGCTCCTGCTGCTCATGGGGCGGGTACAGGCGGTCGCTGGTGACCGACGCGGTGAGCACCGGCACGTCGATGCGGCCCAGCGCGGCCGCGATGCCGCCACGCCCCCGCCCGATGTCGTGCAGGTCCATCGACCGGTTGAGCACGACATAGGTGTTGGCGTCGAAGCGCTTGACGAGCTTCTGGCCGTGATGGTCCAGATACGACTCCATCTGGAAGCGGCCCCACAGGTCGAAGTCCTCCTCCGCGTCGTAAAGCCGCCGCCCGAACCGGCGCTCGAAGGACTCGCCGGACCGGTAGGTCACCTGGGCGATCTGGCGCGCCACCGCCAAACCCATCCACGGTCCCTCGGGCTTGTCGTAGTAGTCGCCGTCGTACCAGCCGGGGTCGGTGGCGATGGCCAGCCGCTCCACCGCGCTCCAGGCGAGCTGCAGGGCGCTGGCCGCGGCGCAGGTGGCCAGCGGCAGGATCGACCGCACCCTCCTGGGGTACATGGCCGCCCATTCCAGGACCTGCATGCCTCCCATCGAGCCGCCGGTCACTCCGAGCCAGCGTCGGATCCCGAGATGGTCGGCCAGCAGGGACTGCGCCCGGACCATGTCGCGGATCGTCACCACCGGGAAGCGGGGCCCGTAGCGCCGGCCGTCGGCCGGGTCGACGTCGGCGGGGCCGGTCGTGCCCTGGCAGCCGCCCACAACGTTGCTGCACACCACGAAGTAGCGGTCGGTGTCGATCGCCTTGCCCGGACCGATCATGTCGGACCACCAGCCCGCAGTGGGATGCGACGGGCCGCTCTCGCCGGCCGCGTGTGAATCGCCGGTGAGCGCGTGGCACACCAGCACTGCGTTTGAGGCCTGCTCGTCGAGTTGGCCCCAGGTCTCGTAGGCCAGCCGCACCTCGGTAAGCCGGCCGCCCCACTCCAGCGCGAAGGGCCTCCCGTCGGTGATCGTCACGAACCGGCGGTCGCCGGCGGGGTCGCCGGGCTGCCAGGCGCCGGTGACGGGCAGCCCAGCCGGGAAGCGCCCCCCGGGGCCGGCTCGCCCGCCCGCGGGAGTCGGAGGCTCGATGTGGGAACCTGCGCTCAACCTTGCTCCTAGTCGCCGGTGCTCAGCGCCGCCGCTCCGCATGGAACGACGACCGGCTCCGGGCCGGATACTCAAGGGCCAGTGACTTCGGGGGTGCTCCCCTGAGGACACTTGGTTGCGCCGGCTGGCCGGCGCCGCATCCCCGCCCGGAGGCAGGATGGCACCTTGGGTGTCCGTCCCAGGTTGCCGGGCCCGACCCGGGGGCCGAACCGCTCTTGATGACGTGACCCGTAAGGGTCGCCGACCAGTCTAGGCCGATGCGGCCCACGAATCGTGCCCGCCGGTCCGCTGACGATCTGCTCGGCGTCTAGATGCCGTGAACCAGGTCCCGCAGGCGGGCGTCGTTGGAGAACATCTCCACGATCGGCTCGTCGAGCTCGAGGCGCCGCTGGAGCCGCTTCACGTCGAGCTCCTCGTCCCAGAGCGACAGCGTCACCACCACGCCGGACTCGCCCGCCCGGGCCGTGCGCCCGGCCCGGTGCACATAGGTCTTGTGATCCGACGGCGGGTCGTACTGCACCACGATGTCGACATCGTCTACGTGGATGCCCCGGGCGGCCACATCGGTAGCCACCAGCACCGGCAGATTGCCCTCTATGAACTGCCGCAGGGACTTCTCGCGGGCCGCCTGGCGCAGGTCGCCGTGGATCGGCGCGGCCTTCACGCCCTCGCGACGCAGGTCGCGGGCCAACCGGTCGGCCGCCACCTTGGTGCGGGTGAACATCAGGGTGCGCCGCGCCGTTCCGGAGATGGCGGCGGCCACCTTCACCTTGTCGAGCTTGTGGACGCCCACGAAGCGGTGGACCATCTCGGCCACGGTGATCTCGCGGGGCGCCACCGAGTGCATCGAAGGCTGGCTCTGGTAGCGCCTGATCAGCGAATCGACCGCACCATCGAGGGTGGCCGAGAACAGCAGGGTCTGATGGCCGCTGTCGACGTTGCGCAGGATCCACTCCACCTGGGGCAGGAAGCCCATGTCGGCCATCCGGTCGGCCTCGTCCACCACCACATGGCGCACGGCCCGCAAGCTCACCGCGCCCCGGTCGATCAGGTCGATCATCCGGCCCGGCGTGGCCACCGCCAGATCGACGCCGTCTTTCAGACTGGCGATCTGCTTGTCGATGGGCGCCCCGCCGTAGATGGCGAGAACCCGGCGCCGGACCGCGGCCGCGGGAGCGGCCAGCTCGTCGCAGATCTGGTTGGCCAGCTCGCGGGTGGGAGCGAGCACCAGGCCGGTGGGCGAGCCGGGCTTCGACCGGGGAAGCCGCTGCAGGATGGGCAGGCCGAAGGCGAGCGTCTTGCCGGAACCGGTCTTGGCCTTGCCGCACACGTCGCGGCCGGCCAGCGCATCAGGGATGGCGAGCGCCTGGATGGGGAACGGAGCGGTGATGCCCCGTGCCGCCAGCGCCACCACGATCTCGTCACATAAGCCGAGGTCAGCGAAGGTGTCGGATCCGGCGGAAACCGGCTCAGAAGCGTCGGACTCCAGGGAGCGAACGTCTACGAGCGGATCAGAAAGGGTCATCAGAGACACAAGGCTACCGTTGTAAGATCCCGAATCCCGTGAACGCTGTCGAGGTCGGTCCTCCCACCCCCGGTCGCATCCGCCGCGCTCCCAAGGTCGTGCTCCACGACCATCTCGACGGCGGGCTGCGCCCCGAGACCATCATCGAGCTGGCCGGCGAGACGGGCTACACGGAGCTTCCCACCACTGATCCGGCCGGCCTGGCCGCCTGGATGCAGCGGGGTGCCAACCGCAAGGACCTGACCCTCTACCTGGAGACATTCGCCCACACCGTCGGCGTGATGCAGACCCCCGAGGCCGTCGCCCGAGTGGCCCGCGAGTGCGCCGAGGATCTCGCGGCCGACGGCGTCGTGTACGCCGAGGTCAGGTTCGCGCCCGAACTGCACGTCGAGCGGGGCCTGTCCCTCGACGGCGCCATCGAGGCGGTCCTCGACGGATTCACCCGGGGCAGCGCCGGCACCGACCTGACCATCCGGGCGATCTGCACCGCCATGCGCCACCTGCACCGGTCCGCCGAAGTGGCCGAGGCCGCGGTCCGCTGGAGGGACGCCGGTGTGGTGGCGTTCGACATCGCCGGACCCGAGGACGGCTATCCCCCCGACGACCACCTCGACGCATTCCAGTACTGCCACCGCGAGAACTTCCACATCACGATCCACGCGGGCGAGGCCTACGGCCCCCGCTCGATCTGGAAGGCTCTGCAGTTCTGCGGCGCCGAGCGCCTCGGGCACGGCATCCGCATAATCGAGGACATCGCCACCGACGACGGCGGCAAGCGCACGCTGGGCCGGCTGGCCCACTACATCCGGGACCGCCGCATCCCCTTGGAGGTGTGCCCCACCTCCAACGTCAACACCGGAGTGTTCGCCTCGGTGGCCGAGCACCCGATCGACACCCTGGTCGACCTGAGGTTCCGGGTGACGGTCAACACCGACAACCGGTTGATGTCGAACGTGTCGATGACCTCGGAGATGGCGGCGCTCGTGGATGCGTTCGGCTACGACTGGGCCCGCCTGCGATGGCTGACGGTCAACGCCATGAAGTCGAGCTTCTTACCTTTCCGGGAAAGACTTCAGATAATCGAGGCCATTATCAAGCCTCGATATGCTCCGCTCGAAGCAGCCCAGAGCGGGCCCCCCGCCTAACCCACCTCCCCCGAACTGAGGAGACTCAGCCATGACCACAGCCCGCCGCCGCATCGCCCTGCTTGCCGCAGCCGCCATCGCGGCCTCGGTCTTCGCCCATGCACCCGCCGCCGGCGGCCAGACGGCGCCGACCCAGAGCCAAGATGCCGGCGTCCATCAGCCTGCCATCGACGCGCTGGTGGACTTCGAGTTCTTTACGGGCGTGGACGTCTTCTCCGGCACTGGCTGCGCGGACAGTGACGAACTCTGCCCCAACGAGGACCTTCCCCGCTGGGAGATGGCGGTGTGGCTGGTCAGGATCCTCGACCGCGCTGATCCTCCTACTACCGGCTCGTCGCAATTCGCCGATGTTGACCCCAGTGCGTGGTGGTCGCCGCACGCGGAGCGCCTCGCCGAGCTGGGAGTCATCGAGGGGTGCGAGACCGATCCGCTGAGCTTCTGCCCCGACGATCCCATCGACCGCGGCCAGACGGCGGCGGTCCTGGCCGGAGCCTTCAACCTGGACCGGGCTGTGAGGGCCGGGTTCGCGGACGTGCCCGCCGATCACGTCTTCGCCGACGACATCGACCGGCTGGCCGCGGCGCGGATCACCGCCGGGTGCGACCATGACCCGGTCCGCTACTGCCCGCGGCGCCATGTGACCCGAGGTGAGATGGCCACCTTCCTGGCCCGGGCGATCGGGCTGGTGTACCCGGCCGAACCGGTGCCCGCCCACGACCCCACCCCGCTGCCGGTCGATCCGGCCGTGACCATCGGGACCCTCGACAACGGCCTCACCTACTACCTGCGCTACAACGACGATCCGGGCAGGAACCTCGCGGTGCGTCTGCTCATCAACGTCGGATCGGTCGACGAGACCGACGAGCAGGCCGGCATCGGGCACTTCGTCGAGCACATGCTTTTCAACGGCACCACCGATTACCCCGGTAACTCCCTGGGAGAGGCTCTGCGGGAGATCGGCGTGGAACTGGGGCCCGACGTCAACGCCGGTGTGGGCCACGACCTGACCCTCTACCGGATCGAGGTGCGCATCGACGAGCCCGGCAAGGCACCCCTAGTGTTCAACGCACTGTCCCAGATGGCCGGCGCGGCCACCTTCGATCCCGACGAGGTCGAATCCGAGAGAGGCGTCGTCCTCGACGAGATGCGGCGCGCTGTGGAGCGTGTCGACGGCCTCATCACCCGCGAGTTCGACCGGATCTACACGCAGGGAACCCCCTATGAGGGCCGCGACCCCATCGGCACTCTCGACAACGTCAACGCGATGACGGCCGAGGATCTTCGAGCCTTCTACGAGAAGTGGTACGTTCCCACCAATATGGCCGTGGTCGTGGTGGGCGATATGGCTGTGGAGGACCAGCGTGCGCTGGTGGAGGAGCACTTCGGGCCGCTGCCGTCCGGCGAGGGACGCCGGGCCCCCAGCGTGTACATACCTCCGGCCGAGTCCTCGAGCCATGTGGTCACCGACCCGAGACAGGGCGTCACCTTCATCTCGCTTGACATTCCCATAGATCCTTACGATCTCAGCACTGTCGGCGGGGATCGGCTCGCAACCATGGAGGCCCTCATCGAGCTGATGGTCCAGAACCGCCTCGAAGACGCCTATCACCGGGGCGAGCTGAGCCAGGTCGACCCGCCGAGCTTCTCGGCCTTCACCTACAACCGCGGGCTCAGGTACTACGGCACGAACTGGCAGGGCGACAACCTCGACACCGCGTCCACCGACTACCTGTCTGTGCTGTTGACCGCGCAGGAACACGGCTTCACCCGCGGCGACCTGGCGCGAGCCATCCGCCAGATCGTGGCCGACCTGCAGTTCCTGCTCGACAGGACACCCACGATCCAGGACCGTGAGTGGGCCGGCTACTACCAGAACCACTTCTTCTACGGTGGCGACATCGACTCCATCCCGGGGTCGGTGACCCGGACCGCTCGACTGCTGGCGCAGATCACCCCCGAGGAGTTGACCGAGCACTTCCGGTGGCAGATGCAGCGCGGCGGGCTGCTGGTCATCGCGGTCGGTCCCGACCCGTCGAGCGTGCCGACGGTAGCCGAACTCGACGCCGCTCTGGCTGCGGCCACGGCCGGACCGCCGCCGCAAGAAGTGGCGGTCATCGATCGGCTCATGGACCCGCCGGAACCTGCGGACCCCGTCTCGGAGGGATCCTTCGACCTCTTCGACGACGGGTACGAGTGGACCTTCGCCAACGGGACCCGGGTCATGTTCGCTCCCTCCGACATCGCCGAGGGCTCGGTCAGCCTGCAAGCGCAGTCCCTCGGGGGCTGGTCGCTGCTCGAGCCCGGTGACCGGGCCCTCTCGGCTATTGCGGTGAACACGGTGCAGGGCAGCGGCCTGGGCGATCTGTCGAGAGCGGAGCTGAACCGCTTCCTGGAAGACCGCACCGTTGGGGTCAATCCCTACATAGGCGAGACGACTGAGGGCTTCGCCGGGGCGTCAAGCACCGACGACGTCGAGGCCATGTTCCAGCTAGTCCACCTGTTGGTGACCGCACCCCGGATCGACGACCAGTCCTACCAGGACGCACTCCACACCGCCGAGACCAGGTTGGCGCTGTCGGAGCGCGACCCCCGCTGGCAGGCGGCGATCGCCTACCTCGAGGCCCGCTACGGCGACACCTGGTACCGGGCCATCGCCAGCCGCGAGGAGATCGACTCGCTCACCCCGCAGCGACTGCTCGCCATGTACCAGAGCCGTCTCGGCAAAGTCGACGACATGGTGGTGGCCGTTGTCGGCGACATCGACGCCGCGGAGATCGAGCGTCTGGCCCGCCACTACATCGGCACACTCCCCGCCGGCGAGTCGGACACGTACATCAACCGCCGACCACCCATGCCTGATGGGCTTTTGCAGCGGCAGGTGACGGTCGGCGAGGGTGAGAGCGCCGTGCTGGAGATCTACCACGAGGCCGACCTGGAGGTGACCCCGCTGCGGGCGGTGGCCGCCGACGCGCTCGGGGTAGCTCTGAGCGAGCGCTTGTTCCTAGTGATACGCGAGCAGTTGGGCGCCTCCTACGTCGCAGGGGGCTCGGTCGACAGCAACAGCCTTCCCAGCCAGTTCTTCGACTCGGGCGTCTATGCCACGCTCGATCCGAGCCGGTTCGACGAAGTCCGCACCACGATGCTCGACATACTGGCCGATGTGGCCGCCAACGGACTGACTCCCGCCGAGTTCGAACAGGCAACCGCCATCCTGACCACCGACTACGCCCGGTCGCGCAACCCCGACCTGGTCAGCGCGCTGCTGGCCCGGCGCAGCGCCGAAGACGAGGACGTCGTCACCAAGAAGCGGCTCAGCGAGGAGCTGGAACGCTTGACACCGGAGGACGTGCAGGCGCTGGCGGCGGCCATCTACGGTGAGGGAGGACGCATCGAGATAGCGAGAAGACCGTGACCGAAGTCCATGTGATCGACAATGCGCTGGTTGCCGACCGGGTGACACGCCTGCGCGACTCTTCCACCCCCAACCATGAGTTCCGGCGGCTGCTGCGCGACCTGAGCTCGATCCTGGTGTACGAGGCCATGAGGCAGGCTCCGCTGGTACCCGTCGACGTCACCACGCCCATGGGCCCGACGGTGGGCTCCCGCATCGAGCGGCTTCCGGTGGTGGTGCCCGTGCTGCGGGCCGGGCTGGGCATGCTCGACGCCGCGCTCGAGTTGCTCGGTGACGTGGAGGTGGCGTTCGTCGGGCTCAGGCGCAACGAGCGGACCCTGGAGGCCAGCCAGTATGCGAGCACGCTTCCGGAGAGCCTCGAGGGCCGCGATGCCCTGATCCTCGACCCGATGCTGGCCACCGGCGGATCCTGCGTCCACGCCCTGGAGACGCTGAAGGCCGGTGGCGCGGGACGGATGACTGCGGTATTTGTTCTGGCCGCTCCCGAGGGGATCGAGCGGGTGCGCGACTCCGGGCTGGCCGATGCCGTGTGCGTGGCCGCCGTCGACGAGTCGCTCAACGAGAACGGGTTCATCCTGCCGGGTCTCGGCGACGCCGGAGACCGCCAGTTCAACCCGTCGTGACCCGATCCCGGCCGTGAACGGCCGCCGCCGGGCCTGCCGCCACCAACCGGCACTCGGGCAAGCCGCATGAGCCGCCCCATCGCGGTTGCACCGGACACCCGGCCCGTGATGTATGACGCCTTCGCGGTCGCCGTGCGCGACGCCGGTGGCGAGGTGGCGGAACTGGCAGAGGCTCAAGCCCTGATCTGGGCCGATCCGTACGCGGCCGGCATGTACCCGGAGGTGATTGCCGCGGCCCCGCACGTGGAGTGGGTGCAACTCCCTTATGCGGGTGTGGAGCCGTTCCTCGACTATCTGGACACGCGCTACACGTGGACCTGCGCCAAGGGCGTGTACGCCGAGCCGGTGGCGGAATGGGTCATGGCCGCTCTGCTGATGGGCTTCCGGGACTTCCATCTGTTCGCGACGGCCGAGTCGTGGTGCGCGGAGTCGGGCCGCAACCTGTTCGGGACTCGGATCACGGTACTGGGCGGCGGCGGCATCACCCAGTCGCTCATGCGTCTGCTGGAGCCGTGGGGCTGCCGGGTGACAGTCGTGCGGCGCTCCGAGGAGCCCTTCGAGGGCGCCGTGCGAACGATGACGCTGGCTTCGGTGCAGGAGGCGGTTGCGGGTGCCGACGCCGTGGTGGTGGCCTTGGCGCTTACTGACGAGACCCGCGGGGTGGTGGACGAGGCGCTGCTGGAGTCGATGGGGTCTCAGTGCTGGCTGGTGAACGTGGCCCGCGGCGGGCACGTGGACCACGCCGCGCTGGAGGCCGCGCTGCGGGCGGGAACCATCGCCGGGGCGGTGCTCGACGTGACCGACCCCGAGCCGCTGCCCGACGACTCAGGGTTGTGGGCCCTGCCGAACTGCGTGATCACGCCCCATATCGGCAACACCCGCGAGATGGGCCTGCCGCTTATCACCAACAGGGTGCGGGAGAACGTCGGCCGCTGGCTGGCCGGCGAGGAGCTCCTAGGCCTAGTAGACGTAGCCCTCGGCTACTGACTCTCCCTGTTCGAGCGATTGGGCTTGACATTCGCTCTTTGGTAATGCAAACTAGTTTGTATTGCAAACTAGGCCGAGGGAGGGCGATAGATGGAGACATTCGACGAGGGCGCAGACGCCCTGACGGCGGAGGAGAGCTGGCAGGCCATCCACACCACCATGGATGACGCCCGCAGCGCGATGTACCTGGCCGGGAGCACTGCGATCATGCTGCTGTGGGGCGTGATCGTGTCGGTGGGCTACTTCACCCATTTCGCCATCGACACGCTCGCCACCGAGTTCGCCGAGGACAGGCCGTGGTTCCCTGGCCCGCTGTGGGGCGGCCTCGGGACAGTGGGTGGAGTGTGCAGCGGCATCATCGGTCACCGAGCGGGCAACACGATGGCGACCAGCGAAGCGGCCCGCCGTGCCGGGATCAGGGTGTTCTTCTTTTGGACTTCCGTGGTGGGGGCCGCGTTCCTCCTGACAGCGACAGCCGGGTTGTGGAACCCCGATAGCGCGGACGCCGCGCCACGCGTCTTTGTCGGCGTGATAGCGCTCGGTTACGTCCTCTTCGGCATCATGCACCGTCCGGTGATTGCGGTGTTGGGACTGGGATACGCGGCCGCGTTCTACATCCCGGACTACCTTCTCGGGGATGCCGCAATGGCGGTGTCGGGATCGGCGATGGTTGCGATGACCGCGGCCGGTTTCGCGTGGGTCTTCAGGACCCGCGTGTGGTGAGCTTGCGGTGAGCGCCGACTCCTCCACGGCTGCCGAGGCGGCCATCCTCGACGAAATGATCCACCAGCCGACCCGGCTGCGGATCATGACGCTGCTTGTCTCGGTTCCGCAGTTGGACCACTTGGCCTACGGGTTCATCCAGCAGACCCTGGATCTGACCGGCGGCAACCTCACCATCCATCTGCGCAAGCTCGAGGCCGCGGGCTACTTGGAGATCACCAAGGAGTTCCAGGGGTCCAAGCCCCGCACCTGGATACAGGCGACGGCCACCGGCCGGCGCGCCTACGCCGACTACCTGTCGAACCTCGAGAAGGCGCTCGGCCTGCACATTCCCAAGTGAGAAGCACTCGGCGATCGATGGAGCCCGGCCGCTAGCCAAGGTCGGTGGCGCCTGACGGCACACTGAAATCGCCGAGGTAGCGCACGCCTAGCCAGGATCCGATCATGCCGCCGGCGGTGGATAGGGCTAGGTCGCCGACGGTGTCGCCGTAGGTGAGGGCCAGGCCGCCGCCGGCGCCGGTCTCGGCCACGATCCACTCCGCGATCTCCCAGCCCACGATGGCCAGCGCGCCGATGCCCGCCCCCAGCAGCCAGGCGTCGCGGCTTGACATCGCTGCCGCGGAGCCGCCGCGGCGATAGCGCCAGGCGTGGAACGCGGCCACCAGGAGTATCCAGTTGATGGTATGCAGCACGTCGTCGGTGGCGTCGTAAGCGTCGTAGAGCCCGACCAGGTTGCCGAGGGTGTCCAGCAGGAACGGTGCCACCACCAGCACGTCCGCGGTGGCCGGATAGGGCCGGAAGCGGCGCCGCCACGCCAGCGGCACGATCGCAGCCGACAGCATGAACAGCGGGAACCTGAAGGCCATGCCCTTGCCCTCGAGTTGGTCCAGCGGCACCGTCAGGGCGACCACGAAGGCCAGCGCCAGCGCCGCCTTCATTGCCATGGCTGCCCAGGTCGCGCCGCGGCCAGCGTCCAGACGTTCAGCGCCAGTGCTCACAGACCGGCACTCTACGAGCGCCGACCAGCCCGAAGGCCGGGAGGCCGCGCCTAGCTGAGCAAGCTGCGGAGTTCGGGTAGGCGGGGGGCGACCAGGTCGGAGATGATCCCCGGCCTGTCTGACGGTGAGGCCAGGGCGGCTTCGCCCCATAGTGCTCGGCCGGCCATGAAACCGGAGCAGCCCGCGGCCACTGCGGCCGCGACCTGGTCGCGGTAGGACTCGTAGTTGCCGCCACCCGACAGCAGCGTCCACGGCATGTGGCAGCGCTCGGTGATCTCGGCGCAGGCCGCGGCCCACACTCTGCGGTCAGGCTCGTGGGCGGGGTCCACCGGGAAGGGCAGCTTGAGCAGGTGCGGATCCATGGCCGCGAAGCGCTCGACGGTCTCGATCACGATGGCGCGGCGGGCGGCCGGATCGCTCAGCCCGTAGAACAGAGGCTCCAGCACCAGCGGGATCCCCACCCGTCGGCACTCGGCGAGGATCTCGGCCGCCACTCTCTCTTGGGCCGTCCCGTGGGGGCGATCTGGCCGGTACAGCACGAGCAGCTTGGCAGCCGAGGCCCCGCAGCCGGCGGCAGCTTCCACCGACCAGCCCTCAAGGACTCGGGTGGGCGCAGCCTCGGGATCGGCCGCGTAGCCCTGGGCCTCCAGGGCGGCGGTGAACCCGACGCCGGCGGGCAGCGTGCCGTCGAGCAGCTGGGGGATCGAGTACTCGGGTTCGAGCATCACCCCCGTGGCGCCTGCAGCCAGCGCCCCGACCAGCTCGCGCTTCAGATCGGTGATGTCTTCGGCGCTGACCGATTCCTGGTCATCGGGGGCCAGGACAGCCCGTAGCGAGTCACGGTGGTCGATGGCCAGGACCCCGAAGCGACCGCCGTCGGAGATCCCGTCCAGGCTCACGAGCCGACCCCGGGGCCGTCCGGGGTCACCACCGGCAGGCCCCACTCCCCCGCCGTCCAGTCGGCCTCGATCCAGGTGTGCTCGGCCATGAAGCACGGCGGCGTGCGGCGCTCGTCGTCCTGGAGCTCGCCCGCGAGGTAGTTCAGGAAGTACATGTTCGAGCCCGGGCAGGTCACCGAGGTGTGGTAGCCCTTGGGCACCAGGGCCACGTCGCCGTCGGTAACCACCATAGCATCGTCGTAGTCCTCGTCGTCCCGCCAGTTGCGGTGGATGGCGTAGCCCTCGGACCGGTCGAGACGGAAGTAGTAGACCTCCTCGAGGTACGGCGAGCCGTCACGGCCGTCGTGGCAGTGCGGCGGCCACCCCGACCACGTGCCGCGGGGCACGTACACCTCGTAGAGGATGAGCCGCTCCGCCGGCAGCGGATGGGACAGCGAATGGACCACCTGGCGGTAGGCCTGCCCGCCGCCCCGGATCTCGATCCGCATTTCCGACGGCTCGAAGACCCGCACCGGGTATCGGCCCTCGGCTGGAGCCGAACCCACCGATGCCTGCAGTCCGGCCTCGGACTCGATCCGGTACGGGGTCCCCGGAGGCAGGTAGACGATGCTCGCCATCTGGGTGAACACCGAGTCCCGGCTCAACTCGACCTCCATGTCGCCGTCGCCGACCACTACCCGGCCCTCGCCGGACAGCGGCACGATGGCGGTCTCCCGGTCGGCCGCCATGCCCGACCACGGCGAACCCGGGTTCACCTCGACCACCCCGAACTCCACATGGCCCCAGCCCGCGGACTCGGGCGTCACGTGGAGGATCCGTCCCGGCCCCCCGGTCGGACGGATCAGCGACGAACTGGTCATGTTCCTGCCTCCGTTATCGGCGGGCGAAATCTCGGGTCGAAAACCAGTGGCATACGCCTAAAACCGACCCGAGAATCAGTAGGCGAGGGCGCCGGAAGTCCGCTCGTGGCGGAACCGGGTCAGCAGCTCGCGGATCTTGGGCGGCTCGTAGCCGAGGACCTCCCTCGAGCGCCGCACCGTGAGGCTGGTGTCGTACGGAATCGGGAACTCGCCCACGGCTCCCACCGCGCCGGTGTCGGGCGGCGCGGAGCTGAGCAGCGACGGATCCAAGTCGAAGACATCGCACGCGATGCGGGCCAACTCCATCCGGCCCGCGGACTCACCGCCGCAGCAGTGGAAGACACCGACGGCGCCATCGTCGGCCGCGATGCGCCACATCACCTCGGCGCACTCGCTGGCCAGCGACGGCGAGGCCACCATGTTGATGTTGTCGGCCTCCCACACCGCGAACGGGCGACCCTCCTCCAGCGCGCCGACGATCGAGGTGACGAAGTAGCCGAAGCCGCCGTCCTGCACCCGGGGCGTGTGGTCGCGCATCCAGTGCATGCCGCTCACGGCCGACACCCGGGCCACCGCGGCGTGCTCCGCGCCCAGCATGGCGGCCTGCTCGCTGGCCATCTTGAGCACGCCGTAGAGGTTGACCGGGTTGGGCGGCGTGTCCTCGTCGGCGCCCGACTGGGTGCCGTCGAACACCCAGTCGGTGGACACCAGGATCAGCTTGGCCCCCACCTCGTCGGCCGCTCGGGCCAGAGTCGCGGTGGTGCCCACGTAGCTGCGCCAGGCCAGGTCCCGGTCGGCGTACATTGCCGCGAAGTCGTTGAGGATCATCGAGTGGATGATCACGTCGGGTTCGAACGCACCCACGCTGGCCCGCACCGCCTCGTCGTCGAGCAGGTCGAGGCGCTCGGTGGTGAAACCGCCGGTATCGGTGGGCACGAACCGGTGCACCGGGCAGTGCACCTCGGCGCCGTGGCGCTCGGAGAACACCTTGACGATGTTCGACCCGACGAACCCGGTGCCCCCGGTCACATAGGCCCGCACGGCAAACCTTCCCCGCTCAGCCGATCTCGGCGATGGCCACCGGGCGGCCCTCGCGAACGGCGGTCCACGCGGCTAGGCCCATCACCAGCGGCGCCCGGCCGTCGGCCAGGTTCACCGGCGACGGCGCGCCACCGACCGTGGCCACGAACGCGTCCCACTCGGCCAGGTACGACGGGATGTAGCGATCCAGGAAGAAGTAGGGCAGCGGCCGGCCGTGGGAGCCGTCCCCATCCCAGTACTGCGTCGTGGCCGAGGGCGGATTGTCCGAGCAGGCCATCCCCTTCGACCCGAACGCCTCCAACCGCTGGTCGTAGCCGTACACCGCCTGTCGGCTGTTGTCGATGGTGGTTATCGCTCCGTTCTCGTGGGTCACCACCACCACCGCGGTGTCGAGGTCGCCGGCCTCACCGATGGCTGGATCGACCCGCACTCCCCCGGTGGCGTACACCTCGACCGCTTCGCTGCCGGTCACGAAACGGGCCATGTCGAAGTCGTGGATGGTCATGTCGCAGAAGATCCCGCCCGACACCTCGATGTAAGCGATCGGCGGCGGGTCAGGGTCCCGGCTGGAGATGCGGACCAGATGCACATCGCCCACATCGCCAGCGGCGACCCGGTCGCGCACATGGCGGTGGGCCTCGTCGAAGCGCCGGTTGAAGCCCACCTGCACCGCGATGCCGGCCGCGGTGGCCGCCGCGATACCCCGGTCCACCTCGGCCAAGTCCAACGACAGCGGCTTCTCGACGAAGGCCGGCTTGCCCGCGGCCGCCACCTCCACCAGCAGGTCGATGTGGGTGTCGGTCGAGCTGCATATCGCCACCGCGTCGACGTCTGAGGACTCGATGAGTTCAGCTGCGCTCGACGCGTGGCGGGCGCCGAACGCCTCAGCTACGCCGGCAGCCGCGTCATCGAACACGTCATAGACGGCAACCAGGTCGGTGCCCGCCACCCGTCGGGACACCAGCTCGGCGTGCATCGAGCCGATGCGACCGCAGCCCAGCAGCCCGACGCGGACGGCATCGCTCACTGCGTCGCGTCCACCGGTGCGAGCGGCTCCAGCCGCGAGACCACCCGGCCGTTGCGGAGCGCCACGTCGTAGAGGGTGATCGGCTCGGTGGCCGGGTAGCGCAACGCCTCGCCGGTGCGCAGGTCGAAGCAGCCGTTGTGCTTGGGGCACTCGACCATGCAGTCGAGCACCGCCCCCTCGGCCAGATGGGCCTGGCCGTGGGTGCACAGCCCGTCGCTCAGCACGAACTCACCGCCGGAGTCATCTGGTTCGATGTCGTCGGGGTCGAGGCGGTACAGCGCGTAGGTGGCGTCGCCCCGGTCGATCCGGCGAGCCGACCCGGCGCTCAGGCCCTCGGCCGGGCCGAGGTCGACCAGGCCGTCGTGCACCTCGCCGGCCCAGGCGGTGACGCCGGTGTTCACGAAGGTCCGACCCGGGGCGGCGACTTCGGGCACGTCGGGGCGGGGATCGTCGTAGGACGGGTCGCGCCACTGGCGGCGAAGCGTGGTGAAGATCCGCCGGTAGGCACTGATGGTGGACGGGTCCGGCGGGGCCAGGTACTCCTTGATCTCCTCATGGAGAGCCGGCAGCGCGTAGTACGGCACCGTCGGGAAGATGTGGTGCTCGACGTGGTAGTTCATGTTCGAGTACAGGAACCTCAGGACGGGGTTCATGTACACGGTCCGGGAGTTGTAGCGGTGGTCGAGCACGTCCTCGCGCAAGCCGGCGTGCTGCGTCGCCCCGAAGAACACCATGAGCCACGCCCCGTAGAAGGTCGGCAACCCGATGTACAGCGCCGGCACTATCGAGCCTATGGCGACGCACCACACCGCGGTACCGCCCAACACGGCGATGTAGGCCCGTGACTCCCACTTGAGCTTGGGCAGCTCGTCGACGGGGATGAAGTCCCGGGCGTCGTCGTCGACACGGCCCGCGGCGTGCTTGAGGGTGCGCCACACCGCCTTGGGCAGGATCATCACCGGCACGTAGACCCCGAGCACTCGGCGCAGGTTCGACGGGCGGGGAAACATGATCTCGGGGTCGCGCCCCACCACGATCGTGTCGGTGTGGTGGCGTACATGCGACCAGCGCCACAGCGTGGGCTGGCGCAGCAACATGAAAGACGCGATGTAGTAGACGACGTCGTTCAGCCACTTGGTCCTGAACGCGGTGCCGTGCCCGCACTCGTGCCAGCGGGAGTCGCCGGCACCGCCGTATAGCGCGCCGTAGACCATGAACGCCGGCACAGCCCACCACGAGCCCAGTGCTCGGAACGCCAGATACCCGAACACGGCGAGCAGGCCCAGCCAAAGGATGGTGTCGCGGGCGGCCCGGGCGTTGGTCCGGGCCTGCAGGGCGCGCAGCCGCTCAGGATCGATGGGCGGGCGGAACCACTCCGCCTCCACTAGCCCCTTCTCGATCGCCAGCGTCGAATCCGCGCCAGTGAGGCCGTAGTCCCGCACGGCTGCGGTCACCGCGGCATCCCCGCTGCCGCCGCCGGCGGCGCCAAGTCCGGTCCGGGGAACACCGAATCGCCCGCACCCAGCACGGTCTGGTCCCAATCCACCACCGCGCCGGTCATCATCCCCGACTCGCAGGTGGCCAGGTGCACGATGGTGCGGGCGATCTCCGACGGCTTGATCAGCCGGCCGAAAGGCATCCCGGCCTCAGCCCGCTCCAGCCAGCCGTCGGTGGCGCCGTCGAATGTGCGCTGCACGACATCCTCGTTGGGAGTGTCCATCCATCCCGGGCACAGCAGGTTCACGCGGATGCGATGGCGCATGAGAGAGAAGGCCAGGTTGCGGGTCAAGGCCACCAGCGCCCCCTTGGAGGTGGCGTACGGCAACAGCTTGGGCGGCCCGCCCCGTCCCGCGATCGACCCGATGAGCACGATCGTGCCCTCGATCGACTCGCGGGCCATGATCCTCGCCACTCCCTGGCTCAGCAGCCCGGGCGCCTTCACGTTGACGGCCAGCATGGTGTCCCACAGTTCCGGGGTGGTGTCCCAGACCGTGCCGCGGTCGGTGATGGCCGCGCAGTTGACGAAGCTGTGGCAGGCGCCGAAGCTGCCGTCGAGCACGGCCAGGACCTGCTCGCAGGCGCCGGCGTGGCCGAGATCGGCGGCCAGGAACTCCGCCCGGCACTGCTCGGTTCGCAGCGACTCCGCAGCCGCCTCGCCCTTGGCGCCGTCGCGGCCGACCAGCAGCAGGCCCGACGCTCCCTCCGAGACCAGCCGCTGCGCCACCGCGTAGCCGAGGCCCTGCGAGCCTCCCGTAACCAGCGCTACGCCGCCGTGGAAGGAGCCCGGATCGGTCACCAGCCCACCACCCGGCAGGAGCGGGCCTCGTCGCTCACCAGCCCACCCGCTGGGAGGAGCGGGCCTCGTCGAAGCCGGCGCGGGCTTCGAGCACCGCTGGGAGGGCGCTCACCTCGGGCACGCTCACCTCCCAGAAGGCACCGCCCTCGGTCCAGGAACTCGGGTGCGTCTTCAGCGCGATGACGTAGGTGCGATCAGCCTCCCTGGCCCGCTCGATGGCCGCCTCGAGCTCGGCCACCGTGCGCACCGTCTCGGCGCCGCAGCCCATCGAGGCCGCATGGGCCGCGAAGTCCACTTCGACGACGTCGGTGCCGTCGGCGAGGTCGGTGCGGCAGTCCGACATGAAGTTGTTGAACGACACTCCGCCCGCCGAGACCTGCAGCCGGTCGATGATGGCGAAGCCGCCGTTGTCGCAGACGATGACGATGAGCTTGTGCCCCGACAGCACCGTGCTGTAGAGGTCGCTGTTCATCATCAGGTACGAGCCGTCGCCGACCAGGGCGATCACCTCGCGGTCGGGCATGGCCATCTTCGCTCCCCAGGCCCCCGAGATCTCATATCCCATGCACGAGTACCCGTACTCGCAGTCGAACGAATGGACGCCCTGCGAGCGCCACCCGCTGATCAGCTCGCCGGGGAAGCCGCCCGCGGCGGTGACCACGTAGGTGGACGCGCCGGCGGCTCGATCGACCGCTCCGACGACCTGCGCGTAGGTGGGGAGGTCGGCGCCACCGGCTCCGTCGGAGCCGGATGTCCCCAGCGTCACCGGAGCGGCGATCTTGTCGATGTACGCGTGATACTGGGCCGTCTCCGAGGCGGCCCTCACCGACCAGGACTGCGGGGCCCGGTAGTCGCCGACGGCCGCGCCCAGCTCGGCCAGACCTTCCCTGGCGTCGGCCACCAGGGGAACCGACCGGTGCTTGACCGCGTCGAAGCGGGCCGCGTTCAGCCCGATGATGCGGGCGGCCTCGTCGGAGAACACCGTCCAGGAGCCGGTGACGAAGTCCCCGAGACGGGTGCCCACCGCCAGCACGACGTCGGCCTCCGCCGCCATGGCATTACCCGAGACGCAGCCGGTCACACCGATCGGTCCGCAGTTGAGGGGGTGGTGAGCGGGCAGCGAGGTGCGGCCCGCGGTGGTCTCGACCACCGGGATCCCGTGAGCCTCCGCGAAGGCGGCCAGTTGCTCCTCGGCCAGCGACCAGCGCACGCCGCCGCCGGCGATGATCAGCGGACGCTGCGCGCCGGCCAGCACTTCCGCAGCCCTGCGCAGCTCGCCCCGGTCGGGCCTGGGCCGGCGGATCTCGTGCACCGTGTCGGTGAAGAACCGAGCCGGATAGTCGTAGGCGTCGCCCTGCACGTCCTGGGGCAGCCCGATGAAGGCCGGGCCGCAGTCGCCCGGATCGAGCATGGTGTGGACGGCGTGCGGCAGCGAGTGCACGACCTGCTCGGGTGCGGTGATCCGATCCCAGAAGCGCACCACGGCCCGGAAGGCGTCGTTGACGGTCGTGGTGGGGGAACCGAAGTGCTCGACCTGCTGCAGCACCGGATCGACGATGCGGTGGTCGAAGGTGTCGCCCGAGATCAGCAGCAGCGGCAGCCGGTTGGACAGCGCCACCGCGGCCGCGGTCACCATGTTGGTCGCGCCCGGGCCGATCGAGCTGGTGGCCACCATGATCCGGCGCCGCTTGTGGGCCCGGGTGAAGCCGCAGGCGGCCAGGGCCATGCCCTGCTCGTTCTGGCCCCGCCAGGTGGGCAGCCTGTCGCCGGCCCGCTCCAGTTCGTGGCCCAGGCAGGTGACGTTGCCGTGGCCGAAGATGGCGAACACGCCCGCGAACAGCGGCACGGTCTCGCCGTCGACCTCTATGTGCTGGGCTGCGAGGTAGCGGACCACCGCCCCCGAAGTAGTGAGCCTTACCGTCTCCATGGCCTACCTCTCCCCGGCCTCGCGGCCGCTATAGCACGCGCCGAAATCGAGCGTGCTGCGTCTCTTGGTAGCAGCTTCGATGGCGGGCTGCACCCCTCAATCGATCCTTACCGAGACGACGTCCGTCCAGGCGCCGGTCTCCCAGCTGCGCAGCAGCGCGGCCTGCACGCTCACATACTCCAGCGCCTGCTCCATCCCCGCCGAATGGGGCCGGCCCTCGGCCACTGCGGCCAGGAACTCGTGGTCCTGGATGGTCACCACGTCCTCGAAGCCGATGGAGTTGGCCTCGCCGGGAACGAAGCCCGCGTGATACGGGTGGCGTTCGCCGGCGTAGACGGTGGTGTAGCCCCGGTCGCCCTCGATGATGTTGAACAGCCGCATCTGGTTCATGGTCTCGAAGTTCCAGCTGAGCGCGCCGTCGGTGCCGTGGATGTCGAAGGCCATCTGGCTCTGCGGCCCCACCATCGTCCGGCTCACCTCGAAGGTGCCGCGGCTGCCGTTGGCGAACACGGCCATGGCCCCGAAGTAGTCCTCGTTGGTGACCACCCCGACCGGGTCGCCCGGCTTGCCCCGGTCGTAGTGGGTGCCCGACGCGGACGGCAGGGGCCTCTCCTTGATGAACGTCTCGCCGGTGCCCACCACCCGCAAGATGGGGCCGTTGAGCATCATGGCCAGGTCGATGGCGTGGCTGAGGATGTCGGTGGACACGCCGTGCCCGGCCTGATCGATCAGGAAGCGCCAGCTGAGCAGGCCGAGCGGATCGGCGCCGTACATGGAGAAGAAGCGGCCCCGGTAGTTGGTGATCTGACCCAGCTCGCCCGCCTCTACCAGGTTGCGGGCGTGCTGCACGAGCGGCACGAACCGGTAGTTGTAGCCGACTCCGGTGATGATCCCCGCGTCACGGCAGGCCTTCTCGGCTCGGGCCGTCTGGGTGGGAGTGCCCCCGACGGGCTTCTCACAGAACACGTGCCTGCCCGACGCGGCGGCCGCCTCGACCAGCTCGCAGTGCACCATGTTGGGCGCGCAGATCACGACCACGTCCACGTCCGGGTGATCGACCGCCACCCGCCAGTCTTCGGTGACCTCGCGAAAGCCGAAGTCGCTCAGGGCGACGGCCCGCCGCTCGGCCAGCGTGTCGGCGCACACCGTCAGCTCGGCGCGGTATTCGAGGCCGTCGAAGATCAACGGCAGGCGTGCGTAGGACCGGGCGTGGGCCTGGCCCATCCAGCCGAAGCCGATCACGGCGATCCCGATGCGGCGCGGCGTGCTCATGAGACCCTCCGGCGGTCGACGGCGGGATCGGCCGCAGCTGGATCGAGCAGATGCTCGGGGCTACCTCCGCGCAGCCACTGGGCCGCCTGGTCCAGTGCCTGATCGAGAAGCCTGACCATTCCCGCTGTGGTCGACGACGCGACGTGCGGGGTGACGATCACATCGTCGCGCCCTAGCAGCGGATGGCCCACCGGCAGCGGCTCGGGCTCAGTCACGTCTAACCCGGCCCCGGAGATGTGGCCCGACTCCAGGCCGGCGAGTAGCGCATCGTGGTCGATCAGCGCGCCCCGGGCACAGTTGATGATGATGACCCCCGGCTTCATGGACGCGACAGCGCGGGCGTCGACGATGTGACGGGTGGCCGCGGTTGCGGGTGCGTGCAGCGACACCGCATCGCTGTCGCGCCACAGGCCGTCGAGGTCCACCGGCTCACCGGTCCCCGCCACGCGGGCGGGATCCAAGTGCGGATCGTGGACGAGCACCCGCATGCCGAGCGCGGCCCCGTAACGCCCCACGCGGCTGCCGATGCGCCCGCAGCCGAGCAGTCCCAGAGTCCGGCCGTGAAGTTCCAGGGCACGATGGTTGACCCGGTAGTCGCCCAGACCGGCCGCGAGCCCCCGCTCGGCCGGCTTGACGCGCTTGGACACGGCCAGCAGCAGCGCCAGGGCGTGCTCGGCGGTGGACACGGTGGGAGCGTCGGGAGCGTTGCACGCGGCCACGCCGGCGGCGGCACACTCAGCGACCGCCACGTTGTCGTAGCCGATGCCGGCGCGGGCCACCACCTTCAGGCGAGGCAGGCGGCGGCAAGCGTCGGAGTCCCAAGACTTCTCCGCTCCGACCACGGCGCCGTCGGCCGCGGCGAGGTCGTCGGTCAGTTCGACGTCGTCGGGGACGGAGACCTCGGGGGGCGGCCTGCGGTCGATCCAGATGCGCCACCGCGCCGGGCCGCTCATGCCGCCTCGGCCTCGGAGGGGTCCCCGCCGGCGAGCACGGCATCGATCTCGGCCGTGGTGGGCATGGCGTCGGCGCATGTCAACCGGCCGGCCACGATCGCGCCGGCGGCATTGGCCCTGGTGACCATCTCGACGGGGTCGAGGCCGGCCAGCAGCCCGTCGGCCAGCGCACCGCCGAAGGCGTCGCCCGCGCCGAGCCCGCAGACCACCTCCACCGGCACCGGCTGAACACTGGACCGGCCCTCCGGTGTGGCCACCAGCACGCCGTCGGCCCCCATCTTCACCACCGCCAGCGACACGCCCCGATCGAGCAGCCGGTCGGCAGCCTGGTCGGGATCGGCGGCGCCGACCGCGATCTCGCACTCGGTCCGGTTGCCCACCGCCACCGTGGCATGGTCGACGGCGGCCCCGATGTGCTCGGCCGCCTCGTCCGGCGACGACCAGAAGCTGGGCCGGTAGTCCAGGTCGAGAACGGTGTGCTCGGCCCGGTTGCGCCTCTCGAGCATGGTCCGGATCGTGGAGCGCGACGGCTCCTGCGCGAAGCGTGAGCCGGTCACCCACAGCACGGGCACCTCGTAGGCCTCTTCGGGGATGTCACCGGTGGTGAGGTTCATGTCGGGACCTCTCGGCTCCCGGTAGAACAGCAGGGGCGGGTCGGTCGGCGGGTCCAGCGCGCAGAAGGCCAGCGCGGTGCGCAGATGCGGGTCCACCGACACGTAGTCGTTGACCACCCCGAACCGCTCGGCCAGGGCGGTGCGGATGTACTCGCCGAACCCGTCGTCGCCGACCCGGGTGACCACCGCCGCCCGCCGGCCCAGCCGGGCCGCGGCCACAGCCACGTTGGTGGGCGATCCGCCGATCGACTTGGCGAACGACGACACCCCGCTCAGGGGAACCCCGCTCTGCTGCGGGTAGAGGTCGACGCTGACGCGGCCGACGGTCAGCAACTCAAGTTCCATCATGCGGGCCGGGGGGAGGGGTTGGATGTCGCCGTCGAGTCGACGACGGCCGACGGGCAGCGACCGATCACCCTCCGTTCGAGTCGGCCCCGGCCAACTCGTGCTGGAGTTCCTCCAACTCGGCGCCACCGGCCATCAGCTGGGTCAGCTCGCCCTGCGACAGCTCATCCTTGGCCCAGTTGCCCAGGGACTGGCCCCGCTGAAGTATCACGAACCGATCACCGACGGGATAGGCGTGGTTGGGATTGTGGGTGATGAAGATCACCGCCAGCCCCTGATCCCGGGCCTCCACAATGCGACGCAGCACCACTCCGGACTGCTTCACGCCCAGCGCGGAGGTGGGCTCATCGAGGATCAGCACCCGGGCGCCGAAGTAGCTGGCCCTGGCGATGGCCACCGACTGGCGCTCGCCACCCGAGAGGGTGCCCACGCTCTGCTCGGTGTCGCGGATGTCGATGCCCATCTTGGCCATCTCCTCCTTGGCGATCATCTTGGCCTTGTCGATGTCGATCTGACGGAACGGCCAGACTCCCGTCTTGGGCTCCTGGCCCAGGAAGAAGTTCCGCCACACCGACATCAGCGGCACCATGGCCAGATCCTGGTACACGGTGGCGATGCCCGCGGCGAGCGCCTCCCGGGGATGAGCGAACCGGACCTTGGAACCCTCGAGGACCAGCTCGCCCTCGTCGTGCTGGTGCACGCCGGCCAGGATCTTGATGAACGTCGACTTGCCTGCGCCGTTGTCGCCGAGCACACAGGTCACCTCGCCGGGATTCACCGTCGTGGTGACGCCGGTGAGAGCGATGATGTTGCCGTAAAATTTCGAGATGTTCCTCAGCTCGAGGAAGTCGGTGCTCATTGCTGTTCCTCCTTTGCGCCCTTGGCCGGCTCAGCGGGCACGACTATGGCGATCTCGGTCCTGTCGGGTCTGGTGGCGCCAGATGTCGTCGGTGCCTTCTCGGCCCGGCCCCGCACATAGTTGTTGACCATCACCGCCACCAGCAGCAGGGCCCCCAACACCAGGAACCGCCAGTCGCTGTTCCATTGGGCGAAGCCGATGCCCTGGGAGATCATTCCCCAGATCACCGCGCCGATGCCGGCGCCGAGCGCCGACCCGTAGCCGCCGGTGAGCAGGTTGCCACCCACCACCGCCACGATGATGTAGCGGAACTCGTTGCCGTCGCCCACGTTGGCCTGCACTGCGGTGAGCCGGAAGGCGATCAGCATCCCGGTGATCCACGCCGCCCCCGACACCATCATGAACAGCGTCGTCTTGGTGCGCGCCGCCGGAACGCCCACGGAGCGGGCCGCCTCCTTGTTGCCCCCGACAGCCATGATCCAGCTGCCGAACTGCGTGCGCATCAGGAGCCACGAGCCGATAGCCGCAAAGACCAGGAACGACAGCACGACCACACCGAACTGCGTCTGCGGGCACCTCATCTCGCCGTCGGTGCCCACCGTGCAGATCGTCTCCAACTCGCTGCCGGTCACGAACATCAGTCGGGTGGCGACGCTCAGCATCACCGCACCGATCCCTACCGTGATCAGGGCCCGTCCGACCCCCTCATCGCGGGTCATCAAGGTGCGCCCCACGGTTCCCGCGGCGTAGGCCACGAAGCCCACGATTCCGCCCTTGGCCGCGCCGGTGAGCACGGCGTAGAGGATCCCGTCGCCGTCGACCAGTTCGATCACGGCGAACACGACGACGGCGGCCACGCCCAACACGGCGCAGACGTGCATCCAGCGGCCGAACTGCGGGGGCGGAGGTGCAGTGGTGCGAACGGCACTCAGGTAGCGAGCCACCGCGGAGGCGGCCAGCAGCAGAGCCACCAGCAACAGCACCGTGAACAACTCGACCCGCAGCTTGCGTGACGCCGATTCGGCCTGGATGAAGAAGGCCAGCACGACGATCGCCGCCGAGATGGCCAGCGAGACCGTCACCGCGGGCTGAACTCGCCGGGCGGTCGACCAGAGCAGCATTATCCCCAACAGCGCCAGCCCGCCAAAGAGAATGACCCGAGCGGCCTGCACCGTCACCAGGAAGCTGATCGTCGGCAGGGCGACGAGCACCGCCCCGAGCATGGGGTATCCGGGGGTGATGCGTCCCAGGGCCGCCACGACGGCCAGCGCTCCGACTACGGCGATTCCCAGGGCGAACACGAACTTGCCGAACGATCCGCTCAGGAAGCCCAGCTGGGAGGAGTCGGTGGCGTCCATGACCACCGCAACGATCATGGCGACGACCAGGGCCGCGATGCCGCTGATCAGGTACTGCCACCACCGGGCCGAGGTTCCGCGCTCGGACCGGTCCGGCGCCTCATAGCGGAACCGGCACCAGCCGGCGACCTTCGCCAGCACGCCGGCCGCCACAAGGATGCCGCCGATCCAGTTGGACGTGGTTCCGTCCTGGGCCAGCAGGTAGATCAGACCGACCAGCGCCAGCACGGTGCCGCCGGCCGCCACCACCATTCCCGCGACGTTCGGGGACGAGCGCCGGGAGTACGTCAGCTCGAAGGTCCCGATCACCAGGGCGGCGATCCCGCCGATGAGCAGCAGGGCCCACATCTCGTCGCGGACCAGCCACAGGTTGGACCAGCTGCGGACGTCCCAGAGGTGGTTGTTGCGAAGCCATTCGGCACCGAAGATGCCGTTCCAGAATTCGTAGCCCTCAGCCTCGTCGAGCCCCTCGACCAGAACCTTGTTGGTGAAGAGCTTGGAGAAGCCGAGCTTGGCTCCGATCAGCATGAAGAACGTTCCCAGCGTCACAATGAAGCTGGGCAGCGACGTCTTCTCCACGACGGTGCCGTTGAACCACCCGATCGCCAGGGCGAACGCCAGCGACAGCGGCACCGCGATGTGGAGTCCCAGCCCGGCGCCATTGATGTCGTTGGCCAGCAGGATGGCGATGAGGGCTGTCGCTCCGGTCATGGCGCCCGACGACAGGTCGAACTCGCCGCCGATCATCAGCAGCGCGACGGGAACGGCCATCAACCCCAGGTAGGCGGCGACGTCGAGGAAGTTGGCCGTGCCCCCTACGGTGCCGAAGGGAGCGGACACCAGCCAGAACAGCAGCCAGACGCCGACGGCCCCCAGCAGGGCCCCGATCTCCGGCCGGGTCAGCAGCGTCTGGATCGGCCCCCTATGGGCCAGCCGCTCGTCGCCGCCGGCAGTGGCTTCGGCGGGCTTGTCGGTGGTCGTGTCGGCCATTTGATCCCCCAATGGCTAGTTGACTCAAGCCGGTCGTCCCGGGGCCTTGTGGCGACCGGACGTTTCTCAGATCCGCCCAGCACCGGGGCCTGCCACAGGGGCAGGCCCCGCGCTGGGGGGAAGTTAGCAGAGAGGGGGTGACCGGCGGCCGCCGGCCGCCCCCTCTCTCGTGTCAGTTGACTAGCGGGTGCCCTGCTGTACCAGAGCCTTGACGACGGAGGCGTTCGCGGTGTCCACGAAGCCTGGGCCCGTGAGAATGGGCAGACCGCCGCCGGCGGTGTTCTGGTTGGTGGCCTGCAGGTACATGAGGACCACTGGCAGGTAGCCCTGCAGGTACTGCTGCTGGTCGACGGTGAAGGCCACGTCGCCGGCCTCGATGGCGTCGATGAGGTCGCCGGAGAGGTCGAAGCCGCCGATCACCAGTTCGCGTCCGGCCTGCTCGCCCGCGGCCAGAGCCCGCAGTGGCAGGTTCGGGCCGACGCCGAGGACGCCGTCGATGGACGGATCGGCCTGGAGGATGGCCGCGATGCTGTTCTGCTGCTCGTCGGGATTGGCGTCGAGGCCGACGAACTCAGAGGTCACGTCGCCGTTGAACGTCTCGGCCAGGCCCTCGCAGCGCTCCTCGAGCGCCACGTTGGACTGCTCCTGGCGGGCGCACAGCACGTGGGTGGCGCCCAGCGCGTTGAAGCGCTCGCCTGCGCCGTTGCCAGCCACGACCTCGGTCTGGCCGACGTGGGTGACGGCGCCGAGGTCCTTGTAGTTGTTCACGCCCGAGTTGAGCGTGTACAGCGGGATGCCGGCTGCCACGACGCCGGCGGCGGCGTCGCTCACGCCGGCCGGGTCTGCCAGCGAGATGGCGATACCCGAGGAGCCCGACGCCACTGCGGCCTCGATCTCCTGGGCCTGGGCCAGGGCGTCGTTGTTGGAGCCGAAGTACACGACGTCGCAGCCGATGGCGGCTGCGGCATCAGCGACGGCCACCTCGACCACGGACCAGAACACGCCGGAGTCACCATGGGTGATCACGTGGAACGTGTGGTCGCAGCCCTGCGTCTCGACGACGTCGTCGGCAGCCGCAGTGGTCGCCGGGGCCTCATCATCAGCCGGGGCAGCCGTTTCGGCGGGCGCCTCATCGGCCGGCGCGGCCGGCTCAGCGGCGTCATCGTCGTCACCGCACGATGCGGCCACGAGCGTGATGGCGAGCACCACGGCAAGCAGCTTCAATAGTCTTGACATTGTTGTTTATCCCTCCGGGAATCGGTGGTTGTTGTGCATTGCTCCGCTGCCCGCGCGGGCGGGCACCAGACCTCGCAGGAAGTCGAGGCTCAGATCAGCGTTGCGTCTGAGCCAGGCCACCGCGGCGAGGTCTCCCTCCGCGATGGCGGCATCCTGCTCCAGGACGTACCAGAGGTCCCGTCCTGACTCTTCGAGACGAGCGACGATCTCGGTGATCGCCACCTCTCCTCGACCTAGGGGCGGGAACAGGCCGCGCTGCACGGCCTGCATGAGCGTCAACTCCCCCGCCGTCAAACGCGCTCCGAGGGCGGGATCCAAGTCCTTGAGGTGGACGAGGCCCACGCGGTGCGCGTAGCGATCCAGCAATTGCAATACGTCGGTCCCGCCCAGCGTGAGGTGGGCGGTGTCCAGCACGAGCGAGACCTCGGATCCCTCCAGGACCCGAGCGAGTTCGGCGTCGGTCTCGACTACGGAGCCGAAGTGCGAGTGGTAGACCTGCGTCAGGCCGTGCGAGTCGACCAATGCGTCGATCTCGGCCAGAGAGTCGCACAGCACGGCCCACTGGTGATCGGTGAGCGGCTGATGTCGCCAGTGGTCCGGGTGACTCACGGCGCAGGTCACGAAGAACTTGCCGCCGGCGCCGCCGATGAGCTCGGCCCAGCGGTGCACGGCGGCCTTCGTTTCGGCGGCGCGGCCCGGGTCGTGCAGGACCAGAGGCACGAACCCGCCCAGCAGGCGCAGGCCGTGGCGGTCGAGCGTCGAGCGAAGCTCCGCCGCTTCGGTGGGGAGATAGCCGAAGGAGCCCAGTTCGGTGTGGGTGAAGCCCGCCGCCGCCATCTCAGCCAGTACCCGGTCGACGGGAAGCTGGTATCCCCAGCCCGGCACTTCGCACACGCCCCAGCTGATCGGGGCGGTCGCCACCCGGTCGAGCAGCGCGGTGCCTACAGCAGCCGTCATGGCGTGGGCGCGGCGGGCCCGCGTGCTGTCCCGGGCCCAGCGTCTCCCGTCGGCATGTTCCGTATTAACCCCCGCCACGCCTGATTAGAGCGCTCTACTTTGGATTAGAGCGCTCTAATGGTCTATCGTGCCCCGCGTGACATGTCAAGCCGTAGGTCGGAGTTGACATGAACCGCCCGACCATGGAGGACGTCGCCGAACGGGCGAAGGTGTCGCGCGCCCTGGTGTCGCTGGTCATGAACAACTCGCCGCAGGTCTCCGACGAGAAGCGGCGCGCCGTGCTGCGAGCCGCACGCGAGCTCGGCTACCGGCCCAACCTGGTGGCCCGCAACCTGGCCCAGCAGCGCACCCACACCATCGGGGTGCTCGTCGACGATTTCCGCAACCCGTTCTTCGGCGAGGTCGTCGACGGGATCGAGGCGGAGGCCGCCGAACACGGCCTCAGAGTGCTGATCCTCAACGGCCATCGCGATACCTGGCGCGAGCTCGACGCGATCGAGACCTTCCTTCAACTGCGGGTGGAGGGAATGGCCCTGGTGGGCGCACGCCTCGCCGACGATGACATGGCTCGGATAGGCACGGCGACGCCGTGCGTGATGGTGGCCAGCGGAACTGTCCATCCCGGTACCGACACGGTGGGAACGGACGACCGCCGGGGGGCGGAGCTAGCCGTTGAGCACTTGGCCGCGCTGGGCCACACCCGCATCGTCCATATGGACGGCGGGAGCAACGCGTCCGCCGCGGAGCGCAGTGCGGGCTACGAGTCGGGCATGCGGGCCGTAGGCATCGGCGAGCTCATCGACATCCGGCCTGCGGGCGACGACGAGGCCGACGCGCTAGCCGTCATCGACGCGCTGCTAGCGGAGGAAGACCCGCCCACCGCCATCTTCGCCTTCAACGATCTGCTCGCTGCCGGAGCGCTCAACCGTCTGGCCGACGCGGGCATGGCAGTGCCCGGTGACGTGTCGCTCGTCGGCTTCGACAACACCTTCATCTCCGCCCTGCGCCACCTGTCGCTCACCACCATCAACCAGCCGAAGCTGGCCATGGGCCGCCTGGCGGTCGGCACGCTGCTCCAGCGCCTCTCCGACGGCTCCGGCGAGCCGATCCGCCACATGCTGGAGCCCGAACTGGTAGTACGGGGCACCACCGGACCGCCTTCAAGCGGGTCGCCTCATCCCGGCGGACCATCCGGCCCACACCGGACCTGACCGTGCTCGACCACGTATTCACCGACGCCATAGGCGCTCTGCGAGATGCCTTCGAGGACGCGCTGCTGGAGCGGCAGGTGGGCGAGGAGCGGTTCCAGACCGACGTGCTGGCGGGCGACATCGCCTGGGAGAACTCGTATGCCCTGCCCGGGGAGGGGCAACCACCGAAAGTGTGCGCCGACGTCAGCTGCGTGTGGCCCACATGGTCGCAGGCGGCCTACCTGAGCTGGTACGCAGGCGAGAGCCACGCCGAGCCGCCCCGCATCGAGATCAAGATCCTGCTGCGGGCCCAGTGCCTGGCCGAGGCGCCCGAGCCTGCGATGGTCCTGGATGTCCTGCCCCCCACCAGCCCAGACATCGGCAGCGAGCGGCTCACGAGAGGCGGGCCGAGGGTGGAATCGCTGTACGCCGACGACCTCGACGACGCCGACGCGACCGAGTACGCCATCGACGTCAGCTACGAGGGTGCCTACGAGCTCGACGAGGCAGGCCTGTCCGACGGTGCGGAGCTGGACAAGCACTTCACCGCGCTAGGCGGCTGGATCGCCTCGATGCTGGTACGCCTGGGCGACCTCAAGCTGCGCTACAAGCCGGTCTTCGGGGACTGAGCCCGATCACAGCCCGCGGCGGACCTCGCCAAGGTCGTCGTAGGCGGGCGTGCGACCCTCGGAGTTGGCCCTGAACGACTCCTCGAGGTCTTGCGGGTGGAACATTCCCGACTGCCACAGGGCGATGTGACGAAGCGAGTCCTCGACGGTGTGGTCCCGGCTGTAGTTGATGGCCTCCTTGGTGCCGTGAATCGCCAGCGGCGACTTCGAGGCGATCTCGGAGGCGGTCTCCATCACCGCGTCCATCATCGACTCCTGGTCGTCGAACACCTCGTTGACCAGTCCGAGCTGGCGGGCCCGCTCGGCAGGCATCCGCCGTCCCGTGTACGCGTACTCGCGGGCCACTCCCGACGGGATCAGCTTGGGCAGGCGCTGCAGGGTCCCCACATCGGCCGTCATCCCGATGTTGATCTCGTGGATCGAGAACCAGGCGTCGGCGGTTGCGTAGCGGCAGTCGGCCGCGGTCACCAGATCCACGCCGCCGCCCACGCAGGCGCCCTGGATGGCGGCCAGCACCGGCATCCGGGCCTCCTCCAGAACGGTGAACGACCGCTGCAGGTGAAGCAAGCTCAGGCGCACGTTCGCCCGGCGCCTCCCGATCTCGCTCGACTCGCTCTCGAGGCTGGCGTCGTCGCCGAATACGGAGAGGTCCATCCCCGCGCAGAAGTGGCGCCCCTGCGCCGACAGCACTATCACCCGCGCCCTTCCGGAGTCCGAGATCTCGTCCACGATGGCCGGCAACTCTGACCAGAACTCCGGAATCATCGTGTTCAGCTTCTCGCCGCGGCTCAACTGCACGTGCGCGACGCCCCCGGACTCGTCCACGTCGAAACACTTGTAGCCCATTCCGGCAGCGTACCGGTGGAGAGAACGGCTAGTTCGCGGCGGACTGCGGGCTCGCGGCTTCCAGCAGCCTCGAGATCAGCGCATCCCACTCCTCGCCGGGAACATGGCGCTCCTCGGGCTGCGAGGAGATGACCAGATGCATGCCGAGGCTGATGGCCTGGTACAGGGCGACGATGGCGTTCGTGCTCAGATCGGGGTCGATGGATCCCTCGGCCTTTCCCCTCGAGACGATGGCGCCCAGCTTCGTAGCCTCCTCCTTCATCGAGTGGGCGACGGCGGCCCGGAAGCTGTCATCGCGCCGCGCGCTCACGCAGGCTTCGAGCATCACGTCGCGAGCGACGACGTCATCGTTAGAGATGAGATCCGCGCCCACGGCTGAGAGCGCCTCACGGGCAGGAACCTCGTCGTTGACCGGTGGAAGGTGCATGCACTTCGGAACGATGTAGCGCACCGCGGCGACGATGAGATCGCGCTTGCCGGGCCAGCGCGAGTAGATCGCGCCAGTGGTCAAGCCGGCACGCCGGGCGATCTGAGCGACCCTGGTCGCCTCGAACCCGTGCTCCGCGAACGCGGAGACGGCTGCTGCCAGCAGGCGCTCCGTCGTGTCCTGCGCCCGGCTTGAGCCGTCGTCTGAGCCAGGATCCATCTCTGATCCAGACCGAATAATAACCGTTATTGTATAGAAAGGGCTGTCATTGTCTATAAGTGTATTACCTGCTGTGGTCGAAACCCACGGCACGCGTCGAGCCGGGACGCGGGGCTAGGCGAGCCCAGCCGAGGCCGCTAGTTGTGACAGCGCCACCTTGGGTCGTGCGCCGACATGGCTGATGACCTCGGCCGCGGCCAGGTTGCCCAATCCTGCGCAACGGATCAGAGGCGCGCCCCGGCTGAGGCCCCACAAGAAGCCCGCGGCGTACAGGTCACCGGCCCCGGTGGCGTCGACCACGGCCGGGATCTCGGCCGCCGGCACCGTCGCCGACTCCGAGCCCTGGACCGCCACGGAGCCGCGGGCCCCGCGGGTGACCGCGACCGTCTTGGCCATCGCGGCCGTGCGCCGGAGGGCGGAGTCGAAGTCGTCGGCCGGATGCAGGGCGCACACCTCCGCCTCGTTAGCGAACACCACGTCGACGCGGTCCTCGATCAGGTCGAGCCACTCGTCGCGGTGCCGCTCCACGCAGTACGAGTCGCTCAGCGCTAGCGCCACCGTCCTGCCCGCCGAGGCTGCGGCCGCCATGGCCACCCGGATGGCGTCCTTGGCCACCTGCACGTCCCAGAGGTAGCCCTCGCAATAGGTGATGCCGGCCGATGCCACAAGATCGGTGTCCACGTCGGGAGGTCCGAGCAGCGCGGCCGTGCCCAGATAGGTGTTCATCGTGCGCTCCGCATCCGGGGTTACCTGAACCAGGCAGCGGGCGGTCGCAGGCCCGTCGGGTGCCGGCGGCACGCCGAAGGAGACTCCGGTCGCCCGGATGTCGTGGATGAACACCTCGCCGAGCTGGTCATCGCGCACCTTGCCGATGAAGGCCGCCCGGCCGCCGAAGGAGGCCACCCCGGCCATGGTGTTGGCCGCCGATCCGCCGGAGGCGGCGACTCCCGGCGGCATGGCGTCGTACAACTCGGCCGACCTCTCGGCGCTGACCAGTGTCATAGCCCCCTTCACTAAGTCGTGGTCGCCGATGAACGAGTCGCCCACGGAGGCGATCACGTCCACGATGGCGTTGCCGACGCCCACCACATCGAGCACTGGATCCAAGAGTCCTCCCTGTCGGCCCAAGACAGTAGGCGCGAGGGGCGGGGGTGGGCCTCTAGCCGGTGGCCACGCGGCGGGCCAACGAGCGGAAAGCCATCACGAAGGTAACGAGGGCGAGCCCGCCGATGGCCGCTGATGCCTTGCCTATGGCGGCGGCCTGCCAGCCGCCGGAGAGCAGCGACCGCATGCCCTCGAGCAGGTATGTGACCGGGTTCCAGGCGGCCACGGTCTGCATCCATCCAGTCATCAGCTCGCGTGGCAGGTACGCGGGCGTCAGGAAGGCGAACGGGAAGAAGATCAGGAACGACGAGTTGACCGCGGCGGGGTTCCCGGTGCGCAGGGCCACCGTGTACGGGAATCCCGTGAACGCCAGACTCCACGCCACCGCCAACCCCAGGAAGAGCAGGATCCCGAGCAACCCGGTCTCGAAGCGCACGCCCGCGACGAAGCCCATGGCGACCACGACGAGCGACAGCGCCAGCGCCAGAACGATGTCGGCGACCATCATGCCGAGCAGCAGGGTCGTGCGCCGGACCGGAGTGACGAGCATGCGATCGAGGTAGCCCGTCTGGATGTCGATGACCAGCACCGACGCCCGGGAGATGCCCGTAACCGCGAAGATGATGGCGACCGGTATCTGAAACGCCCGGTAGTCGATGCCCGGTGAGCGCTCCACGAACGACTCCAGCGCTCCGATGTTGACGATGAAGAAGAACGTCGGGATGATCAGCGCCGGGGCCATGGCCTCGGGCTCTCGCAGCAGGCTGCGCACGGAGCGGCGAGCCACCGTGGCGATGTCGGTGACGATCCCCACCGGGCGGACCATTCCGCCACCGGCCGCTACGGCCGCGCCGGCCTGGGTCCTCACGACCCGCCGCTCCCTGGAGCCGCCGCCCGAGAGTCCGCTCCTGGTGCCGCGCCGCCGCCCCCGGCGGCTGGATCCACCGCCGACATCCGGTATCCGGTGGCCAGCAGGAACACATCGTCGAGCGATGGGGTGCGCACCGTGAGCGACCGGGGAAGGATTCCCGCTCCCGACAGCGCCACAGCCACGCTGGAGACGGTGGCCGCACCGTCGGCGGTGGCGATGGTGATGCCGCGGCGACCCTGGGTGACGGCATCGACATCCGGCAGCGTCTCGGCGACAGCCGCCGCTGCGGCGATGGCATCGGGGGGAAGGTCGACGACGATCACGTCCGCGCCGACGGCCCGCTTCAACTCCGACGGCGACCCCTCCTCGACTATCCGACCGCCGTCGATGATGGCCACCCGATCAGCCAGCGCGTCGGCTTCCTCGAGATACTGGGTGGTGAGGAACACCGTCACCCCGAGCTCGCTGTTCAGCCGGCGCACCTCGTCCCAGACCTGCGCCCGGCTCACCGGGTCGAGCCCCGTGGTGGGTTCGTCCAGGAACAGCACCTCGGGACCGTGAATGAGCGATGCGGCCAGGTCGAGACGGCGCTTCATGCCGCCGCTGTAGGTCTTGACACGGGCATCCATGGCGTCGCCGATGTCGGCCAGGTCGACGGCCCTCGCGATGGAGGCGGCCCTATCCGCGGCGGTCAACCCGTACAACCGAGCCTGAAGGTCGAGGATCTCGCGTCCGGTCTGGCGCTCGTCCAGCGCGGCCTCCTGCAGGGCGACGCCGATGCGGATGCGAACCTCGCCGGGGCGGTCGACGACGTCGTAGCCGGCCACCGTGGCCTGCCCCGCCGTGGGCCTCAGCAGCGTGCACAGCATCCGCACCGTGGTGCTCTTGCCCGCTCCGTTGGGCCCCAGGAACCCGTAGATCTCCCCGGAGTTGACACCGAGATCGACCCCGTCCACCGCCCGGTTGTCACCGAAGGTACGGACCAGCCCTCGGGCGGAGATAGCTCGGTTGTCAGTCCCCGTCCGGACAGCTTCAGGCACGAAGCGGCAGGCTAACGGAGCCGAACGTTGGTGAACCCGGGCGAAGCCTCGATCATCAGCAGCTTGACGGTCTCCTCAGTGGCCGCTCGCAGCCGGTGCGGCTGGCGGGTGTCGTAGGAGATGGAGTCGCTCGGCTCGAGCCGGAAGATCTCCCCGTCGAGGTCCACGTCCACAACACCGGAGATCACGTAGATCGTCTCGAAGCCGTCATGGACCCAGTACTCCCGGAACGAGTCGGGGGCGCCGCTGAACTCCACCACCTGGAACGGGCTGGCCTCCGGGGCAACCACCCGGCGCACGCCGTCCATGTCTCCGAGTTCGCTGGCCGGCACCATCGACGTGTCGGACGCCCGCACGACCGTTGCCTCCCGGGTGTTCTCCGACCCCGCCAGCAACCACGAGGCATTGGTGCCCAGCGCCTCGGAGATCTGGTGCAACGAGCTCATGGACGGTCGGGCCAGTCCCCTCTCCACTTGCGAGAGGAAGGGGTGCGACAGGCCGCTCAACTGGGCAAGCACCTTGAGAGTGAGGCCGCGCTCCTTGCGCAAGGCCCGGATCTTCGCTCCGAGCCGCTGGATCCGCTTCGCATCATCGACGCGGGAGTCGAGTCCCGCTCCCACCGCGCCGCCTACCGGATTCTCAGAGTTCACGGGCAGGTCCAGAGTCCATGTTCAGGTCACAACTCATCCCGGCTTGCGCCCGACTAATGTTGATGGTATCAAGATTGATATAGGTCATGTCAACATTCAAGACGATACCTGGAGGACAAGAATGAGCACGAAATCATGGACTCGCGCGCTTTGCGCCCTGTCGGTTCTGGCTCTGATCGCGGCTGCATGCGGCGACGACGATACCGGCGATGAGGGCGCGGCAGCGGTAGAGGCCCCGGCCGAGACCGCGGCCCCAGAACCAGCGGCGGATCCCGAGCCGGCCGCGGAACCCGAACCAGAACCGGCCGCCGAGCCGGAACCGGAACCGGCCGCCGAGCCAGAACCCGCCGAGGCCCCGGCGGAGACCGACGACGCCGAGTCGGCCGCGGACGCCATGAACCTGGCCGATGTGTGCCCCAGCCCCATAATCATCCAGACCGACTGGTTCCCGGAGTCCGAGCACGGCGCCATGTACCAGATGGTCGGGGCCGACTACGTCATCGACGGCGACAACCAGACCACGACCGGGAGCCTGATGGTCGGTGATGTCGACACCGGCGTCGACATCGAGATCCGGGCCGGGGGCCCGGCTATCGGGTTCGCCTCCGGCTCGAGCCACATTTACGTCGACGAGGCGATCACCTTCGCTTACGTGAGCACCGACGGAGCGATCATCCTGGGTGCCGACACGCCGACCCTGGCGGTCGTGGCCCCGTTGGAGAAGAACCCCCAGATCATCCAGTGGGATCCCGAGACCTATCCCGACGTCCAGTCGATCGCGGACATCGGCGAGGCTGGGATTCTGGTCAACGTGTTCGCAGGAGGCACCTTCATAGACGTGTTCGTCAACGAGGGAGTGCTCTCGGCCGACCAGATCGACCCGTCGTACGATGGCTCGCCGTCCCGGTTCATCACCGAGGGCGGGGCCATCGCCCAGCAGGGCTTCGCGTCGGAGTCGCCCTACAGCTACGAGACCGTCTACGAGGAGTGGGCCAGGCCCATCGCCTTCGAGCTGATCCACGACGCTGGCCTGCCGCTCTACTCCCAGACGCTGGCGATACGCAAGGGCGATCTGGACGCGCTGCGTCCCTGCCTGGAGCGCTTCGTGCCGATCGTCCAGCAGTCGGTAGTTGACTTCGCGACCGACTCGGCGAGGGCCAACGCCATCATCGTCGAAGCGGTGGAGACCATCGACAGCTTCTGGCAGTACCCGCCGGCGCTCGCCGAGTTCTCCGTGCAGGCTCAGTTGGAACTCGGCCTGGTCGGCAACGGCCCCGACGGCACGGTCGGCAACATGGACGAAGATCGGATCGCCGACGTGATCGCCAAGATCATCGCCGCCGGCTTCGATGTCGATCCGTCGCTGCAACCCAGCGACATCGTCACCAACGAGTTCATCGACGAGAGCATCGGGTTCTAGAGTTCACGGGTTCGGAGCCTCCCGGCCCGGTCGGGAGGCTCCGCCCGATGCCCGGACCGTCGTTCGAATCTGGACGCGCCCGCGGAAGGACCATGAGTGTGACCGACGCCGATAACACCGCGGACCGCCGGCCGCAGGCTGCCGACTATGTGGTCACCGGCACGGTGGTGACGTCCGACCCCGAGCGCCGCGTGTTCCGCGACGGCGCTGTGGCGGTCGAGGGCTCAAGGATCGTGGCCGTGGGGCCGAGGACCGAGGTCGAGGCAGCCCACTCGGGCCCGCGCCTGGGAGGGCCCCGCGACCTGGTGATCCCCGGACTCATCGACTCGCACAACCACATGGCCCAAGCACTGGTGCGAGGCATGGCACTGGAGGACCTGCCCAACATCACGCGGGTGTACATCCCGGCTGAGGATGTGCTCGGCGACGACGGGATCAGGACCAGCGCACGGGTGACCATGGCCAACCTGCTGCGGGCCGGCGTCACCACCACCACCGACACGACCTGCACGGCCGAACACGAGGATGCGGTGGGCGAGACCGCGCTGGAGACCGGCATCCGCTGCGCGCTGGCGGTGGGCCAGCGCGACCGCACGTCCCGCCTGGCCAGCAACTACGAGCAGATCGAGGGCCGCTCGGAGTACCAGGACGACCCTGCGATGAGAGCCGACAACATCGCACACCTGGAGGACTTCCTGACCCGCTGGTCGCAGCGCGGCGGCGGTCTGGTGCGCCCCTTCATCCACGCTCCGAGCGTGCCGTCGGTTAGCGACGAGATGTTCATGGCAGCCCGCGAACTGGCCGAGCGCCACGACACGGTGATGATGACCCACATCAACCGCGACCGCGAGGAGATCGAGCTCTGCGTGTCGCTGTTCGGGCGGCGGCCGTTTGAACACCTAAGCCACATCGGAGCGCTCGGACCTCGCTTCCTGGCCATCCACGCCATGCTCACCACCGCCCGAGAGATCAGGCTCCTGGCCGAAGCGGGAGCCAAGCTCACCCACGCGCCGGTTGTCTGCACCGACATCGTGTCGGCCGTGACCGACATCGTGGGCATGCGGGCCGCCGGAGTGACGGTGGGACTCGGATGCGACACCGTCATCAACGACATCCTGGCCGTGATGAGGATCGCCTTCTTCATGCAGGCCCAGTCGGCGGGGATCCCTATGTACGACCCGATCGGGTTCACCACCGAGGACGCCTTCGACATGGCCACCATCGATGGGGCGACGGCACTGATGTGGGATGGCGAGATCGGCTCGCTGGAGGTCGGGAAGGCAGCCGACATCGCCGTGATCGACGGGGAGAACCCGCGGCTGTCGCCCCGTCACAACCCTGTCGGCTCGATCGTGCGATACGCCGTCGGCACCGATGTGCGGAGCGTGCTGGTCGACGGCCGCCTGGTGGTCGACGGCGGAAAGGTGCTGACCATCGACGAGGACTCGCTCCTGAAGGAGGCCGAGGAACTCGCTGACCGGGTCCGGGAGGATCTGCTGCCCCGGAGGTACTGGCCTCTGAACCAGCGCTACAGGGTCATCGGCTGACAAGGCCGCAGGCCCCAGTACCGTCAGGCTATGAGTCCGAGACTGCCGGCCGGCGTCGTCCCCCGGCACTACGCCATCGAACTGGCGCCCGACCTCGAGGCCGCGACCTTCTCGGGAACCGTCGACGTCGACATCGACATCGAGGAGCGATCAGCCGCGATAGTGATGAACGCGGCGGAGCTGAGCATCGTAAGCGCCCGGCTCGACGCCGCGGACGCCGAGACTCTGGAACTCGACTTCGCCCTTGACGCCGAATCGGAGCGGCTGACGCTCTCCAGGCGCGACGGCGGCGGCGAGTTCGCGCCGGGGTCGGCCCGGCTGGCCATCACCTTCGACGGCGTGCTCAACGACCAGTTGCACGGCTTCTACCGCTCCACCTACACCGACGACGACGGCGCGTCCCACACCATCGCCACCACCCAGTTCGAGTCCACGGACGCCCGCCGGGCCTTTCCCTGCTTCGACGAGCCCGCACTCAAGGCCACCTTCGCGACGACCCTGATCGTGGAGGACGGCCTGCTAGCGGTGTCCAACACCGCCGAGACCGGCCGCGAGCGGATGGAGGACGGCCGGGTGCGGGTCAGCTTCGCCACCACCATGCCGATGTCCACCTACCTGGTGGCCTTCGTGGTGGGCCCGCTGGAGGCGACAGAGCCGATCGACTGCGGCGGGGTGCCCCTGCGGGTGATCCACCGGCCCGGGCGCGCCGGCCAGACCGGCTTCGCCCTCGATGTAGCGGCCCACGCCCTGGCGTGGTTCTCCAACTACTACGGCCTGCCCTACCCGTCGGACAAGGTCGATCTGGTGGCCGTCCCCGACTTCGCTTTCGGCGCCATGGAGAACCTGGGCTGCGTGACCTTCAGGGAGGTGCTCCTGCTGGTGGATCCCGGCGCGGCGAGCCAACCGGAGTTGCAGCAGGTGGCCAAGGTCATCAACCACGAACTGGCCCACATGTGGTTCGGGGACCTCGTGACCATGGCCTGGTGGGAGGGCATCTGGCTGAACGAGGCCTTCGCCACGTTCATGGAGACGGCGTGCACCGACGCCTACCGGCCCGGCTGGCAGGTCTGGTCGACGTTCTGCCGCAGCCGCGCCTCGGCCCTGTCCACCGACGCCCTCGCCAGCACCAGGCCGGTGGAGTACCCGGTGCACTCCCCCGCCGAGGCCGAGGACATGTTCGACGTGATCACCTACGAGAAGGGCGCGGCCCTGGTCCGCATGCTGGAGCAGTACCTCGGCACCGAGACGTTCCGGGCCGGCGTGCGCCTCTACCTGCGGCGGCACGCCTACGCCAACACGGTCACCGAGGACCTGTGGAACTCGTTGGCCGACGCGTCCGGCGAGCCCGTGGGGCAGATCATGGACGGCTGGATACATCAGGGCGGGTATCCGGCGGTGACCGCCACCGCCACCGACCACGGCCTACGAGTGTCCCAGCGCCATTTCACGCTCGACCCCGAGCGATCCGACGAGCGCAGCTGGGTGGTCCCGCTGCGGCTGCGGATCGGGTCGCCCGCAGGCGACCGCGACGAGATGCGGCTCCTGCTCGACGGGCTCCCGCGGACCCTCACCGGAGTAGCCGGCGACCCGGTGACGGTGAACAGCGGCGCTTCGGGCTTCTACCGCGACGACCCCAGCCCTGACGCACTTGCGGCCGTTGCGTCGAAAGGCCCCGGCGATCGCAACGCGGAGGAACGCCACGGCCTGGTCGACGACGCCTGGGCCGCGACGCTGGCTGGCCGCCTCGACGCGCCGGCATACCTCGACTTGGTGCTGCGAGGATTCGTCGACGAGCGCGACCTCACCGTATGGCAGGCCATCGCAGGCACCCAGGCCCACCTCCGCAGGCTGCTGGATGCCGACGCAGCCCAACGCTTCTGCGAGCTGGTCGTAGCCGCCTCCGATGATGCGGCCGCCGATCTCGGGCTCGACCCTCCCGCAGGCGGCGAGGACGAGCGAACCGGCGAGCTGAGGGCCACCCTCCTCCGGCTGCGGGGGGCGGTCGCCGATCACACCGCCACCATCGAGGCGTGCCGGCAGAGGCTCGACCACCCTGACCCCACGCTGGCGGCCGCCGCCCTGGGCGTGGTGGCGGCCCACGGCGATGCCGAGGACTTCGCTTGGGTCCGCGGGCGCTTCGAGACGGCGTCGGATCCCCAGACCGAGCAGCGCCACCTGGCCGCCCTGGCCGACTTCGGCGACCCGGAACTGGTCCGCACCATCCTGGAGGGCACCCTCGACGGCTCGGTCCGCACCCAGGACGGCCCCTACCTGGTTCGCCGGGCCCTGCTCAACCGCGTCTGCGGATCCGAGGCGTGGGACTTCCTGGCCGAGCACTGGGACCGCCTGCTCGGCATCTTCCCCACCAACTACTCGCTGGCCCGGATGCTGGAGGGAGTGACCGCGCTCGACCGGGCCGAGCTGGCCGCCCGGGTGCATGCCTTCCTAGCCGAGCACCCCTTGCCCCAGGGAGCGAAGCAGGTCGCCCAGCACCTGGAACGCCTCGACGTCAACGTCGCGCTGCGGGCCCGGGAGTCCGATCGACTGGCTGCAGTGCTAGCGAGCTGAGAGCGGACCAAAGGTAGATCGAATCGACCCGTGCTATTCCGCCGCCAAACGAACCTTCCACGGCCCAGGATCTGTATCAAAGCGGGAATAGCTCAAAGAAACGTCGACACGGCCGGACTTGGCACGAAGCCGACACCAACGAGTGTCGTCATCACACGGTTCAACGAACTCAATCTGCTCCCAACCAGCGGCCCTTGCTGCCGCGAGCAAGGATTCCGGAGAGGGCCTTTCCATTGCGGTCCACTTGGCCACGAGCGAGACATGGCAATCGATCGGGCCAATGCACAGGCCTTCGCGAGACTCGCCGACCTCAAAGGGATGCGTCAACTCGACCCACCGTTCCGGCGCCTGAAACGCGTCGACCGCTTCCTGACGATCTGAGGCGTCGGTCCCGCTCCCGCAGCCCGTCGACACCATCATCGGCGCCGCAACGGCAACTGGAACACGAAGACGTGTGAATCTTCGCGGCCCTGGCTTCATCGGAGTTGATCTCCAGTCCTTGGCAAGTTCGCTCGGTAGCACCGGGGGCAGCGCCGCCTGTCTCCTATCCGGCAGCCAAGCTGATTATCCTCCAAGTGCCTTCCGGTCTGTAACTCAGGCGCACATTGATGCCACCGCTCTCGGCTCGAAGGGAGCAGTAGCGACTGTCGTCGTCACACGAATCATCAAGCCGGATCCCTTGCCAACCCGCGTCTTCTGCCAATGTCGTCAGGGTCGCCGGAGAAGGTCTGATAGGCACTTTCCACTGGATCGCAACTTGGACCCGGCAATCGAAGGTGCCGATGCATAAACCCTGCCGGAACTCACCCGAGTAGTTGGGATGCGTAATCACCTCCCAGTCTGACGGCGCTGGAAACGCATCGACCACTGCCTGCTTTTCTGGTACGCCGTGGCTGCAACACGTCAACACCAACACCGACACACAAGCGAGTACCCACACCCCATAAGACCTGCGTTGACGACTGCCCGGTAGCGGTGAGGGGCCGTTCCGATCGGGACGAGAACGCGTTCCCATCACTACCCACGATGCACCAGACCGGTCACCTGTTGCAGTTCACCTGGAGTTCATAACGGATCACCGCTTTCAAGATGATTGATCTTATATAGAAATGATTGTAAATGCTTGACAATTGTCATACCTCTGTGGGATACTCTGTGCATGCTGATCGATAGCGCCCGCCGGGCCGAGACCGCCGCCAAGGAGATGCTGAAGTACGTCAATGACGGCTCGGTGTCGTGTGCGGAGGCGCGTGAGGCGCTTGCGGTCTGCGCGGCGTTCATGGCCGCCGGTTCGGCGTTCCAGGCCGGCGCGGCCCGCATCATCGCTCAGGCCGAACGCCACGGCGACGGCGGCGCCCAGGTCCTCGCGGACGCGGCCGGGCTGTCACGGCGTGACGCCCACAGCCAGGTCAGGACGGCCGAGGCCATTGGGGCCGTCCCCGCCGTGCGCGACGCGGTGGAGTCGGGGCGGGTGTCACTGGCCAACGCCAAGCGGCTCGCCGAGGCGGTGGAGAAGACCAGCGCTGCTGATGTCGAATCCGACGGCGAGCTGTTGGCCAAGGCCGAGTCGATGCGTCCTGAGCAGTTCGCCCGCGAGGCCCGCCGCTGGACCGCTGACCACCAAGCCGACGGCGGAGAGTCCGAGCACCGGCGGCTGCGGGCCAGACGCTGCGTGCGGATGTGGAACGACGATGACGACGGCATGGTGCATCTGCGGGGCGAGTTCGACCCGGTCACCGGCAACCGCATCGCCAACCGGCTCCGGGCCGAAGCCCGCCGCCTTCGTGACATCGACAAGCAGACAGCCGGCAGCGACCGCGGCAAGCGGCTCACCTTCGACCAATGCATGGCCGACGCCCTCGACAACCTCACGGGCAACAACACCTCGCACGCCAGCAACGGCGGCGGCAAGCCCTTCGCCGACATCTGTGTGGTCGCCCACGTCGACGACGCCACCGGGGAGCTCATCGCCGAGCTTCCCGACGGAGAACGGCTCCCCAAGGCAGTACTCGAACAGCTCGCCTGCAACGCCAAGCTCACCGGCGTCGTCTATGACCGCAAAGGCAAGCCCATCTGGCGTACCCACTCGCGCCGCACCGTCACCGAGGCCCAGTGGCAGTTGCTCATCGCCAAATGGGGCGGCTGCTTCCACTGCGGCGCCAACCCCGGAATCTGCCAAGGCCACCACATCGAACCGGCCTCACAGGGCGGACCCACCAAGCTCGACAACCTCGTGCCGGCCTGCTGGAGCTGCCACCACAGGATCCACCACGACGGCTGGCGGATCCTCAAGAGTCCCGACGGGTGGCACACGCTTCACCCACCCGATCGTGTCCACCACGGACCAGCAGGGGCTCCGGACCACCCACCGCTGCTGTTCAAGCCCGACACCCAGCACAGCCCCGACCCACCCACTC
>VXWX01000138.1 GCA_009835735.1 Acidimicrobiaceae bacterium
GGGCGCCGCAGCACCAGCAGGGCACCGACGACGACCCGCGCCAGGTGACGTCGCAGCGCTCGCACCGCAGGGAGTGGAGCGCATCCGCGAGCGCGGTCATGGCCACGCCGGTGCCACTGGGCGGGTTCGATCGCCGGATCCAGAACCGCACGGGCGTCACCATAGGGCGCGGTCACGCGCCGGTGGATGATGCCCCCGTATCCAGCCTGGGTCCGAGCGGCCCGCGAGCGCAGCGAACAAGAGCGGGCATCACGCCGGTAGGGTCGCCCGGTCCTTCGGGACCACGACTCACGACAGCGAGGAATCCACCGTGGCTGCCACACCCTGCCCCGCCGAGGACGGATCGAGTCCGGTCCGTCAACAGTTCAGCCAGCCGCCGCCGATGTGCATCGACGCCTCCAAGCGCTACACGGCGACGATGGACACTTCCATGGGGTCGCTCACCATCGCCCTCGACCCGGCGGCGGCACCGCTGACGGTCAACAACTTCGTGGTGCTGGCCCGGTACCACTACTACGACGGCGTGATCTTCCACCGCATCATCAGTGGCTTCGTCTGCCAGGGCGGCGACCCCACCGGCACCGGCCGGGGCGGCCCCGGCTACCGGTTCGCCGACGAGCTGCCCAAGCCGGGACGCTACGAGATCGGCTCACTGGCCATGGCCAACGCCGGGCCGAACACCAACGGCAGCCAGTTCTTCATCATCAGCGGGCCGAACGGTGCCGGGCTGCCGCCCCAGTACTCCCTGTTCGGCAAGGTCGTGCGGGGCCTCGACGTGGTGGAGGCCATGCAGAACGTCGAGACCGACCGCAACGACCGGCCCCTCACCGACATGACCATCAACTCGGTGACGATCAGCGAGTCGGACTGAGTACCGTCGAAGTCCCCCGGAACGAGCGCGAACAGGAGCAGGCAGACATGGAGATCAGCACAGTCGGCGTGATCGGCATCGGGACCATGGGCAGTGGGGTCGTGGAGGTCGCAGCCCGCAACGGCCTTCAGGTGGTGGCCCGCGAGGCGACGCCGGAGCTGGTCGAGGCGGGGCGGGCCCGGGTCGAGGGCTCGATGGACCGGGGCGTCGCCCGGGGCAAGCTCGACGAGGCCACCCGCGAGGCCGCGGCCTCGGCTATTGCCTGGACTACCGACCTGCACGACCTGGCCGGCTGCGAACTGGTGCTGGAGGCCGTGCCCGAGAGGCTGCCGCTCAAGCTGGAGATCTTCGGTGTGCTCGACCGGGTGCTGGATCCCAGCGCGATCATGGCCACCAACACGTCGTCGATACCGATCATCGATGTGGCCATGGGCACATCCCGTCCCCAGCAGGTGCTGGGCATGCACTTCTTCAATCCGGCCACGGTGATGAAGCTCGTCGAGGTGATCAGCACCCAGCTCACCGACCCGGCCGTGACCGAGGCGGCCACTGCGTTCGCCACCGACACGCTCGGCAAGCGGGTCGTCCCGGCACCGGACCGGGCCGGCTTCGTGGTCAACAAGCTGCTGGTGCCCTACATCTGCCAGGCCATCGAGATGTACGAGTCGGGGCATGCTTCCGCCACCGATATCGACGACGCCATGAAGCTGGGCGCCGGTCATCCCATGGGTCCGCTGACACTGGCCGACTTGATCGGGCTCGATGTGTGCCTGTTCACGGCCGAGTCGCTGTACGAGGAGTACGCCGAGCGCTTCTATGCGCCGCCCCCGCTGCTTCGCCGCATGGTGGCCGCGGGCCGGCTGGGCCGCAAGACCGGCCACGGCTTCTACGAGTACTGAGCTAGATCCCGCCGCCAGCGCTCGGAGGCGGCCCTCGCCTCGGCCTCGAAGGAGATTGCCAGATAGGCCTGCCGGTGGTTGCGCAGGCGCCACAGGTTGGCGAAGTACTCCCGCAGGTAGCGACGCAGGAATCTCACAGTGCCCAGCTGGGCGTACTGCTCGACATGTACCAGCTCGTGGGCCAGCAGCGTCCGCCGCCCCGAGCGGTCGTCGTCACGCAGCAGCAGGATGAGCCGGCCAGCCGTCATGCCGTGGGAACCGGGCGCGAGGAACGGGACCTTCTGCACTCGGGCCCGGCGGGAGATCTCGGGCGGCACCAGGTCGTAGCGGGCGATCTCCTGGGCGTTGAGCCGTCTCACGCGGGGTGCGCCCCGAAGCGACCGCCCATTCCGGCCGGGCCGGCCAGGCCGGGACCCAGTTCGCCGTCACCGTCCCAGCCGCGCAACAACTGCGGTAGATCCCGCAGGGCCTCCAGGGTGGGCACTGCGATCCCGTGGCCGTCGTGCTCGTTCTCGTGGCGCCATGTGATCGGGTACGGGACGTGTACCGCGGACCCGCCCAGCTCCAGCACCGGCAGCACATCGGAGCGCAGAGAGTTGCCGACCATCACGAACCTGGTCGGGTCGATCCCGTGGCGCTCGAGCAGCTCGCCGTAGACGGCCGCGTCCTTGTCGGCCACCACCTCGACCCGCCAGAAGCGCTCGGCCAGACCGCTGGCGGCCACCTTGGCCAGCTGGTCGTGCACGTCGCCCTTGGTGATGACCATCAGCCGGTGGTGCCCGAGAGCGTCGAGCACCTCCTCGACACCGTCGATCAGCTCGACCGGCCGGTCGAGCAGGCGCTTGCCATAGCCGATGATCGTGGTGATGCGGTCGGCGTCGACCTCGCCCCCGCTGATGCGCACAGCCGCCTCGATCATCGACAGGGTGAACGACTTCACGCCGTAGCCGAAGCGGGGCAGGTTCGACATCTGGACCTCGTGCAGCCGATCGTCGACGGTGGCGGCGTCGGCCCACGGCGACAGCAACTCCTCGTACTCGTTGTGCACGTCCAAGAACAGGTCCTCGTTGTGCCACAGCGTGTCGTCGGCATCGAAGGCGACGGTCAGCGGGTGCTCGTCCGCGGTCACGCCTCCGATCCTACGACTGCGGGATGATGGCCGACGGTCGTAGTCGGTACTGGGATCGGCATGCTGTAGCCATGCGTGAGCGGTCGAGGACGGTGCGTCTGGTGGCACTGTCGTTGGCGACCCTGGCACTGGCCGCGGTGATCGTGGTGCGGTGGGCGTCCGAGGCGAACCGGGGCGAGCCCGACGATGCCGATCCTGCGGCGGACGCCGCGTCGACCACGACGACATCGACGACGACCACGACCACAACAACCACGACGACTACGACCACGACCACGACGACAACCACAACGATCCCGCCCTTCGAAGGCTGGGTGGATCCGGAGACTTCGGGCCAGCCTTGGGGCGACACCGTGGACGGCCTGCTCACGTTCCGGGGCAACCCGACCCGGACCTACTACGGCAAAGGTCCGGTGCCGCGGGTGCCGGAGAAGGCTTGGCACTTCCCCCGGGGTGATCCCATGTGCTCGCTGTCGTCGACCGGCGGCGAGCTCCGAGAGTGGTGCGGCACCGGCTGGACGGGCCAGCCCGCTGTCTTCGAGCGGGACGGCCGCACCTGGGTGGTGGTCGGGGCGTTCAGCGGCAGCGTGCACTTCCTCGACGCCGACACCGGCGAGCGCCTGCTGCCCGACTTCCCGACCGGCGACATCATCAAGGGGTCGGTGACGATCGACCCCGACGGCTACCCGCTGGTGTATGTGGGCAGCCGCGACAACAGGTTCCGGGTGGTCGCCTTCGACGCGGGGACGCCCCGGGAGTTGTGGTCACTGGGCGCCTATGACCTGGGTCCGATCATGTGGAACGACGACTGGGACAGCTCGGGCATGGTGATCGACGACCACCTGTTCATCGGCGGCGAGAACTCCCGGTTCCACATCGTGAAGCTGAACCGGGGCTACGGCGCCGACGGGCTGGTGACCGCCGACCCGCAGGTGGTGTTCCATGCGCCCGGTTGGGACGACGAGCTGCTGGCTGCGGTGGACCGGGAGCTGTCGATCGAGAACTCGGTGGCCGTCAGCGGCGACACCGTGTACTTCGCCAACTCGGGTGGGCTGGTGCAGGGCTGGGACATCAGCGGGTTGCGGGACGACCCGGCCGCCGTGCCTGAGCGGGTGTTCCGCTTCTGGACGGGCGACGACACCGACGCGTCACTGGTGATCGACGCCGAGGGGATGATCTACGTCGGGGTCGAGTACCAGCGGGGCACGGACCGGTCCCACGAGGTGGGCCAGATCATCAAGCTCGACCCGAGCCGGCCCGACGATCCGCTGATTTGGAGCGTGCATGTGCGGGGCGCGCTGAACGCCTCGGGGGTGTGGGCCACGCCGGGGTTGCACCGCGACCTGCTGATCGTGCCCACTCACACCGGCCACGTCTACGGCGTGGACACCGCCACCGGGGAGGTGCGCTGGACCAAGAAGCTGCCCGGCCCCACCTGGCCCAGCCCCGCCATCGTGGACGACGTATGGATCCAGGGCGACTGCGGCGGCAAGCTCTACGCCTTCGACGTGAGCGACACGACGGTGGAGCCGCCCCAGCTGTGGAACATCGAGTTGGGAGCCTGCATCGAGTCCACCCCGGCGGTGTGGGACGGCCTCATCGTGGTCGGCACCAAGGGCGGCTACATCCACGCCATCCGCTAGCGGCCCGACAACTCCCTCAGTGCTCGGACCCCTGTGTGCCGTGCTCGGCCGTACGCAGGGCGCGCCAGATTCTCTGGGGGGTGGCCGGCATGTCTATGTGGTCTATGCCCAGGTGGGCTACCGCGTCGTGCACGGCGTTGAGGACGGCGGTCGCGGCGCCGGTGGTGCCCGACTCGCCGATGCCCTTGGCGCCGAGCGGGTTGAGCGGCGTGGGCGTCTGCATTCCGACGAGGGTGAAGCGGGGCAGGTCCGGGGCCGAGATGGCTGAGTAGTCGACGAGGTTGGTGGCCAGCGGGTTGCCGTCGGCGTCGTAGACCATGTCCTCCAGCAACACCTGGGCCGCACCCTGGGCGATGCCGCCTTGGACCTGGCCCTCGGCGATGAGCGGGTTGATGAGGGTGCCCGCGTCGTCGCAGGCGACCAGGCTGCGCAGCACTGTCTCCCCCGTCTGCGAGTCGACCTCAACCGTGGCCACGTGGCAGCCGAAGGAGAATGTGCCATCGGCCTGGACCAAGTCCGAGGATGCTTCCAGCGGCGCTTCGCCCGATCGGGCCGCCTCCCCCGCGATCTCGGTCCAACCGACTCGGGGCCTGGGCGAGCCCACCACATGGAACAAGCCCGATCCGGTGTCGAGCACGATGTCGGCCTCGGCCGCCTCGAGCAGGGACGCGGCCCGGCCGCGGGCCAGGTCCACCAGCTTCCGGGCGGCCACGAGCACGGCCGAGCCCGCGAGTTGCGCCGACCGGGACGCCGCCGTCAGCCCGCTGGTGGAGATGACTGCGGTGTCGCCTGAGACCACCGCGATGCGCTCCATCGGCACCCCGGTGGCATCCGACGCGATCATCGCCCAGCAGGTGTCGTGACCCTGCCCGAACGCGGTGGCCCCGGTGCGCACCACCAGCGAGCCGTCGGCGGCCAGTTCGACCTCGCCCAGCTCGCTTGGACCCATCGAGGTGCTCTCTACGTAGGAGGCGACGCCCACGCCGAGCAGCTTCGGGTCGCCGGCCGCTCGCCGTTGGGACTGCTCGGCTCGCAGCTCGCGGTATCGGGCCGTGTCCAGGGCGGTGTCGAGTGCGGTCTCGTAGTCGCCGCTGTCGTAGGTCCTGCCGGAGGGAGCCTCGAAGGGGAACTGGTCAGGTTTCACGAAGTTCAGCCGGCGCACGTCGGTGGGATCCATGCCGATCTGCGCTGCGAACAGCTCGACGGCCCGCTCCAGCGAGAACGACGCGTCGGGCCGGCCCGCGCCCCGGTAAGCGGCGACCGGCGCGGTGTTGGTGACGAAGCTGCGCCCGCGCATCGCCGCCGTCGCGATGTCGTAGCTGCCGGTGAACACTGCTTGGGTCAGGCTGGGAAGGAAGGCGCCGATGATCGGGTAGGCGCCGGCGTCCTGAGCGACGTCCAACTCGTAGTGGGTGATCCGACCGGCCCGGGTGCCGCCCAGCCGCACACGATGCTGCTGGGCCCGGCCGTGGACCGACGACGTCAGGTTCTCGGCCCGGGTCTCGGTCCACATCACCGGCCGTTGCAGCTCGCGGCTCAGCACGGCCAGCAGCAGTTCCTCGGGCGTGGGCGAGCCCTTGGCGCCGAAGCCTCCTCCCATGTCGGGCACGATCACCCTGACCGCTTCGGGGTCGACCCCGCAGAGCTCGACCAGCGCCTCTTGCACCCGGTGGGGAGCCTGGGTGGATGCGTAGAACGTGAGCCGGCTGCCGTCGGTTGACCATCGGGCCGCGGCCGAGCGGGGCTCCAACGGCACGGCCGCCAGCCGCTGGCTGACCATGGACGTCTCAATGGTGACCTCGCATGCGGAGAGGTCGAGTCCGAATCGGGCCGCGGCGGCTATTGGCACCTCGAATGCAAGGTTCGTGCCGGCCGTTTCGTGGACCAGCGTGGCATCGGTGGCCGCATCGTCCAGCGCTACCACTGCGGTCTGCGGCTCGATGTCGACGAGGACGTGCTCGGCCGCGTCGAGGGCCGCTGTGCGCGTCTCGGCCACCACTGCCGCCACCGGCTCGCCGACGAAGCGGACGGCGTCGCGGGCCAGCACCGGACGGGCCATCCGCTGGTCGACCACCGGGATCGGCTCCAGGTCGGGCAGGTCGAGATCGGCCGCGGTGAACACGCCGAGCACTCCGGGCCAGGCGCGGGCCCCGGCTGTGTCCACGCCGACCAGGCGCCCGCGGGCCACGGTGGAGCGAACGAAACAGGCGTGGGCCGCGCCCTCGAGCCGCAAATCGGCCACGTAGCGGGCCCCTTCGGTGAGCATCCGGGGGTCCTCGGTGCGCAGCACCCGGTTGCCGAGCACGCTCATGCCGGGATCCCGCAGCCGTTGAACAAGCTCACGCGCGGTGCCAGATCGGGCCGGCCGGGGTGTCCTCGACCACCACACCCAGCGCCGACAACTCGTCACGCAGAGCGTCGGCCGTCGCCCAGTCCTTGGCCTCACGAGCTGCCTGCCGCCGGGCCACGAGGTCCTCGATTGCGGCGTCGCCGGCGTCTGCTCCGCGCCCGGCCGCGTCGACCGCCACTCCCAGCGCACCGGCCAGGTTGATCACCGTGGCCACTAGGGCTGGGGCGTCGTCCGCGCCCCGGTCTAGGGCAGCGTTGGCTCGGCGCAGGGTCTCGAAGATCACCGCCACTGCCTGGGGGGTGCCCAGGTCGTCGTCCATGGCGATCCGGAAGGCGTCGACGGCGGACTCATCTATGCCGCAGTTGGCCGACTCCGGCGCGGTCTCAAGCACGGCGGCCCGGCGGGCCAGGGCGTCGAGGCGCTGGCAGGCGGCCCGGGCCGAGGCCATCAGGTCGGCGTTGACCTCCATGGTCTTGCGGTAGTGGGTCTGGAGCACCAGCAGGCGGAAGGCCCGGCCGTTGTCCGGGTGCTCGTCGAGCATCTCGACCACGGTGCGGTAGTTGCCCAGCGACTTCGACATCTTGGTGCCCTCGATGTTGAGCATGGCGTTGTGCACCCAGTGGCGGGCGAACGACCGGCCGACGGCCAGCGCCTCGGCCCGCTCGTTGGTGTGGTGCGGGAACACGAGGTCGTTGCCGCCGCCGTGGATGTCGAAGTCGTCGCCGAGGATGCCGAGGCTCATGGCCACGCACTCGATGTGCCAGCCCGGTCGGCCCGGCCCCCAAGGCGACGGCCACGACGGCTCGTCGGGTTTGGCCGCCTTCCACAGCGCGAAGTCGAGCGGATCCTCCTTGGCCTCGTCCACCTCGACCCTGGCGCCGGCCGAGGCTCGCAGGTCGTCGAGATCGCGGTGCACGAGGTCGCCGTACCCGGACACGTCCCCCACCCGCAGGTACACGC
>VXWX01000042.1 GCA_009835735.1 Acidimicrobiaceae bacterium
GGATCACCCACCTCAACGCCATGGACTGGTTCAACTACGACCCGTTCTCGGTGCTCGACCGCTCGGACTGCACGGTGGGGGCGCTGCGGGCGTCGGTGGCGGGCCACGACGTCTCGATCCAGTCCCGCGACACCGGCCGCCACGGCGGCAAGAACACGTCCCTCCAGGACTTCGCGGTGAAAGCAGGCAGCTCGTCGACCGACTAGCGGGCGGAGGCTGACAGCATTTCGTAGGCGTTGTCGCGCATCACCTTGCGGACCTCGTCGTCGCTGAAGCCGGCGATGTCGTCCAGATAGGAGGCAGGCTCGGCCAGACCCTCGGCGTGGGGGTAGTCGGAGCCGAACAGCATCCGGTCGGCCCCGATGCAGTCCTTGATGAGGGCCATGTCGTCCTCGAAGTAGGGAGACACCCACACGTTCTCGACAAAGGCCTCAACCGGGTGGCGCTTGAACTCCCAAGGCATCTTGCCGTGGCAGATCTTGAGGTTGCGCAGCAGGTCGGGAACCCACATGGCACCGTTCTCGATGGTGGCCAGGCGCAGAGCAGGGAAGCGGTCGAGCACGCCGTGGCAGATCAGCGCTGCGAACGTGTCGGAGATGGAGCGGTCCGAGAACGCCACCAGCGGGAAGGCCATGTGCTTGAACGCCTCGAACTGGCCCCTGGACGGCTCCCACACCTTGCCGTACTGGACGGTGCCGTTGAGCCCGGCATGCATGGCCAGCGGCACCCCGGCCTCCTCCAGGCGGGCCCAGATGGGGTCGTAGTCGGCCATGCCCGGCGACTGGTACCCGCTTCCCGTAGGGATCGGGCCGGGGACGGTGCACACGATGCGAGCGCCCATCTCCAGCAGCCGCTCCAGCTCGGCCGCGGCCAGCTCCGGGTCGGCGAAGGTGAGCATGGGCACCGCGAAGACGCGGCCGTCGCGGTCGAAGCCCCAGTCCTCGTCGAGCCAGGTGTTGAACGCGCTGAAGGCGGCGTGCAGCGCTTCGATGTCGCGTTTGAGGGCCTCCTGCATGCCCACGCCCTGGGTGGGGAACAGCAGCACCGACTCCAGACCTTGGCGGTCCATCAGCTCCACCCGGGCCGCCCGGTCCCGGAAGCCGGGGTGGTCGTCAAGGGGATCCAGCTCGCCGAACATCGCCGCGATGTCGCGCCCCTCCAGATTGCGGCCCCGGAAGTAGTCCTCGAGGCTTCCGGGCTTGGCAATGGGGTCAAAGGTCGGGTTGGGGATGAACTTGTTGACCTTGCCGGCCACCATGAAGCGCTTCCGGCCGTCGATCTCGGCCCACTGCATGCAGCGCTTCTTCATGGACGGGTCGATGTGGCGGATGAAGGCGTCGGGGGCCTCGTAGTAATGCTCGTCCACATCGAACGCCCGGAAACCCAGCGCGGTTTGGGTCGTCATCGCTTCGAGGCTACCGGCGTTGAATGACTGACTCTCCGTAGCGGTGTAGGGCCTCGACGGCGTGTTTCAGGGAGTCGGCGGGGATGTGGGCCGCGCACCAGGTCACCCCCAGGCTGGACAGCTGATCTAGAGCTTCCAGGTGGGCGCCGGGGTTGAAGTCTGCGTCGCCGGGGCCCCCGCCGGCGAGCGTGGTAAACGAGACGTCGATCTCGGCGGGGTCGCGGCCGGCTGAGTCGACTTGGCGCCACAGGTCGTCCAGCATTCCGCGCAAATCGTCGAGCGTCTCCAGCGGAACGGTCCGGGTGGTGGTGGCCAGTCCTCGGGGAGCGGGGAACGGGACCCAGCCGTCGCCGACGGTCGCGACACGGCGGCGGCTCAGGCGGCTGTTGCCCCCGATCCAGATCGGGATCGGCCGCTCCGGCTTGGGATCGGCCGTCTGGCCCCGGGCCATAAAGTTGCGGCCCTCATAGCTGAAGTCGTCGGTGGTCCACACGCCCCGCATGACCTCGATGGCCTCGTCGAACAGGTCGTTGCGCTCGTCGAAGTCCACCCCGAGGGCCCGGTACTCGCCCTTGAGATAGCCGGTCCCCACGGCCAGCACGAACCGGCCGCCCGACAGGGCGTCGATGGTCGCCGCCGACTTCGCCACCAGGAACGGGTTCCGGTAGGGCAGGACCACCACGTTGGGGATCAACTGCACGCGCTCCGTGACCGCGGCCGTGAAGGCCAGCGCGGCGAAGGGATCGAGCGCGTCGTGGCCGCCCGCCTCCAGCCAGCGGTGGGTGGGGGCGGGATGGTCGGTGAAGCCGATCCCGTCGAAGCCGGCCGCCTCGGCCGCCCGGGCGAACTCCACGAGGCCCTGCCGGGTGGCGAACTCGGCGCTGCAGCGGCCCGCGGCCAGCGGATACGTCACCGAGAACTTCACGAACGAACCCTCCCGGCTCCCAACGCGAACCCGGCGGTAGGCAAGAGCGCCACCGAGAACTTCACCGGTCGGTGCCCTCCCGGAAGCGGCGGTAGCGGCCCTCGGCTCCGGCGGTGTGCTCGGCGCGGGGCTCCACCCGGTGAGACACCCGGCCCCAGCGGCGGGCCTGCGAGGTGTCGGCCTCCAGTCCGGCGGTGACCCGGCTGTGGTAGGCCGCGCCGAGAGCGGCGCTGTAGGGCTCGGCCGACACGTTGACGGCCAAGCCGGTCGTGTCGGCCAGCGCCTGCATCCAGGTGGGCGACTGGGTCCCGCCGCCCACGGCGACGATCCGCGAGGCGTCGAGGCCGGAGAGCTCGATGTGGTGGCGCACCACGAAGCCGGCCGCCTCGTAGGCGGCCATCAGAACATGGGCCGATGTGTGGCCGACGTGAAGGTCGAGCAGCTCGGCCCGGCGGTCGGGATCGTGCAACGGTGTGCGCTCGCCCCTCGGATACGGCAACCACACCGGCAGGTCGTCCCCTCCGAGCGACAGCAACTCTCCAGAGTCCGGATCGCCCACCAGCGCCCGGACCCGGTCGACGAACAAGCCGCCGGCGTTGCTCGCCCCGCCCACGGCCATGATGCCGGCCCGGGCCGAGGGGAACGTCCACAGTCCCTCGACCTCGATCCACTGATCAGTCATCACCCACGGCAGCAGCGTCGTGCCGCACATCACCAGCACGTCGCCCACGTCGCCGCAGGGCGCCACGAGCTGCTCTCCCAGGACATCGATCGTGCCGGCCGACACCAGAGCGCCGTCGCGCTCCCCGATAGCGGCCGCGCCCGGACTGATGGCCGGGAACTGCTCGGAGGTCATGCCGATCTCGTCGAGCAGTTCGGGCGCCCAGCCCTGCCCGTCGGACATAGGGGTCATGGCCATGGCCGTGGACGAATCGATGGCGGCCACACCGCACAGGGCTCGGTTGGCCGCCGCCTGTGCCGGCCACAGAGCCTCCACCCCGTCACAGCCGGCCAACCAGCGAGCAAACCCATCGGCTTCCCCGCCAGTGGCCTCAGCACTCGATCCAACCCCACGGCCGCGAGCGTCGCCGTAGAGCAGGCCAACGGTGACCGGCGTTCCCGCCGAGTCGACGCCGCACATGGACGGCACCATGGCCGAGACGGTGACCGCGGCCACCGGCCGGCCGGCAATGCCCGCCCCCACCTGCTCCCAAGCGCCGAGCACGCCGTCAATCCACGCTCCCTGAGGATCGTGCTCGAACTGGCCGGGACCGGTCGACACAACCCGGTGCGGGATCCGGGCCCGGGCCAGGACGGTGCCGCCGGCATCGGCTGCGACCGCCTTCACCGAGGTGGTCCCGATGTCGATCCCGACCGTCACATGTTCCATGCGCCCTCCCGTGGACCAGCACCGGCAGCCGGCGCTGACCCCTACAGGAAGCTACGCCGTCAAGGGCGGGGCCACGCCACCGCACGGGCTGATAGGTGGCTGCGGGCGCTAGCGTCGGCTCGTGAGCCGGCCTCGGGTGTTGGTTACTGCCCCTCTCCGGGGACCTGCCCTTGACGAGCTGCGCGACATCGCCGACGTGGTGTTCGAACCCTGGATCGAACACCAGCCGATCAAGCTCTACCGGTCCCGGGACTTCGCAGCCAAGATCCTCGACGCGGGAGCCGACATCGTCGTGTGCGAGGCCGACTCGTGCAAGGGTCCGGTGCTGGAGCTGCCGCTGATGGCCATCGCCTCCACCCGGGCCCGGCCCACCAACGTCGATGTCGACGCGGCCACCGCGGCCGGCATTCCCGTGCTGCGCACACCGGGCCGCAACGCCGACGCCGTGGCCGAGATGACGGTGGCTCTGCTGATGGCGGTGACCCGGTTCGTGGTCGCCGGTGACCGCGACGTGCGAGCAGGCACGATGTTCGGCGAGACCCTCCCCTACCAGCGCTACCGGGCCTGGCAGGTGGCGGGACGCACCGCCGGGCTGGTGGGACTGGGCGCCGTGGGCCGGGCCGCCAAGTGGCGCCTGGAGGGCCTGGGCATGACGGTGATCGCCGCCGATCCCTACGCCGCCGACGCCACCCACAGCCTCGACGACCTGCTGGGCACCGCCGACGTGGTGTCGATGCACGCGGCCGTCACGCCCGAGACATCCCAGATGATGGGCGCCGCCCGGTTCGCGGCGATGAAGCCGGGGGCCGTCTACCTCAACACCGCTCGGGCCGCGCTGCACGACACCGACGCCCTAGTGTCCGCCCTGGAGTCGGGCCACCTGGCCGGCGCGGGGCTCGACCACTTCGAGGGCGAGATCCTGCCCACCGACCATCCCCTCACCGCCATGAGCAACGTGGTGCTCACCCCCCACATCGGCGGGGCCACCTACGACGTCGAGAGCACGCAGGCGGCCATCGTGGTTGCCGACATCAAGGCCATCCTGTCGGGCGACAAGCCGCTCAACTGCGCCAACCCGGAGGTCCTCCAGTGAGCATGGAAGTAGGTCCTCTGGATCCTGTCCATCAGGAGGTGGCCGAGGTCTCGCAGCAGATGGAGCGGGCCGGACTGGTGGTGGGAACGGCCGGCAACGTCTCGGGCCGTCGCAGCGACGGCCCGATCTGCCTCACCCCGTCGTCCACCCCCTACCCCGACGTCACCGCCGGCAACCTCGCCGTCCTCAGCCTCGACGGCGAGCACCTGGGCGGATCGGGCCAGCCGTCCACCGAGAAGGCCATGCACCTGGCCTGCTACAACGCCTTCGAAGAGGTCGGCGGGGTGGTCCACTGCCATCCGCCCCACGCCTCGATGTTCGCAGTGGCCCACCAGCCCATCCCGGCCAGCATCGAGGAGGTGATCATCTACGTGGGCGGCGACGTGCCGGTCGCCGACTACGCCACCACCGGCACCGACGAGCTAGCCGCGGAGGTGGTGCGCCACCTAGCCGACCGGGGCGCGGTGCTGATGGCCAACCACGGCCTGCTGTGCGTGGGCAAGTCGCCGTCCGACGCGCTGCACACCGCCCTGGTGGTGGAGCACACCGCCAAGATCATGTTCGGGGCCCGCGTCCTCGGCGGCGTCGTGCCCCTGCCCGCCAAGATCGCCAAGGACTTCGCCGGCATATACGGCTACATCCGCAGCACCTGGTGACCGAAGGAGGCCATCACATGCAGCACATGCTCTACGAGACGGACGAGCGGGTGGCAGTGATCACCTTGAACCGCCCCGAGAAGGCCAACGCGGTCAGCGGCCTGACGCTCAACGAGATGGACGAGTGCTTCACCCGGGCCGCCGACGACGGTGACGTGCGAGTGATCGTGCTGCGGTCGGTCGGCAAGCACTTCTGCGCCGGTCACGACCTCTCAGGCTCGGACGAGGCCCTGGAGAAGGCCGCCGCAGGTGAGGGCGGCCCGGCCAAGGGCAGCTTCGTGGACTGGAAGGAGCGGGGCCTCGAAGCCATCTACGAGTGGGAGACGATCCACTACCTCGGCTACAGCCGGCGCTGGCGCGACATCCCCAAGCCCACCATCGCGGAGGTGCAGGGCCAGTGCATCGCCGGGGGACTGATGCTCTGCTGGCCCTGCGACCTGATCATTGCCGCCGACAACGCTATGTTCTCCGATCCGGTGGCCCGCATGGGCATCGGCGGGGTGGAGTATCACGGCCACACCTGGGAGCTCGGCCCCCGCAAGGCCAAGGAGATGCTGTTCACCGCTCGCCGGATCAGCGCGGCGGAGGCCGAGGCGGCCGGCATGGTCAACCGGGTCGTGCCTCTCGACGACCTCCACACCGAGACCATGGCACTGGCCCACGAGATCGCCCAGATGCACCCCTTCGCTCTGGCCCAGTCCAAGCGGGCCGTCAACCGCACCATGGACATCCAGGGCTTCTATTCGGCGCTCCAGGCCGTGTTCGACATCCATCAGACCGGCCACGGCAACGCCCTGTCGGTGGGCGGGTACCCGATCCTCACCGGCCTGACCGATATGAAGAAGTCCCAGCAGTAGGGCTCCTGCGAGACACCGCCAGACCCATGCTCCAGAATCGGATCCCCGTAGCCGGACAATGAGAATCACCCGCATCACCGTGTGGGCGGTGGACCTGCCGATGGCCCGTCCGTACTCGCTGGCCGGCGGGCGGTACTACGACCGTCTCGACTCGACCATCGTGCGGCTCGACACCGACGAGGGTGTCGTGGGTTGGGGAGAGGGCTGCCCGTGGGGCTCGACCTACGAGGCGGCGTTCGCTCGCGGCGTGCGGGCCGGAGTGGAAGAGCTGGCGCCGACGATTCTGGGGCTCGACCCCCGCCGCATAGATGTCGTGTACCGGGCCATGGACCGGGCCCTTCCCGGCCACCCCTACGTCAAGTCGCCGCTGGACATGGCCTGCTGGGACATCGCCTCCAAGGCGGCCGGCCTGCCGCTGTGCGACATGCTCGGAGGGCGCACCCACGGCCGGGTTCGGCTGCACACCTCGGTGCCGTCGGGCTCCGTGAGCGAGATCATGGCCGAGATCGACATCGTCCGGGAGCAGGGCTACTCGTTCCACTCGGTCAAGGTCGGAGGGGACGCCGAAGGCGACATCGAGCGGATGCGGTCGGTCGACGCCCGGATGGCCGACGGCGAGGAGCTCACCTTCGACGTGAACCGGGGATGGCTGCCCGCCGAGGCCGTGACCGCCCTCAACGCCACCCGGGAACTGCGCCGCGTGGTCGAGCAGCCCTGCAACGACCTGGGCCAGCACCTGCAGGTCCGCCGCCTGGTTTCTCAGCCCCTAGCCGTGGACGAGTCGCTGGTGACGATGCGGGACATGCTGCGCATCATCGAGACCGACGCCGGCGAGGTGGTCGGCATCAAGTTGAGCCGCGTGGGCGGGCTGAGCGTGGCCCGTCGGCTGCGCGACCTGTGCATGGAGGCCGGCATCCGCATGAACATCGAGGACACCGGGGGCACCGCGTTGCAGGCTTCGGCCGTGGTGCACCTCGCTCAATCCACGCCGGAGCCGCTGCGGCGGGCCACATGGATCTGCTACGACCGCCTGACGCGCAACCCGGTTGAGGGCGGCGCGGTCAATATCGACGGCTGGGCAGTCGCGCCCGCAGAGCCCGGCATCGGCGCCCACCCCGACGAGGCCGCCCTGGGCGACCCGGCCGCGATCTATGCCCTAGACGGCCGATAAGCCGGCGCCGTGAACCTCTGGGAGCGGCCGGACGTCCACGCCAGACGCTGGTTCCTGCTCGGCGTGCTCAGCCTGACGCTGGTTCTGGTGGTCATGTCGGTCTCCGGCCTGAACGTGGCCCTGGCCACCTTGCAGCGGGATGTGGGGGTCACCGGGCCGCAGCTTCAGTGGATAGTGAACGCCTACGCGCTCGCCTTCGGCGGGCTGCTGATGACCGGCGGAGCCATCGGCGACCGCTACGGCCGCAAGGGCGCCCTGCTCGGAGGTCTGCTCGTGTTCGGGCTCGGTGCGCTCCTCGGAGGCTTGGCCGACTCGGCCGAGGTCATCCTGGTCGCTCGGGGAGCCATGGGGGTGGCGGCCGCCTTCGTCATGCCGGCCACGCTGTCGCTGCTGATCGAGATATTCCCGCCGGCCGAGCGGCCGACCGCCATCGCCGTGTGGTCGGGCTTCGCCGGGGGAGGCGCCGCCATCGGTCCGGCGCTCACCGGCCTGTTCGTGACCGGGTGGTGGTTCGTGCCGTCATGGGGCTGGGAGGCCGGCTTCCTCTACAACGTGCCGGTGGTGGCCGCGGTGATGATCGCGGTGGTGCTGTGGCTGCCCCGATCCCGGGACGAGCATCCCCGGCATCTCGACCCTGCCGGAGCGGCGCTGTCCATCGTGGCCATGACCGCTCTGATCTACGGCATTATTGAGGGGCCCGAGCAGGGCTGGACATCGGCACCAGTGCTCTCGGCCTTCGCGGTGGCGGTCATCTTCGGTGCGGTCCTGCTGAGGTGGCAGCAGCGCGCCCGCCATCCGATGCTGCCGCTGGAGCTATTCGGCGACCGGCGCTTCAGCATCGGCTCGGCCGTGGTCACTATGACGTTCGTCGTGATGATCGGGTTCTGGTTCCTGTTTGCGCTCTATGTGCAGTTCGTCCTGGGATACTCCGCCCTGGAGGCGGGACTGGCAACCATGCCGGAGGCCCTGTCGTCGATGGTCGTGGCCCCGTTCACCGCTCCGCTCGCCGCCAGGTACGGATCACGCCGGATCATGGCGGTCGGCTTCGCGGTGTTGGCGCTCACATTTCTGCCGCTCGCGCTGGTCGACACCGATACCAGCTATTGGTTCCTGCTGGGACCGCTGGTGCTGGCCGGTGCAGGTCTCAGCCTGGCCATGACCCCGGCCACCAACGACATCATGGTCGCCACTCCCTACGACAAGGCCGGCATCGGCTCGGCTGTCAACGACACCGCCCGCGAGCTGGGGGCGGCGCTGGGCATCGCCACGCTGGGAGCCCTCTCCACCTCGATCTACCGCGGCACGGTGGACGTGGCTCATCTGCCGCCCGAGGTGGCCTCCCCGGCGGCAGAGTCGATGGGTGCGGCCATCGAGGCCGCCTACCAACTGTCCCGATCGGGCACGCTGGGCGAGGCCGCGGCCCAGGCGACGATCACCGAGACGGGACAGGCCTTCACGACCGCCTTCGCCCAGACAATGGCGATTTCGGGCGCGGTGTCGGCCCTAGCCGCGATCGCCCTGCTAGTCGGCCACCTCACCCAGGCCCGCCGCGGCTCTCTCGTCTGACTCTCGGGCAGTCGACTCGTAGATGGCCGCGGCCATGACCGACTGCTGCTCGGCCCGGCGCTGCCAGTAGATACCGGCCCGCACGCCGTGCACCGCGGCGCTGGTTGGCTCGGCCGCCACAGCCAGATCGATCAGGTGGCACGCCACCGCGGTCTGCCCCTCCCCGGCCAGGGTCTCGGCCCGGCGGGCCAGGGCTCCAGGACCACCGGCCAGATCGGCCAGCTCCGACGCCACCGAGGCGTAGCGGGCCGGCTTGAGGTTGCTGGCGACTCCGTCGTACCAGCCGCCGTAGAGCCGCCAGACGTTGCGGACCACGAACTCGGGCTCGTCATAGGTGGGCGCCAGGTAGGGACGCCGGATCCGCTCGCCGGCCAGGCGGGCCTCGGCCAGCACTTCGTCGAGGTTTGCCCCGCGGTTCATCAAGTCGAGGGTCATCATCGTCAACTCCTCGAGCACGGCCGCAGTGTCCAGCAGCACGCCACGGATCCGCTCGCGGCCGGCGATGGGCAGCCCGTGACCGGGCAGCAGCAACTCCGCGCCGGCCTCGGCGATGTCGCGCAGCGCCGCCACCCATTCCAGCGGGTAGCGCTGCGACTTGGCTGGGTTGCCGGCGTTGGGGAAGTGCCACAGCATCAGGTCGCCGGTGACGGCCACGGCCCTATCCGCGATCCATGCCCACAAGTGGTCGTCGGTCTCGGCTCTCACATGACGCAACTCGACCTCGAGCCCGCCAACGTCCAGGGTCATCCGGTGGTTGAACGACACATCCAGATCGGGCACCTCGAAGGCCCAGCCTCCGGCCAGATCCCAGTTGGGCACCCGCCCGAACTGCCGCTGGTTGACGACCTGGTTGTAGCCGTCGGTCAAGCGGTACCGGGCCACCCGGTCCGGCAGGGACTCGTGTCCCACCAGCAGGGGGCGCCCGCCCGGCGTGGCCAGACCGTCAACGAGAGCGGCTGCCCCGCCGGCGTGGTCGCGGTGTCCGTGGGTGAGGACGACATGGCTCACCGGCGCCCGGGTTCGGGCCCGAACCCGATCGGCCACCCGGGGCCCGAGATCGGGAACGCTGGAGTCGAACACGACGGCGGCGGAGTCGGCCTCTATCACATGCACATGAGCAAAGGACTCGATCATGGTGACGCCGTCCTGCAATTCGTGGCTGGCGCCCAGACCGTCGCTCGGCAGTCCCAAGCCGAAGGGCCGCCCGTCGGGCTCGAACATCACGTTGTCGTCGATGGCGGCGGCCGACTTGGCCAGAATGTCGCTGGTCATAGCCCAATGATGGGCCATGGGCCGGTGAGATGGAGCCAGCCGAGCTCAGAAGCGGTCGGCGATGCGGATCGACACCGCCGCGCCGGCCACCGACGAGGCAGCCACGGCCAGCCACATCGCCGGGTAGCCGGAGTGCTCGATCAGCCACCCCGTGGCCAGCGGCCCCACGAATACACCGACGTAGACGCCCATCTGGGTGATCCCGGTGGCACTGCCGGCAGCTCGAGGGTTGGCCCGCACGATCCCGTAGTTCGTGAACACCGGCCAGATCCAGCCGCATCCGAAAGACAGCAGCATGGCGGCCACATGGGTGGCCGGCAGGCGCAGGGCCAGCCCGGCCATGCCTATCGAGCCGACCAGAGCGGTGATACCCCCCACCCGGAACGGCTTGACCCTCATCGTGTCGGACAGCCAGCCGCCCACGACTCTCATCGTGATGCCGGTGGCCGCCCCGACACTCAGGAACAGCCCGGCGGTGCCGGGTCCGAGCCCGGCGTCGACCCCGGAACCGACCCCCCACGCGACGAGCGATCCAGCGCTGAAGGCCAGGAACGCTCCCACCGCGGCGGCCAGGAAGAGGTCCCGGGACGACGACTCCGGCACCGAGTCCCGTGTCGCCGCCGTCCGGAACACCGATGATCCGACGGCCGTCCTTACCAGCACCAGCGACATGAGAGCGAACACCGCGCCGGCCACGTAGGCCCAGCGCCAGCCCACGGTGAGGGCGAGCGAGGGCACCGCGAAACCGGCCAGCAGGGTGGCCGTCGGCAGGCCCGACTGCTTGATCGACACGGCCAGACCCAGCCGGGGCAGTTGAGCCTGGGCCAGGGCCAGGTTGACCGACGTCTGGTTGGCGGCGTTGGCCAGCCCGGCCAGCACCAGGAAGCCGATCACCGCCAGGAACGAGCGGGCGGTGGCGGCCAGAGCCAGCTGCACCGCTATGGACACTCCGAGAGCGAGGGTCATCTGGTTGAGCGGCCCGATTCGCTGGGCCAGCCGCCCCAGCATGACCGACCCGACCATGGCGGCCCCGAAGAACGATCCGAGACCCCACCCGTACACCCCTTCGGAAACACCCATCTCCGCACTCACCTGCACCGACATGGCGCCGATGAGGAAGCCGGGCAGCACGGTGGACACAGTGGCCATCACCGCAGCGTTGATCACCAGGGACGGACGCGCTTCAGCAGACACGGCGCGAACTCTTCCTTCTCGCTCTAGCCCTGGTTGATGGGACGGATCATGCACTCCTGGGCGAAGGAGGCGACCAGCGCACCGCCGGCATCGAAGGCGTGGCCCTGGCCGAAGCCCCGAGCCCGGGCCAGGGTGGGCGAGTGCTGCACGATCAGGCACCACTCGTCGAGGCGGAACGGACGGTGGAACCAGACGGTGTGGCTGGTCACGGCGGTGTGGAGCGTGTGGTAGGAGTCGGCCTGGCTCACGCCATCGACCGGGAGCAGCACGGTTCCGACGATGGTCAGATCGGTGGCGTGGGCCAGCAGCGCCTGGTGAACGGCCGGGTCGTCGCCCAGGGGCCGGTCCTCGACGCGGGTCCAGAAGGCGTAACGGGGAGGAGCCGGTGCGGGATCCCGCAGGTCGGCGCCGCCCGTCACCCTGGTCGTCCAGGGAATCATGGACATGTCCGTCGCGGCGGCCTCGTCAGGGCGGCCCGCGTCGGGGGCAGGTTCCTGATGCTCAAGAGCCGACGCCTGCTCCAGCACGTGCATCGAGAGCAGGGCCGCGAAGATGGTCTTGCCATGCTGGCTGGCCCGGACCCGGCGCAGCGCGAAGGTTCGTCCCGTCTGGGTCTCCTCCACCTCGAACTCGAGTGGATCGGAGGTCGAACCCTCCCGCGGGAACAGGCAGCTCAACGACTTGACGACCTTGCCCTCCGTGGTGGCCGCCCCCAGCGCGACCGCCTGGGCCAGCAACTGGCCGCCGAAGATCCGGGGGTAGTCCATCTCGATGTTGGGCGCGGTCCACACGCCCGGCCGCACCGGCTGCACTTCCAGGCAGCCGAGCAGGTCGTCGAGGGTGATGACCGCCATCAGGTCCCGCCGCCCCGCTCGGCCTCCGCAGGACGGAACAGCGGGACGTGCCACTCGCCGCTGGGCTCGAACAGCACCTCCACCCGCATCCCGATCTCGACCTCGTCGATCTCGCAGTCGACGATGTTGGTGCCGATCCGCACCGTGGGATCCTCGTCGAGCTCGACGAACGCGAAGACATAGGGCGGCGTGAACCCCGGGATCCACTCCTTGTGGTTGATCGTGTACGTGGCCACGGTGCCGGTTCCGGCCACCGGTTCCGGGCCGACCCGGCGGGAGTGGCAGAAGGGACAGGCCGGGCCGGGCGGGTGGACCCAGCGGGAGCATTCGCCGCACCGCTGGATCCTGAGCCGGCCGTCGGCCCCGGAACGCCAGTAGAACTCGCTCTCAGGCGAGGCCAGCACGAACCGGGGCGGGCTGTCCACGCTCATGACGGGCCCTTGGTCAGCAGCAGGCATCCGGTCTCGGGGCCGCCGCCGGCTCCGACCGCCACCACCTCGCAGCCGGATACCTGGATGTTGGCCGTGCCCCGCAACTGCATCACGGCCTCGTGCAGGTGGCCGAAGCCGTGCAGCCGGCCCGCGGAGAGCTGGCCGCCGGAGGTGTTGAGCGGCACCGAACCGTCGGGGCCGATGTTGACACCGCCCTCCACGAAGGCCCCGCTCTCCCCCTTGCCGCAGAAGCCCATGGCCTCGATCCAGGCCAGGGTCAGCCAGCTGAAGCCGTCGTACAGCTGAGCGGTGTCCACGTCGTCGACGGTCAGCTCCGTGCGCTCCCACATCGAAGCGGCGGTGTGACGCATCATCATCGACGTCAGGTCGTCGAACTGATCCCAGGAGGGCCGGCCCCGGATGGCGGTCCCCATAGCGTTCACACCCACCGCCCCCGCTGGGGCGTCGGGTGCATGGTCCCGGTGCGAGACCACCACCGCCGTGGACCCGTCGCAGGGAACGTCACAGTCGTAGAGGCACAGCGGGTCGCTGACCATGCGCACGGCCAGGTAGTCGTCGATGGTCATGGGATCGGTGTAGATGGCCTTGGGGTTGGCCGCCGCGTTGGCCCGCCCGTTGACCGCGATGGCGCCGAGCTGGGTGCGGGTGGTGCCGTAGTCGTGCATGTGGCGGCGGGCGTAGCAGGCGACCCAGCAGGCGGCCGACGCCGCGCCGTAGGGAATCATGAACTGGAACGGACCGGCCGAGCCGGCCATCCCGCCGCCACCACCGCCCCCGCTGCCGGGGCGCAACGGCCCTCCGCTGCCCTCCACCACGGTGCGGAACACCAGAACGTGGCGAGCCAGGCCGGTCGCCACCGCCAGGATCGCGTTGTGGACCGCTCCCAGCGGTCCGGCGGTCTCCACGCCCGCGCTGCGCCAGTTGAGCGACAGCCGCAACGCCTCGTGCAGTTCGGCCCCCATGGCCCCTCCGAAGGAACCGCCGAAGCCGGGATAGGTGGACACGCCGTCGATGTCGGCGGTGGTGAGCCCGGCGTCCTCGACAGCCCGCAGCGCGGCTTCGACGGTGAGGTCGATACCCGTGCGGTGCAGCCGCCGGCCGATGTCGGACTGGGCCGCGCCGCTGATCACAGCCCGCCGTTCCATCCGCTCACCCATCAGCGGGTTGCTCCCGTCTCGAAGAGGCGCGACTCCAGGACGGCTCCTGCCTCGTTCGTCGGGCCGTGCCAGGTGATCAGCCCGTGCTCGAGAACGGCTGCCCGGTCGCACAGCTCGAGGGCATGGCCGACCTGCTGCTCAACGATCAGCAGCGCCGTTCCCGTTGCCCTGATATGCGACAGCGTCTCGAAGACCTGGTCCACGACCATGGGGGCGAGGCCCAGCGAGAGTTCGTCGGCGATCAGCAGGCGCGGTGACTCCACCAGCACTCGGGCCAGCGAGAGCATCCGCTGCTCGCCCCCGGACAGCGTGCCGGCCATCTGGCCGCGACGCTCGCCCAGCCGGGGAAAGAGCTCGTAGGCCCGATCCAGGGCGTCGGCCAGCCCGGCTCGGCCGAAAGCCCGCTGGAACGACAGCGCCAGATTGTCCTGCACGCTGAGGGTGGCGAACACCGAACGTCCCTCGGGGGCGTGCATCACCCCGGCCTGCACGAATCGCCAGGCGGACAGGCTGCCCTGGTCGGTCTCCGAACCGTCGATGTGCACCGATCCGGCACTGGGGGCCAGTAAGCCGCTGGCCACGCGGGCCAGGGTGGTCTTGCCGGCCCCGTTGGCTCCGACCAGCGCAACCGCCTCCCCGGCACCGACGACGAGCGACACCCCGAACAGCGCTCGAAACGGCCCGTAGCCGGCCTCCACATCGCGCAATTCAAGGATCGGGGCGCTCATGTGACCTCGAAGCTACCCAGGTAGGCCCGCCGCACTGCCGGATCGGCCAGCACGTCCGCGGTCGGACCCTCGGCGATGAGAGCCCCCGAGTCGAGCACGTAGGTGCGCTCGGTGAAGTCGGCCACGAGCGACACGTCATGCTCAACCAGCAGCACCGCGTAGCCCCGGGTGTCCTGTACGGACCGCAGCGTGTCGGCCAGCACCTGCGTCTCGTCGCGGTCGAGGCCCGACGACGGCTCGTCCAGCAGCAGGAGCTGCGGACCGGTCATCAGGGCCCGGCCCACCTCCACCAGCCGGCTCTGCCCCAGGCTGAGCGATTCGACCGGCTTGGCGGCGAGCTCGGCGATGCCCAGCAGCTCCAGCACCTCGTCGCAGGCGGCGATCTCGCCGGGTGTCGGCCGGCCCCGGCCGATCAGGTCCTTCCAGAATGCGCCCGTGCCGTTGCGGATCCGCTCGGCGATGAGCAGGTGCTCGCGCACGGTGGTGTCGGCGAACAGCTCGACCCGCTGGAACGTCCGGCCCATGCCCGCACGGGCCCGGCGATGGGCGGGCCAGCCGCCGACGTCGACACCGTTGAGGAGAACCCGGCCGGCATCGGGCCGCAGGATCCCGAGCAGGCAGTTGAACAGGGTTGTCTTGCCGGCTCCGTTGGGGCCGATCAGACCGACCCGCTCGCCCGCCTCGACGCTCACGCTCACATCGTCGAGGGCGCGGATGCCCGCAAAGGCCACACTCACACCGGAAGCCTCCAGCACCCACGTCATGCCCGAGCCTCCCGGGATTCGAGCCAGCGGTTGATGCGGGTCGCCGAGCGCCGCTTGCCGTGCTCCACCAGGCCCTCGGGATGGCGGGCGAACTGCATCGCCATGAGACCGAACAGGATCAGCCGCCAGTTGCCCGACAGCGGGAAGAACTCAGGGAGACGCTCCTCCCCCCGCACGATCCAGCCGAGCAGCTCGCCCTGGAGTATCAGCGGCTCGAACAGAGCGAAGGCCGCACCGGCTTGAATGGCTCCCTCCACGGTGCGAGCCCCGAGCGCGACCACCACCACCAGCCAGAACAACGCGACGACGGGAGCAAAGTTGAGCGCGTAATTAACATTCTGCTGATGCATCGCCAGCAGCGCTCCGCCCAACCCGGCGATGGCGGCCGACACCGCGAAGGCGACGATCCGGGCCCGAGCCGCGGAGATGCCGATCGACGCGGCGGCCACCTCGCTGCCACGAAGGGCGGCCAGAGTGCGCCCGATCGTGCCCTCGCGCAGCTGTATCACCACCACCGACACCACCACCAGCGCCACCACCGCCAGCACCAGGAAGGCGCGGTCGCTGGCGAAGTCGATCGGTCCGATCAGCGGGCGGGGTACCTGGGTGCCGGTGAGCAGCGCGGTGCTTCCCCCGCCCACCCAGGAGAACTTCACCATCACCGCGTCGAAGAAGAAGGCGAACGCCAGCGTGGCGATGGCGAGCCACACTCCCCCCAACCGCAGAACCGGAAGTGACAACAACGCTCCGACTACTGCAGCCAGCGCCGCTCCGATCAGCGCCGCGGCCAGAACCGACATGTTGAACCGGTCTGCCATCTGGAAGACGGTGAAGCCTCCGATGGCCGCGAACGTCCCCTGGCACAGCGAGATCTGGCCGCCCATGCCGGTGATGACGGTGACCGACAGGTAGATGAGCGCGATGATCACCGCCTTCGTAACGAGGCTCATCCATAGGACATCGGCCCGGAACCACACCACCAGCCCGACCACGGTCACGAAGAACACCCCGAACAGCCGGGTGAACAGCGTCAGCTTTGGGTGGCGCTCGAGGGCGGCCAACGCCGGCGGCGGGGGATCCACGCCGGCCAGGGGATCGGATGCCTCGCGCTGCCGGCCGACGGCGCGCCACAGCACCAGGATGGCGAACAGCACCACGAACGGCAGCGACGGGGTGAGATTCTCCTGGAATGGCCGCAGCCAGGTGTGGTCGTCGGCCAGCCCGGGCAGAAACGTGTTGAACACCGCGATGAACCACCCCAGCCCCAGCCCGCCCAGCAGGGCCCGGGGCAGGCTGACGAGCAGTCCTGTGGCCGCCGCGGCCACCGCGATGATCACCAGGGTGAAGTAGTCCCCCGAGCTGAGCGAGTTGAACCGGGGCGCGATCAGCACCCCGGCCATGCCCGCGAACGTGCTCGACAGCGCCCAGGCGAACGCCGAGACCCGGTTGGCGTTGATCCCGCTCAGCTCGGTCATGCGGGGACTCTCCACCACCGCCCGCATCGATAGGCCCATCATCGTGAACCGGAACAGGGCGGCCAGGAGCAGCGTCCCGGCCAGCGCCACCGCCATCATGGCCAACTCGTCGCGGTTGAAGCGGTAGACCCCGAAGGGGTCGTAGTACACGCCGGCGCCGTCGGGAACGATGCCGGTTATCTGTCGCCCGGCGACGGCGCTGAACCGGGCCGCCCAGTTGAAGATCTCGGGCAGGGCCACGCTGAGACCGATGGTGACGACCAGCTTCGACACCGCCGAGGCGGTGCGGAGGTGGCGGAAGATGGCTCGCTCGAGCACCAGTCCCACCAGCGGCGCCAGCACGAACACCGACACCAGTAGGGCCGCCCACTTGGGCCAGCCCCACACGCTATGGGCCTTGAAGTACATGGCGGCCGAGATGTAGGCCTGCGCGCCGAACGCCAGGTTGAACACGCCGGAGGTCTTGTAGGTGAGCACGAAGCCCAGTGCTATGAGCGCGTAGACCGCTCCGGGGGGCGTGCCCTGAAGCAGACCTCGAAAGAGGTCCTCGAAGAACCCCGACGCCAGGATCACACTGCGGCGCTCAAGGCTCGGTTGCGGTCAAGCGAGCGTGCCGGGTCAGGCCGCGAAGTCGGTGGGCGTCGGCTCGGACCATTCCTCGGTGTCGCCGGGCCAGCACATCCACGGCGCGGGCTGGAACCCGACGAATCCCCCGCCCTCGATCCGCACCGAGGACGTGCAATGAAGCTCGTACGCGTGGTCGTAGACGAAGGGCTCGACCGCGGTGTGCTGGCGACTCCAGTCGACTGGGTTGATCAGGCCGCCCGCGTCGTAGGTGATCTGGTTGAGCGAGTCGATGATGGACTGCCGGTCGAATCCAGGTCCTGCCTCCAGCAACCCGGTGACGAACAGGTCGGCGTTGATCCAGCCGACCAGCGTCTGCTCGGCCAGCGGGCCTCCATGAGCCGGCACCCACCGGTCGTAGGCGTGACGCAACGGGCTGTCGACCTCGTACTCGAACGCGGCGAACACCAGCAGGGCGTAGTCACCGTCGAACAGATCGCCGGCCGCCGCCACGAACTCATCGTTGTAGGAGTTCGGATGGAGCAGGGTGATCTGGTCCCTCACCCCCTGGCGCTCCAGCTCCTGAGCCAGGGTCAGCATGGCGTTCAGGTCCATGCAGGTGGCGATGAAGTCGACACCGGCGTCGATCATCTGGGTCACTTCCGGCCCGATGCCGTTGGGCAGGCCGTAGGCCATGTTGTCGTTGAAGTAGGCGACCTCCATACCGACCGCAGGCCCGTAGAGGTCGATCGAGTCGGAGAAGGCCTTGGCGCACACCTTGGATGTCTCGGTGATGCCGTATCCGAGCAGCCCGACCCTGGTCGCGCCGGCCTGCGACGCGATCCAGACGAAGCTGCGGATAGTGCAGGTGGGGCATCCGATCACATGGTTGCCGAAGATGTTGTCGCGGTTGACGGCGTCGGCGCCGTGGATGTTCCAAACGAAGGTCGGAACCCCTGCGTCGTTGAGGTCGCCCCACCCCGAAGGAAGGAGCGTCGCCTGGAACGCGGCCAGGCTGCTGTTGTCGGCGATGATCTTCAGGGCGTGCTCCTGGTTGCGGAACAGCTCGTCGTCGAGGATCTCGTCGATGACCAGATTGCGGCCGTAGACACCGCCCGAGTCGTTGACGTAATCGAAGTAGGCCTGGATCCCGGTGACGAAGCAGTCGAGGATGCAGGTTCCCAGCGGGTTGTTCTGCTTGATGCCCACGACCGACACTCGGATCTCGTCGTCGGTTACTCCGGGCACACCCTCGAGGGCCATGAACGTGTGGCGCTCCGGGTAAGGGTCGACCGGCTCCTCGACGGCGGGCTCGGTGGTCGTGGGCTCGTCAGTTGCTGCCTCGTCGGTGCCGACCGGCTCCGGGTCCGGGTCCGGCTCGGGCGCCTCGTCGGTGCCGGCCGGCTCCGGGTCCGGCTCGGGCTCGGGCGCCTCGTCGGTGCCGGCCGGCTCGGGGTCCGGTTCCGGCTCCGGAGCGGCCGGCGAGGTCGTGGTGGGCGCGACTGCATCGGATGCGGGGGTGGCTCCGTCGCCGCTGGGGCTGTTGCCGCAGGCCGCGGCCAGCATGGCTATGGCGCAGACGGTTGTGAGTGTGCGTCGGGCTCGATTCATGGGTCCCCCTAGGTGTCGCGCAGAAATACTGCCGTCCCGGCGGCTCAGGGCGACTCGCGCCGCCGTCAGTTGCCTTCCCATCGCTGATGCTAGACGGAGCCATCCGCTCGGCCTCTGACGGCTTGCCGATACAGTCGCTCCGGTGAAGGCCCGGGGGACGGTGTGCGGCTGACCTACACCTCAGAGGTCGAGGCGTTCAGAGCCGAGTTCTCGGCCTGGCTCGACGCCAACCTGCCCGACGAGGCGGCCACCGCCATCCGGCCCCGGTCCAGCGCCGACATCCCGGCGTGGGCCCGGGACTTCCAGCGCCGCATGTTCGACGACGGCTGGCTGGTGCCGGGATACCCGCCGGAGTTCGGCGGGCGCAACGCCAGCCTGTACAAGCAGGCAGTCTTCTGGGAGGAACTGGGCCGGCGCCGGGTGACTCAGAGCTTCAACCCCCAGGGTCTCGGCATCGTCAGCGCGTCGATCATCACCTTCGGCACCGAGGAACAGAAGCACCGCTGGGCCGTCCCGATCATGCGGGCAGAGCGGACCGCGGCGCTGGGCATGAGCGAACCCGGCGCGGGCAGCGATCTGGCCGGACTGACCACCCGGGCCGTTCTCGACGGCGACCGCTTCATCGTCAACGGCCAGAAGGTGTGGACCTCGGGGGCCCACGACGCCGACGTGCTGCTGGCCTTCGTCCGCACCGATCCCGACGTGCCCAAGCACAAGGGCATCTCGGCGTTGATCATCGAGACCGACACGCCGGGGCTGGTGCGAAGGCCCTTCGGCGACATCACCGGCCGGCCACCCGACTTCAACGAGGTGTTCTTCGACGACGTGCCGGTCCCCCGCGAGAACCTGGTCGGCGAACTCAACGACGGCTGGCGGGTGTGCACCGGCTCGCTGGCCCACGAACGCGAGATGCTATGGATCCTGTGGTCTCAGGGCCTCGACCGGATGCTCGACGACATGCTCGAACAGCTGAATGAAGGCGCGGGCGCGGGCGCGGGCGCGGCCGGTGACCCGGTGGTGCTGGACGGGCTGGGCGGCTCGATCATGGACTCCTGGGCCCTGCGCCTGCTGGGCCAGCGCCAACTGGCCCGCAGCCAGAGAGGCCTGCGCGTGGCCGACCAGTCGCTGCTGAAGCTGCTCGGCTCGGAGGCCCAGCAGAAGCTGGCGCTCCTGATGCTGGAGTCGCTGGGTCCGGTCGCTCTGGACCGCACCGTGCCCGAAGGTGCGCAGTCGCCCTACGAGAGCGATCGCTCGGCGCTGTCGTGGGCCGACCGGTACTGGTTCACGTTCGCGGGCACCATCAGCGGGGGCACCAGCGAGATTCACCGCAACATCATCGCCGAGCGTGTCCTCGGCCAGCCCAGGGGCTAGAGCGATGGAGTTCGAGTTCACCGAGGACCAACTGGAGCTCCAGCGGGCGGTGCGCGACATGCTCGACGCCGAGGCGCCGCCCGAGCTGGCCCGAGCGGTGGCCGACGGCGAGTCCGACGCCGCCGACTTCTGGCAGACGATGGCGGGCCTGGAGTGGCCGGCCATGGCCCTTCCGGAATCAGCCGGGGGCCTGGGCTACGGCTGGGTGGAGCTGGCCATCGTGCTGGAGGAGTTGGGCCGTCACGCCGCGCCCGGACCGTTCGTGGCCACCGTCACCCAGTTCGCGCCATTGGTAGCCGAAGTCGCCTCGCCGGATCAGGCTTCCGAGCTGCTGGCGCCGGTGGCCGCGGGCCGGACCACCGGCACGATCGCCGTCGATGAGGGGTCCGGTACCTGGCACCCCGACGGCGTCCAGGCCGCCGCCCGGCGCGACGGCGACGACCTCGTCCTGGAAGGCACGAAGCACTATGTGCTCGACGGCGCCGCCGCCGAGGAGATCGCGGTTGCGGTCCGCCTGGACGGCGAGTTGCGGGTGGTCACGGTGCCGGGCTCGGCGGTCCAGGCCGTCGGGGGCATTCCCGTCGATCCCGGCGTCCGCCACGCCACCATCGCCCTCGACGGGGTGCGGGTGCCGGCCGGTCGGCTGCTGGGCGACGGCGATGCCAGCGATGCGATCCGCCGGGCGTTGGAGGAGTCGGTGACCGCGGTCGCCGCGGTCACGCTGGGCGCCTGCCAGCGGATCTTCGACATCATCAACGCCTACACCAAGGAGCGCATCCAGTTCAGCGTGCCCATCGGCTCGTTCCAGGCCGTGAAGCACAAGCTGGCCGACATGTACCGTGACATCGAACGGGCCCGGGTGCTCGTCTACTACGCGGCCCTGACCCTGGCCGAGGACCACCCGGACCGCACGCTGGCCGCCTCGATGGCCAAGGCCGGCACCGGCGAGGCCCAGCGCCGATGCGTGCAGGACGGCCTCCAGCTCGCGGGCGGCATCGGATACACCTGGGAGCACGACCTGCACCTGTTCCTGCGCCGGGCCAAGGTGGGCGAGCTCCATTTCGGCTCGGCCTCCCACCACCGCCGCAAAGTCGCCCGCCTAGCCCTCCAAGCCGGAGCCGCCTAGCTCCGGGCTTGCTCAGGACGGGTCGAAGAGGACCGGCAGTTCCGGCGGGCCGCGGAAGGCGTAGCCGCTGATCACCGGGATCCCGGCGTCGGGGTCGAGGCGCAGGTTGGGCAGGCGGTCGAGCACGGCATTGATCCCAACCTCGAGCTCCATACGGGCCAGGTGCATTCCCAGGCACTGGTGCGGCCCGGTGCCGAAGGCCATGTGCTGCTGGGGCTCCCGGTCGAGGTCCCACTCGCCGGAGGCGTCCCATCGATCCTCGTCGCGTGACGCCGAGCCGTTGATGATCGAGACGGACGACCCGGCCGGCACAGGGCAGCCGCCGATCTCGGTGTCGGTCGTCGCCACCCGGGCCACCATCGTCACCGACGTCTCCCAGCGCAGGGTCTCCTCCACCACGACCGGCACCAACGACCGGTCGGCCAGCACCCGGGCCATCGCCTCGGGACGCTCCAGCAGGGCCAGCAGACAGGACCCGAAGGCCCGGTAGGTGGTCTCGGCCCCGGCCGGCAGCAGCAAGCGCAGGAATCCGTAGATCTTCTCGTCGGTGAGCCGGGCCCCGTCGATCTCGGCGTGCACCAGCTCCGACAGCAGGTCGCCAATGGGCTCGGTCCGCCTGGCTTCCACCAACGGCTCCAGGTAGTCGCGCATCGCCTGGGACGCGGCCCGTCCCTCCTCGGGGTACAGCGGCCCGTAGTTGATTCGCATGGCCCAGTCGTTGAACTGCTCGTGGTCGGTGGTGGGCACGCCCACGATCCCGCAGATCACCTGCACCGGGAACTTGCTGGTGACCTGGTCGACCAGGTCGGCCCGCCCGGTCGGGGCGATTTCGTCCAGCAGCCGCTCGATCACGGGCTCCACCAGCTCGCTCCGCCAGCGCTCGAGAGTCGAGCGACGGAAGGCGTAGGCCACGAGGTTGCGGTAGCGGCGATGCTCGTCGCCGTCGAGCCCGAGCATCAACTCCCCCATGTACGGCCGCATGACCTCACCGTTGATCGACGCCGAGAACGAGCGCCAGTCCCGCAGCACCTGGTCGGCGTCGTCGAAAGTCGTGACGGTGAACCTCGGAAGCGCCGGATCCTCGGTGAGGCTGAACCCCTCCTCCCGGATGACGGGGCAGTGCTGGCGGGCATGGTCCCACTGGCCGTAAGGCTGGGCGGAGTCCCACTGGTCATACGGCGGCGCGGAATAGTCCATCTCGGCGTCCATGCCGGCGTCGTCCATGCCTAGAGGATGGCTCCGCGTGACTTGAGAGCGGCGATCTCGTCCCAGTCGATTCCGAGTTCGGCCAGCACCAGCTCGGTGTGCTCTCCCAGCTCCGGCGCTCGCTCCACCTCCACGGGGGCCTCGTCGAACTGGGCGGGGCTGGCCACGAGCTGAACCGGGTTCCCGGCGCCGTCCTCCATGGCGGGCAGGTAGTTGTTGGCCACCACCTGGGGGTCGTCGTAGAGCTCGGCCAGGGTCTGGAACGGGGTCCACACCCCCTCGAAGTCGGCCAGTCGCTCCTTCCACTCGTCGAGGGTGCGCCCGGCGAAGGCCTCGTCGATGATGTCGATGCACTCCGGCCCGTTCTTCGAGCGGGCCTCGGAGGTGTTGAACCGCTCGTCATCCACCAGGATCGGGCGCTCCAGCCGGGCCGCGAAGTCGTCCCAGTACCGGTCGCTCTGGAGCAGGATGAGGCTGATGTAGCGGTCGTCGGCGGTGCGGAACACGCCCACCCCCGGATTGGGGTTCTTGCGCCGGTCTCCCCGGGGCAGCGAGGTGAGCCCGAACAGCTTGGCCGCCACCACCAGCGGCGAGACCTGCCACATGGCGGTGGCCAGCAGCGACACGTCGATCACGCTGGGCTCGCCGGTGCGCTCCCGCTTGAGCAGCGCGGCCGCGATGGCGCCGGCCAGCGCCATGCCGCCCATCACGTCGCCGAAGGCCGGGGAGGGCTGGCCCTGGGGCCAACCGGCCGCGTCGGGCGGGAACACCGCGGCCACCGCGCCCCGGGCCCAGAACGAGGCCCCGTCGAAGCCGCCCTTCTCCGCGTCGGGACCGGCCGGTCCCTGCCCGGTCCCCCGGGCGATGACGATGGACGGGTTGCGGGCCAGGATCGCCTCGTTGTCGATGCCCAGACGTCGTCGCACCGGTTCCAGGTAGTTGGTGAGGAACACGTCGGCCGTCTCGACCAGCTTCATCAGGGCCTCGCGGCCGTCGGGGTGGGCGACGTTGAGCGCCACCGAGCGTTTCCCCCGGTTGGGCTGCTCCACCATGAAGTTCACGGTGCCGGCGGGGATCAGCCCCGAGGTGATCAGACCCCGCTGCGGATCGCCGCCGGCCGGGTTCTCGACCTTGATGACATCGGCGCCCCAGTCCACCAGCACCGACCCGCCCGAGGGCACGAACATCCAGGACGCGACCTCGACAACCCTGACGCCCTCCAAGGGCCTCGACACGTCCGGCACCTCAGGCTCGCGGCGCGGTCAGACCGCCAGCAGTTCCTTCAGATTGCCGCCCATGATCTTGGCCGCGTCGTCCGACGACAGCGACGACGGCAAGTCGTCGTAGAAGCTCACCGGATCGCCCAGGCCCTCGGGATGGGGGTAGTCGGAGCCGAACAGGATCCGGTCGGGGCTCATGACATCGATCAGCCCCTCGAGCCCGTCCTCCCAGAAGGGGTTGACGAAGACGTTGCGCCGGAACGCGTCCAGGGGATGCTCCGGGAAGTCCTGGGGCAGCTTCTTGTACACCCCTTCCAGCTTCTCCAGCAGGGGTTTCACCCAAGTGCCGCCGTTCTCGATGGTGGCGATGCGCAGGCCGGGGAACCGGGTGAAGGCCCCGTGGCAGATCATCGCGGTCATCATGTCGCTGATGGCCCGGTTCTGCATCACCAGCAGGCGCAGCGGGTTGGGCTTGAACGGCAGGAACTCGGTCTTGCCCTCCCAGATCGAAGCGAGGTCGGCGTAGCCGGAGTCCGACGAGTGCATGCCCACCAGCACGCCGGACTCCTGCACCCGTGCCCAGAACGGATCGAATTCGGGCAAGGCCGGCGAGCGCGGCCCTCGCAGGCCCCAGGCCGGGGCCGGACGGATCAGGATGCAGCGGGCGCCCCGCTCCAGGCACCACTCCAACTCCTCGATGGCCTTCTCCACGATGGGCAGGGTGATGATGGGGGTGGCGAAGATCCGGTCGCGGTAGTTGAACGTCCACTCGTCGTGGATCCACTCGTTGAGCGAGTGGACGACGACGTGGGTCAGGTCGGGGTCGTCACGCATGCGCTCCTCGAGCAGGCTGGCCAGGGTCGGGAACATCAGCGAGCCCTGGATGCCGAGCTCGTCGAGGTGGGGAAGGCGAGCCTGGGCGTTGCGGGCCCAGTCGGGGCAGCGGATGGGCTTGCCGAAGATCTCCCGCAGGCTCTTGCCTTCCGGGTTGCCGTGGCGGTAGTACTCCTCCTGCGCGCCCGGCGGGGCCACCACCTCGAACGTCGGGTTGGGGATGTACTCCGATATCAGGCCGTTGATGGCGATCTTGGTGCGGCCGTCGACCTGCACGTAGCGGATGGCACCCTTGTACTCGGCGGGGAGGTGCCGGGTGAAGGCGTCCTCCGTCTCGTACATGTGGTTGTCGGAGTCGTAAACGGGAAAGCCGAGGTCGCGAGCCATGACGGTGCCCTCCTTGCCGTCTGTGCGAGTTCGCTCAGGTTACCGTTGCTTGCGCCTTGCGGGATCGCCTAGTCCCGGCCGGCGGGTCGCTGCGTCCCGGCCGGCGGGTCCTGTCGTCGAGCCGAGATGACCGACACGGGCTTCGCCCTACTCGTCGGTCATCTGACTCGCCGCCACCCCCCGGCCTAGCCGAGGATGCCTACGACAGATTCCAGCGGAAGTCGTACGCTCGCGTGATGGCGACCCTCGACCCCGTAACTGCCGAGCGGAGGTTCCGAGAGCCTGATTACGTGCCTACGGCCGAGCGGTTCGTGCGGCATGTGGCGGGCGAGTGGGGGGATCGCGATCTGGTGCTGTTGGGGGAGCGGCGGCTGAGTTATCGGGATCTGGAGACCGAGTCCCGGCGGTTGGGGCGGGGCCTGCTGGCCAGCGGGGTTGGTCGCGGCAGCCGGGTGGGGCTGCTGGCTCCCAACGGGCCGGAGTGGGTGGTGGCGTGGTTGGCCGCGGCCCGGATCGGGGGCGTGGTGGTGCTGCTCAACACGTTTCACAAGGCCCGGGAGCTGGGCTGGGCGCTGGCCCACTGCGAAGCAGAGGTGCTGCTCACCGTGGACCGGTACCTGAGCCACGACTACACCAGCCGGCTGGAAGAAGCCGTGGACGGCCTCAGTGACCAGCGCCGCGAGGCCATCGAGTGCGACAGCCATCCGAGTCTGCGGGCGGTGTGGATTTGGAGCGAGACCGCGGCCACACCGTCCTGGGCCGGATCGATGGACGACCTGCTGGACCGATCGGACGAGGTCTCCGACGAGCAGTTCGAGGCGGCAGCCGACGCCGTCGAACCGCAGGACCCGATGGTCGTCATCTACACGTCCGGGAGCACCGCTGAGCCCAAGGGGGTGGTCCACTCCCAGGCCTCGGTGATCGTCCACCCGTTCAACCTGCTGCAGTTCCGGGACCTGCGGGAGGGCGACGTGCTCTACACCCCGATGCCGCTGTTCTGGGTCGGCGGTCTGTCATACGTTCTGGTCAGCGCCATGCACACCGGGGCTGCCGTCGTGTTCGAGGAGCGCTTCGAGCCCGGAAACACGCTGGATCTGATCGAGCGTCGGCGGGTGACCCACGTGATCGGCTGGCCCCACATTCCCAAGGCGCTCGTCGAGCACCCGTCCTTCGGTGAGCGTGACCTGTCCTCGATCCGGGGCGGCAGCTTCGACGAGTTGCTGCCTGTGCACCTCCGGGTCAGCGATCCCCGCAGGAAGGCCACATCGCTGGGCATGACCGAGTCGCTCGGTCCCCACTCGATCGAGGCGCTGCACGTCGAGCTGCCCGAGGGCAAGGAGGACTCGTTCGGCCGCAGCGTTCCCGGCATCGAGCACCGCATAGTCGATCCCGGCACCGGCGACAAGCTGCCGGCCAGCCGAGCCGGGGAGATCTGGATCCGGGGCTACTCGCTCATGCTGGGGCTGCTCGGACAAGACCCGGCCGACGTCTTCGAGCCCGGCGGCTGGTACCGGACCGGTGACCGCGGCCTCCTCGACCCGGACGGCCATCTGTACTTCCAGGGCCGGCTGGGCACCGTGATCAAGGCGGGGGGCACCAATGTGGCGCCCCGCGAGGTCGAGCTCGCGATCGAGTCGCAGCCCGGCGTGATGCACGCGTTCGTGGTCGGTGTCCCCGCCGCCGACAGCCGGGGTGAGGCGGTGGCCGCCGCGGTGGTGACCAAGCCGGGCTCCGAGATCGATCCGGTGGACCTGCAGGCCCGCCTCCGCAGCGAGCTGGCGAGCTACAAGGTCCCTCGCCATGTGGCCGTGTTCGCCGAGCAGCAGGACCTGCCGTGGCTGGAGTCGGGAAAGATCGACCTCCAGGCCCTCCGCCGCCTGCTCGCCGAGCGTTTCGGCCGTTAACCGCGCCGCTCGGCCTCTCAGTGGTAGGAGATGGCCTCCAGCAGGTCGATGCGGTTGGCCCGGCGGGCCGGTGCCAGCGAAGCCAGGAGGCCGGCCACCGCCGACACGACCAGGTACACCACGACGGTGCCCCCCGGCAAAGCCACGGTGGAGATGATTTTGCTGGGGAGGGACCCGGCCGCGATCGACCCCGCCACCAGCCCGGTAACGACACCGATGACCCCGCCGAAGACGGCCACGATGACCCCCTCCAGCAGGATGGCGGCCCGGATCTGCCGCTTGCCCATGCCCACCGCCCGCAGCAGCCCGATCTCGCGGGTCCGCTCGAACACCGACAGGGCCATGGTGTTGGAGAAGCCCATCACCGCGATCACCAACGCCATGATCAGGAACACGTTGATCACGACCAGCAGGTTGTCGACCTGAGTGGACCGGCTGGCGCGGTACTCAGCCTGGTCGCGCACTACGACCTGCGGGTACTCGGCGAGACCCGCCGCCAGCGCGGCCCGGGCGTCCTCGCGGCTGACTCCCGCCGCGGTGACGGCGGTGACAAGGCTGTCCTGGTCACCGACGACGTAGCGGTCCCAGTCCTCCAGGTCGATGACCCAGGAGCCCACCACCGAGTCCTCGGTGTGGAGGGCCACCACTTCGAAGGCGACTTCCTCACGGCCCGAGATCTCCAGCCGCACTTCGTCGCCCACGGCGAGGCCGAGCTCCTCGGCGGCATCGACATGCACCATCACGTCACCGGGACCGGCTCCGGCCACGCTGCCGGAGGTGACGTTCGGCTCCACATGGCTCGAGAACGAGGCGAGGTTGGCCGCCGAGAGCACGTGCTGGGTGCCGTCGGCCGTGCGCACGCCGTTCGGCCGGAACCGGAACACCTCCACCGATTCAAGTTCGGGTACATGGACGATCTCGGATCCGGCTTCCGAACTGAATGCGAGCTGCCGGTCGTCGCAGCGACCGGCGCACAGCATCCAGTCCGCTCGGACCGAGTCCTCCAGCTGGCCGTTGAGGGTCTCCTTGAAGGACGTGCCCAGCACGGTGACCAGCGACACCATGGCCAGCCCGATCATCAACGCCGAGGCGGTGGTGGCCGTGCGGCGGGGGTTGCGAACCGCGTTGAGTCGGGCCAGACGCCCGTTCAGGCGGAACAGGCGCGCTGCCGGCCATCCCAGCACCTGCGACATCGGACCGGCGACGGCGGGGCTGCAGATGTTGACTCCCACCAGCACCCCTAGGGCGCCGAAGCCGAGCAGCAGGACGAGGGCCGATATGGACAGGTCCGACAGCAGACCCACGACCAGAAGCACCAGCCCGATCACGCCGACCACCGACCCGATGATGATCGACCGGCGCTGGCTGTAGGGATCGATGTTGGCATCATCGGCCAACGCCACCATGGGCGTCACCCGGCGGGCCCGCATCGCCGGCAACAGGGAGATGATCACCGTCAGACCGACACCAAGCGCAAGCGCGGCGAGGATCGGGCCCGCGCCGACCGTGAGTTCTGTCGGGGGAAGATTCGAACCTGCGGCGGCCAGGATGCCGCCTATGGCCTCCGACACCAGCAGGCCGAGACCGAGACCCACCACGGCAGCCAACGCGCCCATGACCAGAGCCTCGAGAGCCACCGTCGAGGCCACCTGTCGCCGGTCGGCTCCGAGCACCCGCAGCAATCCGAACTCCTTGAGGCGCTGGCCTGTGACCAGGGTGAAGGTGTTGTAGGTGATGAACGCCGAGATGACCAGCACGATGACGGCGAAGGCCAGCAGCGCGTTGCGGAAGACGTCCAGCAGGTCGCTCATCTCCTGATCGCGGGCTTCGACCTGCTCCTGCTGCGAGAGGACCACGTACGCCGGACCCAGTTCGCGCTCGATGGACGCGGTCACCTCGTCGATCGAGGCGCCCGGCGTCAGGCGCACGTCGATGAGGTCGTATCCGCCGCCGCCGTGCAGGACCTCGCGAGCGGTGTCCATGTCCCAGGCGACCAGCTGGAACGGGGCCTGGAAATCGGGCTCCATGAAGTAGAAGACGCCGACCAGTTCGAACCGATGCGTTCCGGTGGGGGTAGCGACCCTGTAGCGCTCACCGATCCGGAAGCCGAAGGTGGCCGCAGTGTGCTGGTCCATGGCGAACTCGTCCGGCCCGGCAGGCCGGCGGCTGATCCCGTCGTCGAGAGGGAAGATCCGGCCCAGCGACTCGTCCTCCGGCCAGCCCATTCCGCCTTGCTGGGAGAGCTCCGGATCGGTGGCCTCGCCGTCGGCGCCGATGGCCACGACGTTGAACTCCGACACCGCCCCGGCGGTCTTCTCCACACCGTCGATCGCTTCCAGCCGATCCTTCAACGAGGGGTTGAGCAGGGGCAGGTCCTGCCACTGGTCGGCGGTGCCCAAGGTCGACTGCGAGCGGACCGACAGGTCGACCTGGTCGTAGAGATCGCCGGCCAGATCGCTGAAGGCGGCTCGCAACCCGTCGGTGTTGATCAGCACGCCGACGGTGAGGGCCACCCCGATCACCACCGCCAGGGTGGTGAGGGTAAACCGGATCCGCGTGGCCGCTATGTTGCGGAGGCTGTAGCGCAGCAGCGTCATCGGTCCGCTACTTCGATGGCCTCGGAAGCTCGGCCTCTGGTGGCATCACTCTTCCAGTTCCTCCATGAACTTGAGGACTTCGTCCATGCTGGCGCCCTCGGGGATGCCCCGGATGAACTGGCCCACCTGAAGGATCTTCATATGGTCGAGGATGAGCTCGGCGCTGGGATTGATCAGCTCGCCCCGGAGGATGCCGTCGGACAGGAACACCGTCCGGTCGGCGAAAGAGGCCGCCCGGGCGTCGTGGGTCACCATCGCGATGGTCTGGCCCAGATCGTCCACCGCCTGGCGCATGAAGCGGAGAACGTCGGTGCCGGACCGGGAGTCGAGATTGCCGGTGGGCTCATCAGCGAAGATGATCTCCGGCTTGCTGGCCAGCGCCCTGGCTACCGCCACCCTCTGCTGCTGGCCGCCGGACAGCTCATTGGGCCGGTGGCCCAAACGGTCGCCCAAGCCCACAGTGGCGACCACCCGGTCAACCCACTCCTGTTCGGGCTGGCGCCGGGCCAGTTCGATGGGCAGGGTGATGTTCTCGATGGCGGTCAGCGTCGGCACCAGGTTGAACGCCTGGAAGATGAACCCCACCCGCTCGCGGCGCAGCCGGGTCAACTCCTTGTCGGTGAGGGTGCTCAAGTCCGTGTCACCAATGAAGGCCCGGCCCTCGGTGAGGTCGTCGAGCGCGGCCATGCACTGCATGAGTGTCGACTTACCCGACCCCGACGGGCCCATGATCGCGGTGAACTGGCCCCTCTCGAAGGTGATGTTCACGCCGTTGAGGGCCCGGACCTCGATCTCGCCCGAGCCGTAGATCTTGACCGCGTCCTCAGCGCGGGCCGCCACGACCGCCGCGGAGGATTGGACCGCAGCGTCGCTCATGACGTCGGCTCCTCTCGTACCTGTTTGCCGTTCATATTGCCACGATCATCCGTAATCGCGGCTCAGCCTCTGGGCAGGCCCAAGAGGCGCTCGGCGACAATGTTGCGCTGGATCTCGTCGGTTCCGCCCGCGATGGAGCCCGCCTTAGACCACAGCCACTGGCGCTGCCAGCTGCCGGCCGACAGGTCCGGGCCCCCGTCAGGCCACAGCGGGGACTCTTCGCCGAGAATGTCCAGGGCGGTGGCCGAGAGCCGGCGGGTCATCGACGAGTGGACCAGCTTGGTGATGCTCGAGTCGGGACCAGGCTCGACGCCGCGGCCCAGCTGCGACAGCGTCCGGAAATTGCGCAGCCGCAACAGCCGCAGCTCGACGTAAGCGTCCACGATGCCGTCGGCGACAGGCGGATCGGCCAGGGCGCTGCGGCCTCGGGGATCGGCCATCAACTCGTCGAAGTAGACCTCGTGCACCACCTGTTCCTTGAACGGATAGGCGGTGCCCCGCTCGTGGGCCAGGGTGGTGCTGGCCACTGCCCATCCCCGGTGCAACCCGCCGATCAGGCAGTCGGACGGCACGAACACCTCGTCCAGGCTCACCTGATTGAATTCGAACTCGCCGGTGATCTGGCGCAGGGGGCGGATCTCCACGCCCGGCGCCTCCATGTCGATGACCATGCAGGAGATCCCGCTGTGGCGGCCTCCCTCGGCTTCCAGGTCGGTACGCACCAGAGCGATCCCCCACCTGGCGAACCCCGCGTACGAGGTCCACACCTTCTCGCCGGTTACCAGCCACCCGCCGGCGGCCGGCTCAGCGCGAGTTCTCAGCGATGCCAGGTCCGATCCGGCGTCGGGCTCGCTGAAGAGCTGGCACCAGATCTCGCCGGCGTCGAGGATCGACGGCAGCCACCTCTGCTGCTGGGCGGGAGTTCCGTGGGCCAGCAGCGTCGGCCCGGCCAGGTTGATGCCCACCCGGTTGACCGGTTGCGGTGCGCCGGCTCGGGCGTACTCCATGTTGTAGAGCGCCACCTCCACCGGAGTGGCGGCCCGGCCCCCGACCGACTCCGGCCAAGCGATGGCCACCATCCGGGCATCGGCCAGCTTCGCCTGCCAGCGCCGGCCCCATTCGATCGCCTCTTCTCCGCTGAGAGCGGCGTCGGGACGCTCGGTGTTGCCGGCGAGCCAGGCCCGCACCTCGCGTGCGAACGCCCTCTCGTCAGCCGAAAGCGCCAAGTCCATGCGTCGCGGACCCTACCGCCCCCCAACGCGGCAGCGCCCGACTCCAGACGGGTAGCGTGAGGTATGGACAACGCCGCGCACGACTTGGATGCGGCTGCGGCGACGGATGCGATCCGGCTGCTGCTCGACACAGCCGCGATCCGCCGGCTGCTGGCCGCGTGCTGCCACACCCTCGACGACGGCCACTTCGAAGAGTGGGTCAAGCTGTACACCGACGACTGCAAGTTCGCGGTGATGGGGAGCCGCGCTCAGGGGCGTGAGGAGATGCGGGCCATGATCGAGCCCTTCCAGACGACCGAGCTCAGGGGCAAGCACATGATCAGCGAGCCCCGCATCAACGTGCACGGCGACGAAGCCAACGCCACGACGGACTTCGCTTTTGTGGCCAGGGACAACAAGATCCTGCAGACCGGCCGCTACCACGACGTTCTTCGCCGGGAACCCGACGGCTGGCTGGTGGCGGGTCGGGAGATCGTGTTCACCGGCGACGAGCCGATCGGCCTCGACGACTGAACACCGCGGACCGCCCGTGGCCCTGGACAAGCTGCTGTCGGGAGCACCGGCCCGCGACGACCTAGTCGTGGACGGCGACGGCCGGTACTCCACGGAACAGGTCGAGAGCCGGATCCGGGCAGTGGCGGCCGCCCTATCGGCCCGCGGCGTGGCACCGGGCGACCGGGTGGCGTTCCGCCTGCCCGTCGGTGTGGACGCGGTGGTCGCGTACCGCGCCTGCTGGCGGATAGGAGCGGTAGCGGTGGCGCTGCACCCCGCTGCGGGCTCGCACCAGATGAACGAGGCGCTGGCCCAGGCCCGGCCGGTGGTCACCATCGCAGGCCCGGACTTCCCGCCTACCGACGGCGTCCGGCCCCTCGCGCTCGATGATCTGACCGCGGCCCCGGACGCCGCTCCGGGCGGCCCAGGGAGCGAGAGCACCACCGCCGGCACCGATGCGGCGATCATGTTCACTTCGGGGTCCACCGGCGCGCCGCGGGGGGTGATCCATACCCACGGGTCACTGGCCTACAAGATCATCCAGCTCACCGAGGCCCACGGCCTGACACCCGATGACTGTGCTCTGGTGCCGTCGCCGCTAGCCCATGTCGCCGGGCTGCTGCACGGCGTCCTGATACCGCCAGCGCTGGGCGCCAAGACGGTGCTGATGCCCCGTTGGGATCCTGAAGCGGCCCTGGCGCTGATCGAACGGGAGTCGGTCACCTACATGGTGGGACCGCCGACGCTGTTCACCACTCTCATGGACTGCGACGGCTTCGATCCCCGGCGCGCCGCCACGCTGCGAATGATCTCGTGCGGAGGGACGGGGGTGACACCGGCCTTCTGCCGGCGGGCCGCAGCCACGCTGGATGTGGTGGTGAAGCGCTCCTACGGCTCCACCGAAGCACCCACCATCGCCACCTCCAGGTTCGACGACCCGACCGACAAGATGATCCTCACCGATGGACGGGCCTTCGGGGACGCACGGCTGCAGGTGGCCGACGACGGCGAGCTCTGGGTGTCGGGGCCCGAGCTGGCTCGCGGCTACCTGGACCCAGCCGACACCCGGACGGCGTTCGTGGACGGCTGGTTCCGCACCGGCGACCTGGCCACCGTCGAGGACGGTTGGGTCACCGTGACCGGCAGGCTGGGAGACCGCATCATCCGCAGCGGTGAGAACATTTCGGCAACAGAGGTGGAGCAGCACTTGGAGGCCCATCCGGCCGTGCTGGCGGCCGCGGCCGTGGCCGAGCCCGACGACCGGCTCGGCGAGCGGGTGGCTGCATTCGTGGTGGCGCCTGACGGCTTCGACCTGACCGCATGCCGGGAGTGGTTCGCCCGGCGGGGGGCGGCCCGCTTCATCACTCCTGAGCGGATCGAGGTGGTGGAGGAGCTTCCGGTGTTGGCTTCTGGCAAAGTGGACCGGATGAAGCTGCAAGCCCGCCTCATGGACCCGTCCGGCAGCTCAGCGGGAAGCGACCGGTGACCCTCGCCACCGCCACCATGCCCGCCGCCGTCTACCGGCGCCCGGGCGAGTTGGACGTCACCGAGGTGCCGCTGCCCGAACTGGGACCCCACGACGCACTGGTGGAGGTGGCCTACTGCGGGGTGTGCGGCACCGACCTACACATGGTGCTCGACGGGTGGGGCACGCCCGACACCATCCTCGGTCACGAATGGTCGGGCCGGGTGGCCGCGGCCGGCGCCCAGGCCCGTATCGACGAGGGCGCCGCGGTGGTGGGCCGGGGCTGGACGGAGTGCGGCCGCTGCCGGCACTGCCACCAGGGACAGCCCGGGCTCTGCGTCCAGCGCCCCCTGGCCGGCATAGACGACGGCCACTCGGGCGCCTTCGCCCGTTACCTGGTCGCCGACTACCGGAACCTGACCGCCGTTCCCGACGCCGTCGGCTTGAGGGAGGCCGCATACGCCGAGCCGCTGGCGGTAGCCATGCATGCCATCACCCAGGGGTCGTTCCAACCGGGCGGCAGCGCCATGGTGTTCGGCTGCGGCCCGATCGGTGCCGCAGTAGTGGCTGTGCTGATCGCCCGCGGCGCCGACGTCACGGTGGTCGAGCCGTCGGAGCCGCGCCAGGAACTGGCCCGTCGGCTGGGCGCGGCAGTACGTGCGGCCGATGAACTCGAGACTCCGGCCCATCCCGGCCAGGTCGCGGCCGACGCCGTCGGCTGCGTGTTCGAAACCTCCGGGGCCCGTCAGGCCGCCCAGGCCGGTCTGACCCAGCTGGCCGGGGGAGGCACGATGGTGATGGTGGGCACCGGCATGGACTATCCGAAGCTCGACACCAGCCGGATGATCCTCAACGAGCTCGTCGTCACCGGCGCCTACGAGTACGACCCCGACGGCCTGCCTGCCGCGCTTGAACTCATCGCGTCGGGAGCGTTGCCAATGGACATACTGCTCGAACCAGATCCCGTCGGACTCGACGGCATCCTCGACATCATGGGCCGCCTGCGTTCGGGTGAGGTGGCCGGAAAGGTGCTGGTGCAACCGTGAGCCCCAATGACGACTTCAAGGGCCCCGCCCGCTTCAACCACGTGGCCATGAGCGTGCCAGCCGACCTGCTCGACGAGGCGGGCCGATCGGCGATCACCCGCTTCTACGGCGACGTGTTCGGCTGGCGGGAGCACCCCACCATGACCGAGGACCGCAAGCGGCTGGTGATGGGCGTGCACTCCTATGACCAGTTCGTGTTCGTCATCGCCGACGACAACCCCATGCAGGCACCCCGGGGCGACCATTTCGGGATGGCCGTCGACAGCTTGGAGGAGCTGAAGGAGGTCCTGCGGCGGGCCGAGGCTTTCGCCGCCACCGACAGCCGGGTGGACGTGATGGACTACGAGGTCGAGGACTTCGGTGTGCTGAAGCTGCACAGCTTCTACGTCCGCTACCTGCTGCCGCTGATGGTGGAGGTCCAGTACTTCGAGATGATCGGCTGATCAGGCGAGCGGCCGGCCGTAGAACGAGGCTGATCAGCGGACTGGCACGAACCCACCGGTCGCAGCCGCCCAACTCACCGCGGCTGCGGTGCCGGCCAGGAGGTAGGGACCGAGAGGCCGGCTGGCACTCCGGCCATGTCGAACCAGGACGACCAGCGCCTCGGGCACGGCCAGCACGAATCCGGCGGCAAGGCCCCACAGGGCCACGTCCCAGCCCCACCACCCGCACAGCAGGCCGTTCAGCACGCTGAGGCGGACGTCGCCGAAACCCATCCCGGGCGGGTGCACGAAGTGGACCGCAGCCATGATCGCCCCGCAGATCCCGGCCCCCACCGCCGCGCCGATGAGACCGTCCGGCTCGGCCTCGATCAGCGACGCCACCGCGTAGAGCAGCGACACGATCCCCGCCGTGGGCCAGATCAGCCGCGTCGGCAGCCGGCCGGTTCGAAGATCGGTCACGGCCAGACGCACACCGGCGCCCAGCCAGCACAGGGCCGCGGCAACGACAAGGACCGCAGGCACCGCTTAGAGATTCCCGCTACGGGTCGGGCCAGATGCCGGCTCCCGACTCCACCCGGTCCCGCAGAACAGCCGCCAGGCGGGCCCGGTGGTGGCGGGCATCGCCGAACGACACGCTGTCGAGCTGGGCCCGCTTGAGGTAGAGATGCACGTCGGCCTCCCAGGTGAAGCCGATCCCGCCGTGGACCTGGAGTGCCGACTCGGCCACCCGCACCCCGGCGTCGCTGCACCAGATCTTGGCCACCGCCGCCGTCTCGGCCGCCTCGCGGCCGCCGGTTCCGAGCGCCCAGGCCGCGTGGTACACCGCGGAGCGCATCGCCTCCACATCCACCAGCATGTCGGCGCAACGGTGCTTGACCGCCTGGAAGCTGCCGATGGGCCGGCCGAATTGCTCGCGGACCTTGGCGTACTCCACGGCGAGGTTCATCACCGTCTCGGCCGCGCCCAGCATCTCGGCCGAATGGAACACCGCGCCCCGGTCCAGATGGGCGGCCACCTCATCGGCGCCGCCCACGGTTGCGGCCGGCACGGCGTCCAGGTCGATCCAGGCCAGCTCCCGGGTCTGGTCCATGGCCGGCTCCGGCGACCGGACCACCCCGGCCAGGTCGACCGCCACCAGCCCGTCTCCGGCCGGAGCAACCAGCACTCCGGCCCTGGCGCCGTAGACGACCGGCTCGGTCCGGCCCGACACCGAGCCATCCGCGGCCCGCTCCAGCGGAGCGCGGGCCACGCAGGCGACCGTCTCCCCCGACAGCAGGCGATCCCCCCAGGGCCCGCCGGCCAGCACCGCCAGCGCCGCCAGTTGTTGAAGCAGCGGCACCGGGGCCAGATGGGCGCCGGTCTGCTCCAGCAGCACGGCCGCCTCCACCGTGCCCAGCCCGACGCCGCCCAGAGGCTCGGGCACCGCGATACCGGTCCAGCCCTGGTCGACCATGGCCTGCCACAGCCCGGCATCGAACCCGCCCGCGTCGCAGACCCGGCGAACCGCCGCCATGTCGCAGCGGTCGTCCAGCAGCGCCTTGGCCGCATCCCGAAGAGCCAACTGGTCGGCCGATAGATCGAAGTCCACCGCTCCGCATCGTACGCACCTGAGCGTTTCCCAAGGCAGGGGGGCGTGGTAGACCCGGCGGTGTGGACTTGACGCCCACCGACGAGCAGCGGGCGTTCCGGGCCGAATGCCGGGCCTGGCTCAAGGCCAACCTGCCGTGGGACTACGGAACCGGCCTCCCGCCCCTGTTCGACGATCTTGCCGATGAGGTGGAGTTCGGCCGCCGCTGGCAGCGCATGCTGGCCGGTGCCGGCTACGTGGGCGTCACCTGGCCCACCGAATACGGCGGCCGGGGCGCCGACGCGGTGTTCAGTTTCATCGTGCAGGAGGAGCTGGCCCGGGCCCGGGCCCCCGAGCTGGTGGGCCGCATCGGCGTCAACCTGGTAGGACCCTGCCTGCTGGCCCACGGAACCGAGGACCAGAGGCAGCGCTGGCTACCGACCATCGTCGGCGCCGAGCAACTCTTCTGCCAGCTGTTCAGCGAGCCCGACGCGGGCAGCGACCTAGCGTCGCTGCGCACCCGGGCCGAGCCGGCCGACGGCGGCTGGCACCTGCACGGACGGAAGGTGTGGACGTCCTACGCCCAGTTCGCCGACTGGGGTCTGTGTCTGGCCCGCACCGACCCTGAGGCTTCCAAGCGGGCCGGGATCACCGTCTTCATGGTGGACATGCGCACGCCGGGGGTGGAGGTGCGGCCGCTGCGCCAGATGACCGGCGAGTCCGACTTCAACGAGGTCGTCTTCGACGGCGCTTTCGTGGCGGCCGACCAGGTGATCGGCGCGGTCGACGACGGCTGGAGCGTGGCCGGCTCGGTCCTGGCCGGCGAGCGGGGCACCAACCCCCGGCAGCTTGTGATCCATGCGCAGCTCTTGGACGAGTTGGTGCATTTGGCCTCCCAGCGGGATCTGGCCGGCGATCCTCGCACCGCCCAGGATCTGGCCCAGGCCTTCGTGGAGGTGCGGCTGTTCCAGCTGCAGAACTGGCGCACCCTGTCCAGGCAGGCCCACGGACGCCAACCGGGACCCGAGACGGCCACCGCCAAGCTCTACTGGAGCGAGATGAGCCAGCGCCTGCACGCCACTGCCATGCGCATCCTCGGTGACGCCGCACCCCTGTGGCGCGGCGCGCACGACAATCCCGCCGGAGGCCGCTGGCAGCGGTCGTGGCTCTACTACCGGGCCGCCTCGATCTTCGCGGGCACCAGCGAGATCCAGCGCAACGTCATCGGCGAGCGGACCCTGGGCCTGCCCCGCGAGCCCCGGCCCTGATCCCTCGCTAATAGTGGTGCCTACACTTACCGCCATGGCAGAGTTCTCGACCATCATCTACGAGGTCGAAGGCCACGTGGCCACCGTCACCATGAACCGGCCCCAGGTGGCCAACGCCCAGGACACCCGGATGATCGACGAGATCGACGCCGCCTTCGACCTCGCCGACGCCGACGACGAGGTGCGGGTGGTGGTGCTGGCCGCCAACGGCAAGCACTTCTCGGCCGGCCACGACCTCAAAGCACTCGTGGGTGATGTGGAGCCCGACAAATGGCGCCTCATGCGGGACACGCCCGAGGGCAAGTGGCATCACGAGAAGGTGATGTACTTCGACCGCTGCCTGAAGATCCGGGATTTCCGCAAGCCCACCATCGCCGCAGTTCAGGGCAAGTGCGTGGCCGCGGGAGTGATGCTGGCCTGCATGGCCGACATCATCGTGGCCAGCGACGACGCCGCCTTCCAGAACCCGGTGCTGCGCATGACCGGCGCCGCGGTTGAGATCCTGGTCGAGCCGTGGGAGATGCCGGCCCGCAAGGCCAAGGAGTTCCTGCTGACCGCCGAGACCATCAGCGCGACCGAGGCCGAGCGGCTGGGCATGGTCAACCGAGTGGTTCGGAGGGACGAGCTCGCCGCCGCGGTGCGCGAGCTCGCCGACAAGATCGCCCTGGTGCCGCCGGCCACCGCTCAGGTGGTGAAGCGCTCGATCAACAAGACACTGGACCTCCAGGGCCAGCGTGACGCCTGGGACTACCACTTCCAGGCCCACCACTGGATGCACAACACCGCCACCGCTTTGGGCGCGCTGGAGCGACGCATGCAGAAGGGCTCGATGAAGGAAGTCTTCGCCGAGCACCGCGACCCCCATCCGCAGTGAGGCAGCCCCTGGCCGGGATCAGGGTGCTCGATCTGGGCACCCGGATCGCGGCCCCGTTCTGCGCCGGAGTCCTGGGTGAGCAGGGCGCCGAGGTCATCAAGGTCGAGGATCCCGGCCGGGGTGATCCGAGCCGCATCAACGGTCCCTTCGCCACTGACGACGAAGGCAACCGCTACTCGCTGTACTGGTCGGTGGAGGGCCGGGGACGCAAGTCGGTGACCATCAACCTGCGAGACCCGCAGGGTCAGGACCTGTTCCGGCGCCTGGCCTCGGTGTGCGACGTGGTATGCGAGAACTTCCGTCCCGGCACCCTGGAGCGCTGGAACATAGACCCGTCCCGGCTCGACCCCCGCCTGGTCACGGCACGCATCAGCCTGTTCGGCCAGGACGGCCCCAAGTCGCTGTACAACGGCTTCGACCACAACGCCGTCGCGTTCGCCGGGCTGACGCACCTCACCGGCCATGCCGACGGACCCCCGGCACGGCCGGGCCTCCCCGTCTCCGACTACCTGACCGCGGCGTTCGCCGCCCAGGCCGTGACCAGCCTGCTCTACGAGCGAGACGCCAGGGGCACCGGCACGGGAGGCGTGGTGGACGCCTACCTGTACGGCTCGGTGCTGCGGATCATGGAGTGGACGATCGCGGCCTACGACCGGCTGGGCGAGGTACGCCAACGCACGGGCAACCGGTCCGAGCGGGCCGCGCCCCTCGACAACTACCGGAGCCGGGACGGCCGGTACGTTTGCATCGTGGCCGTGCGCCAGCCAGTGTTCGAACGCCTGTGCGAGGCCATGGGCCGGTCCGAGCTGTCGACCGACGAGCGCTTCCGATCCTCAGGGGAGCGCGGGCGCCACCGGGACGAGGTCAACGAGATCGTGGCCGCATGGGCGGCCGGACTGGATGCGGCCACCATCGAGGAGCGCTGCCTGCACTACAGCGTGCCGGTCGGCATCGTCTACGACGTGGCCGGCATGGCCGCCGACGAGCATGTGAGGGCCCGGGGCGACCTCTGCACCGTCAACGACCCGGTCATCGGCCCCGTGCGCCAGCAGGCCCCCTTCCCCCGCTTCGATGACGGCGCGCCTCCGGTCCCAGCCGGCGCGCCCCGGCTGGGTGAACACACCGACGAGGTGCTCACAGGCCTGGTGGGACTCTCGGGAGCCGAGATCGCCGCCCTACGTGACGGCAACGTGGTCTGAGCATGTCGTCCACCGACAGCCATACCGGCAACGGCTCGGGGATCCGCTACGAGCCGGATGACCCGTGCCCGCCGCTGCT
>VXWX01000164.1 GCA_009835735.1 Acidimicrobiaceae bacterium
GCCACCGGCGTGATGCTGGAGCCCGAGTACTCGATCCCGCAACTGCTCGACGGCACGCTGCCCGCCGGCGTGGGGTTCACCGCCGCGTTGGAGGCCCAGGGCTACGCAGCCGATCCCGAGGCTGCCCCCACCCGGGTCCTGGAGGGCTGGTCGGTGGAAGCCGCGGCTACATGCGGCGCCTCCGCCGCCAAGCTGCTGGTGCTGTACCGGCCGGATCGCCCCCACGGGGCGGCCCAGGAGAGAGTGGCGGCCGAGATCCTCGTTGAGTGCCGCCGTGTGGGGATCCCGCTGGTGCTGGAGCCTCTGTTCTACGGGCTGAGCGATCCGGCCGCCCGCCGCGCCATCGTGATCGAGACCGTGGAGCGCTTCGCGGCCATGGATCCGCACCTGCTGAAGCTGCCCTTCCCGGTTGACCCGGTGCACGAGCCCGACCGCAGCGTGTGGGCCGCGGCCTGCGCCCAGATCACCGAACGCTGCCACATGCCGTGGACCCTGCTGTCGGGCGGCGGCAACTACGAGTCCTACCGCGACCAGGTCGCGGCCGCTGTGGCCGCCGGCTGCTCCGGCTTCATGGCCGGCCGGGCCCTCTGGGGCGAAGCCGCCCTGGCCTCACCGTCAGACAGGCCGGGGATCATCTCCGACGTAGTCGCCCCCCGCCTAGCCGAGCTCCGCAGCATCGTCGGATGACCGGCTGGCTGTACAGCAGCGTTGGCGTGATGAGGACAGGTGCGGGTCGCCTTGACGCTTCCCGTGGCTCGGTCTGGGCAGCCATGGCAATGAAGGCCGCATTGCTGTTGGCCTTCGTGGTCGCTCTGACGGTGCCGCTCGATCAACTCGAGGGCAAGGGCATGGCCTTCAGGTTCCCGCTGTTCATGCTGTCGGCCGCGATCGTGCCGCTGGCGTGGCGGCGGCGCTTCCAGCCCTATCCGGCCACCGCGGACGTGCTGGTGGTGGCACCGTTCCTGCTGGACACTCTCGGCAATCTGGTCGGGCTCTACGACGCTTACGACGCCACTGACGACGTGCTGCACACCATCAACTGGATACTCCTCGTGGCCGCATTCCACGCCTGGCGCTTCCGCCGGGACGGCTCGGCGGCGGCGATGTCCGGTCGCGACGCCTGGCTGCTGGGTGCGGGCATCGGCGCGCTGGCCATCGTGGGCTGGGAGATTGCGGAGTGGATCGTGGCCGAGACCGGCGCTGGCGGCGGCCTGGCCCTGACCTACGGCGACACCGTCGGCGACCTGGCCCTCTCCACCGCCGGCGGCATGCTGGGCTCGTGGCTAGGGGTGCGCTACCTCGGCGATTTCAGTGTGCCGTCAGGCGCCACCGACCTTGGCTAGCGGCCGGGCTCCATCGATCGCCGAGTGCTTCTCACTTCGGAATGTGCAGGCCGAGCGCCTTTTCGAGGTTCGACAGGTAGTCGGCGTAGGCGCGCCGCCCGGACGCCGTCGCCTGCACCCAGGTGCGGGGTTTTGCGCCCTCGAACTCCTTGGTGATTGCCAGGAAGCCGGCCGCCTCGAGCTTGCGCAGGTGGATGGTCTGGTTCCCGCCGGTCAGCCCCAGGGTCTGCTGGATGAACCCATAGGCCAACCGGTCCGACTCCGGCACCGAAACCAGAAGCGTCATGATCCTCAGCCGGGTCGGCTGATGGATCGTCTCGTCGAGATCCAGGTCTCCGACGGCAGGAGAGGGCTCCCGGTTCGCGCTGGCCTCGGCGCCATCTGAGGCATCACTGCTCACGGGCTGCTCACCACTCGCCGGTCCTGCGGATCCATAGGAAGCCGAGGCCGAATGTCACCAGGCTCAGCACGCCCGTCACGGCTAGGGCGGCGTCGCCGAGCAGGTAGTGGGGGACGAAGAATGCGGCGGCGAAGCCGAGGCCCACTAGAGCGATCACCACCCGGGTGATGATTCCGAACAGGACGTACGCCAGGGCCACGATCGCGATCCAGGCGCGCGTCGCGTCATCCGCGCTGTCCGCGTTCAACAACCCGGCGACCATCAGGATGAAGAATCCTCCCACGACGAACGAGGTCCAGAAGAAGAACACGCGCAAACCGGCCCGGCGAGCCGCGTCGCCAGCTGCGAGCCGCTGTCCGGCGCGGTGCCCGATGATGCCGCTCCCCACTCCTCCGGCCATCCCGATGCCGCCCCACAGCGGGCCTGTGAACCACGGCCGCTGCTCGGCGAAGTCCGGTGCCAGCGTGAGGATGCTGTACTGGGTCAGGAACCCCACGGAAATGATCACGCCCCATAGCAGCAAGATCATCGCGCTGCCGGCGAGATACAGGGAGCTTCGGGCGTCGTCCATGGTGGCATGTATTGCCTGCCAGCTCTCTTTGGTCGTCAGGGCGTCTGCGCCCTCATCGAATGTCTCCACTTGCTCCGCCTCCCGCAGATAGTTTGTATTGCAAACTAGTTTGCATCAATAGAGAGGCTGTGTCAAGTACTTGGTAGGGAGCTAGCCGTTAGCGCCGGTCGCGTTCGGTGGGATGCCGATGCCGAGGTGTCCCTCGATGCGGGCCAGCCGCTCGCGGGTGTCGGCGAGGCTGCCGGTGACCTCGGCGAAGTTCTTCTCCGTCATGCGGCGGTGCTCCGCGAAGTCCTGGAGCAGGTGCTGGTGGCTGGCCTCGAGGACCGTGGTCCGGGCTGCGAGCTCTCGCAGAGCCTCGGTGTTCTCGTCCAGCTTGCTGGTCAGTTCGTCGCGTAACTTGGAGCCCTCCCGGCGCTGCTCGTAGATGCTCCCAAGCACCGCGAGGAGAAGCGCAGCGTTCATCGTGAGGATTGCTGCCTCCATGCTGGGGACAATAGCCTCAAGTCGCCACCATTGCAACTGTAATATCACAGAATGTATTGAAGCGTCAGGATCCTGGGAGGAAAGTCAGTAGCCGAGGGCTACGTCTACTAGGCCCAGTAGCTCCTCACCGGTCAGCCAGCGGCTTACGTTCTCGCGCACCCGGTTGGTGATCAGGGGCAGGCCCATCTCTCGGGTGTTGCCGATGTGGGGCGTGATCACGCAGTTGGGCAGGACCCACAACCCTGAGTCGTCGGGCAGCGGCTCGGGGTCGGTCACGTCGAGCACCGCCCCGGCGATGGTTCCCGCCCGTAGTGCGGTCTCCAGCGCGGCGTGGTCCACATGACCGCCCCGGGCCACGTTCACCAGCCAGCACTGCGGCCCCATCGACTCCAGCAGCGCTCCGTTCACCACGCCGCGGGTCTCATCGGTCAGCGCCAGGGCCACCACCACTGCGTCGGCACCCGCAACCGCCTCATGCACCGAAGCCAGCGTCATTGTCCGGTCGGCGCCCTCGAAGGGCTCCTCGGAGCGTCGCACCACCGTCACCTGGCAGCCCCACGGCTCCAGCAGCCGCATGAGCGACTGGGTGATGCCGCCCCCGCCCAGCACGGTGATTCGAGTCCCGAACAGGTTGCGTCCCGACTCCGCGCACCACGAGTCGGCCGTCGCGAACAGATGGAAGTCCCGCAGCCCCATCAACAACGCGGCCATGACCCATTCCGCCACGGGATCGGCGTACACGCCCTTGGCGCAGGTCCACGTCAGGCGGGTGTCGAGGTAGTCGAGAAACGGCTCCACACCCGCATAGGGGAGCTGTACCCATTCCACCGACGGTGCCGCGGCGATCACCTCCGGGTACATGGCGGCCGCATACGGGTCGGCCCAGATCAGGGCTTCAGCTTCGGCCAGGTCCGCCACCTCGCCGCCGGCGTCGCGCACCGCGGCCGCGAACGCGTCGTACATCACCGGCCGGGTGTCCGGCGCAACCGCGACGAGCCGGCTCACGTGATCACGCCCACTGCGCAGCCGTTCTGTGAGCAGATATGCCGACTGAGGCGGCTTCGTTGCTCAGAGAAACCGCGGCCTCGCCTCCAGCCCCGGGTCACGACAGGTTGAACTGGCGGTCTCCGGCGTCGCCGAGACCCGGCAGGATGAAACCGTTGTGGTCGAGCGACTCGTCGACGGCGGCCACGCAGACCGCGTCGGCCAGCCCCGATTCGCGCACCCGCTCGATCCCCTCGGGAGCGGCCAGCACGCACACCGCGGTGACCCGTTCCGCGCCACTGGCCCTCAGCGTCTCCAGGGCGTGGACGCAGGATCCGCCGGTGGCCAGCATCGGGTCGAGGATCAAGGCGTCTCGCCCTTCGAGGCTCTCCGGAAGCGTGCTCGCGTACTGGCTGGCCTCCAGGGTCTGCTCGTTGCGCCTGAGGCCCACGAACGCCACCTCCACGTCGCCGAGCAGCTCGAGCGCGGCGTCGAGCATGCCCAGGCCGGCCCGCAGCACCGGCACCAGCACCGGGGGACGCTGGAGGCGGGAGCCCACCGTCGGGCCCATGGGCGTAGTGACGTCGACAGGTTCGAGGGGAGCCTGCCTCATGGCCTCGTACACCAGGATCGAGCTCAGGTCGCGCAGCAGTCGCCGGAACTCGTGGTTGGGGGTGGAAGAGTCGCGCAGGCGTGTCACCCGGTCGGCAACCAGCGCATTGTCGATCACATGGACTTCGGTCACGGTCTTCTCGCTATCTCGATGCGTCCTCCCTCACCGTAGATGGCCGCCGCCAGCGCCTGCACGTCCTCCGGTGTCAAGCGTTCCAGCTCCTCGCTGAGCCGCTTCTTGGTGAGCACGTCCTCGTCGTCGGCGCTGCGTCGTGCCAGCAGCGCGCTGATCAGGTCGGGGTTGCGCGACCGGGCGTAATCGGTGGTCAGGATGGCGTTCGCCTGCTCGAATTCAGCGGGAGTCAGTCCGTTGGTGGCGACATCGGCCAGGATGTCGAGCATCGTGGTACGGACCTCGTCGTACCGGCTCGGATCGAGCGTGGCATAGACCCCCGAGTCGAAGAACTGGCTGGGGAGGCTGTTGCTGTCGACCGAGCCCCCTGCGACGTAGGAGGCGCCCAACTCCTCGCGTATCACCAGGAACAAGCGCTCGCTCAGAGCTACTCCGAGAGCGTCGGCGGCCACCACCCGCAGCGGGGTCACCTCTAGGTCGGCCTCGTGGTAGATCTCCAGCACGGCGCTCTCGCCCTCGCCGACCTGCACCTGCCGCTGCACGAGCCCATCGGGCATGGGTGGCCGGCGGTTGATGTAGGTGTCGGACTCGCCGACGGGGAGTGTGCCGATGTAGTGGCGGGCCAGACGCTCGATCTCCGCGGCGTCGATGTCGCCGACAACGGCCACCACCATGTCGTCGACTTTGCCGAGACGGCTCTGGTACATGGCGAGCAGTCGCTGCGGGGTGAGCGAGTCGATCTCCTCGCGGCTGGCGATGGCCCGGTGCCAGGTGTTGCCGTAGCGGGCCTCGAGGTAGGCGATGGCCGCCTGCCAGCGGGGGTCGCGCTCCGACAGTGCCAATCTGGTCTCGGCGGTGTGGAGTGCATCCTGGTAGGACTGGTCGTCGATCCGGGGTGCGGTCGCCAGCAGGTGGATGAGCTGGAACATGGTCTCGACGTCGTCGGTGCTTGACGACCCGGCGAAGCCCTCAGTCGTCTGGCCTATGTAGGGGTTGACCCCAACGGTGCGGTCTTCCAGGAAACGGTTCAGTTCCGCGCTCGACAGGTCGCCCAGGCCGCTGCCCTGCACCGCGTTCACCGCGATGGCCGACAGGGCCCGGTCACCGGGCTCCAGCAGCGACCAGCCTCCGAGGGACTGCGCTTGCAGGCTGACCGAGCCCTCGGCGATGTCGGAGGGCGCGAACATTACGCGGGCCCCGTTGGCGAAGGTCCACTCGTACCCGTCGTCGAAGAGGTCGAAGGGTCCTTCCGAGACGGGGTCCGCAGGTTCTGGCGGGTCCATGAGCTGATCAATGACCGCCACTTCTTGCGGGGGCGGTCCGGCCTCGGCCGCGGCCAGGGCGGCGTCGAGCTCGGCCACCGTCGGCACGCTCGACGGGTCGGGACCGACCGCGATGACCAGCAGCCCGCCGCGCTGCATCTGCCACCGGAAGTGCTCGGTCAACTCCTCGGGGGTGATCTGCGCCAGCAGTCGAGCGGTCCGGGTCACCGACCCCGGGATGGAGTCGATGTCGCCACCGTAGAAGAAGTGGTTCTGGTAGTAGCCGGCCCACTCACGGTCCTGGATCGTGGGTGTCCTGTCGAGCAGGAACTGCAGGTCGGCCACGATCTGGCTGATAGCTCGGCCCAGGTCGCCGCGGCTGAAGCCGTGCTCCTGCGCGGTCAAGAGCACCGAGAGGTAGTCCTTGGAGGCGGTGTCGAGATTGTCGCCCTGCCAGTTCGTGCCGTAGTACTTCAGCCCGCGGTTGTATGCGAAGGCGAAGAAGCTCGGCGGGTCGACCTGGCTCAGCTCGCCCCGGTGGTAGGCGTCTTCGAGGCGGTTCTGGACCATCACCTCGATGAGGGCTTCCATGGTGGCGAGCCGGTCCCCGCCGACAGTGCTGAGATCATACGGATCGATGGGTATGTCCAGCGAGATGAAGGTGACGCCCTGCCTCGGGTCGGTTACCACATGGCTCGAGGATTCGGCTGGAGGTATGTACACGCTGGGGGCCCGGCGTCCCTCGCCCGCTGGCAGCGGCCCGAAGTGCTCCTCCACAAGCGCACGCTGGTCGTCAACAGCCATGTCGCCCACCACGACCACGGCCATGTTGGCGGGCACGTACCACTTCTCGTAGAAGGCTCGAAGGTCGTTCGCCGTCATCGCGTTGACGTTGTCGAGGGTGCCGATGGGGTCGCGGCCCTCGTAGGGGGTGCCCTGGGTGTAGATCCGGTCGAACTCGCGGGAGGTGAAGCCGTCGACGCTCTCCACGGCGAGGCGCATCTCGTCGAGGACTACGCCCCTCTCGGATTCGACCGCGTCGGGCTCGAAAGTGGCCGCGCCGGCCATCTGCGACAGGGCTTGGAACACCAGGGGAGCCTTGTGGTCCTCGTCGAGACGAACCTCGATCCGGTAGAGGGTCAGGTCGTGGCCCACACCGGCGTTGATGTCGGGGCCCAGCTCCACCCCGATCTCCCGCAGAGCCTCTCCCAGGGAGTTGCCGGGGTAGTCGGCGGTGCCGTTGAACAGCATGTGCTCGACGAAGTGACCGATGCCGGCCTGATCGTCGGTTTCGTCGACCGATCCGACGTTGACGAGCAGCCGCACCGCGAGGTTCCTGCCCGGGTCGTCGTTGTAGCGCAGGTAGTAGGTGAGGCCGTTGTCGAGGGTCCCGATGGTCACGGCCGGATCGACCGGCAGCGGGGTGGGGTCGTGGGCGGGCACCGGTTCGGCCGGGTACACCAGCCCGATCGCCCGGGCCAGGAAGGTGGCCATCTCACCTCGGGTCACATGGCGCCGCGGGCAGTAGCGGACCGGGTCATGGTCGCACCCGGCGGTGATCCGCGCCGCGGCCAGCCGGTCGATGTCGTCGGCGAAGACGTGATCGGCGGGCACGTCCGCGAACCCGGCCCTCACAGCCCGGTCCAGGTTGAAGGCTCCGGCCAGGACCGCCGCCGTCTGGCCGCGGTCGATGGGATCGTCGGGGCAGAAGCTCAGCGGATCGGTCTCGCACCCCTCGATGACTCCCAGCTCGGCGAGGCGCTCCGCGTGCGGCGACCACCACGCACCCGGGTCGACGTCGGCGAAACGTGACGAGTCGGCGGCAGGGGGATCGGCGCGGTCGAGGATCCTGACTAGCCACACCGCCGCCTCCCAGCGGGGAAGGTCCTCGTTGGGGCAGAGCTCGTCGCTGTCCGTGCAGCCGGTGCCGGAGAACACGTCCACGCCGAAGAAGAACTCGAATTCCATCAGCGCATCGATGGAAGGCTGATGAACGCCGGCGTCCTGGCTCTGCGCCGGTGCCGCCTGGCCGCCGGCGGCGGGTGCATGGGCGAAGACTGAGGCCGCGATGGCGATGGCGGCCAGCAGGGCGATGCGGCGGCGGGCTGAGGTCATGGCTGAGACTCCTGAGGATGGGGGGAGGGGTTCAGGTGCGGCCTCGCGTCAGGCGGGGGGCCCGCTCTGGGCCGCTTCGAGCGGAGCATATCCAGGCTTGATAATGGCCTCGATTATCTGAAGCCTTTCCCGGAAAGGTAAGAAGCTCGACTTCATGGCGTTGACCGTCAGCCACCGCAGGCGGGCCCAGTCGTAGCCGAACGCGTCGACCAGAGCGGCCATCTCCGAAGTCATCGACACGTTCGACATCAGCCGGTTGTCGGTGTTGACCGTCACCCGGAACCGCAGGTCGACCAGGGTGTCAATCGGGTGCTCGGCCACCGAGGCGAACACTCCGGTGTTGACGTTGGAGGTGGGGCACACCTCCAAGGGGATGCGGCGGTCCCGGATGTAGTGGGCCAGCCGGCCCAGCGTGCGCTTGCCGCCGTCGTCGGTGGCGATGTCCTCGATTATGCGGATGCCGTGCCCGAGGCGCTCGGCGCCGCAGAACTGCAGAGCCTTCCAGATCGAGCGGGGGCCGTAGGCCTCGCCCGCGTGGATCGTGATGTGGAAGTTCTCGCGGTGGCAGTACTGGAATGCGTCGAGGTGGTCGTCGGGGGGATAGCCGTCCTCGGGTCCGGCGATGTCGAACGCCACCACACCGGCGTCCCTCCAGCGGACCGCGGCCTCGGCCACTTCGGCGGACCGGTGCAGGTGGCGCATGGCGGTGCAGATCGCCCGGATGGTCAGGTCGGTGCCGGCGCTGCCCCGGGCGAACCCGTCGAGGACCGCCTCGATGGCGCCGTCGAGCGAGAGGCCGCGCTCGACGTGCAGCTCGGGCGCGAACCTGACCTCGGCGTACACGACCCCGTCGGCCGCGAGGTCCTCGGCGCACTCGCGGGCCACCCGGGCGACGGCCTCGGGGGTCTGCATCACCCCGACGGTGTGGGCGAACGTCTCCAGGTAGAGGGTCAGGTCCTTGCGGTTGGCGCCCCGCTGCATCCAGGCGGCCAGACCGGCCGGATCGGTGGTGGGCAGGTCCGTGTAGCCCGTCTCGTCGGCAAGCTCGATGATGGTCTCGGGGCGCAGCCCGCCGTCGAGATGGTCGTGGAGCACGACCTTGGGGGCGCGGCGGATGCGCTCAGCAGTGGGAGGGCCGACCTCGACAGCGTTCACGGGATTCGGGATCCTACAACGGTAGCCTTGTGTCTCTGATGACCCTTTCTGATCCGCTCGTCGACGTCCGCTCGATGGGGGCCGACGCTTCTGAGCCGGTTCCCGCCGGATCCAGCACCTTCGCCGACCTCGGGTTATGCGACGAGATCGTGGTGGCGCTGACGGCACGAGGCATCACCGCTCCGTTCCCCATCCAGGCGCTCGCCATCCCTGATGCGCTGGCCGGCCGCGACGTGTGCGGCAAGGCCAAGACCGGTTCCGGCAAGACGCTCGCCTTCGGCCTGCCCATCCTGCAGCGGCTTCCCCGGTCGAAGCCCGGCTCGCCCACCGGCCTGGTGCTCGCTCCCACCCGCGAGCTGGCCAACCAGATCTGCGACGAGCTGGCCGCTCCCGCGGCCGCGGTCCGGCGCCGGGTTCTCGCCATCTACGGCGGGGCGCCCATCGACAAGCAGATCGCCAGTCTGAAAGACGGCGTCGATCTGGCGGTGGCCACGCCGGGCCGGATGATCGACCTGATCGACCGGGGCGCGGTGAGCTTGCGGGCCGTGCGCCATGTGGTGGTGGACGAGGCCGACCGGATGGCCGACATGGGCTTCCTGCCCCAGGTGGAGTGGATCCTGCGCAACGTCGACAGCGGCCATCAGACCCTGCTGTTCTCGGCCACCCTCGATGGTGCGGTCGATTCGCTGATCAGGCGCTACCAGAGCCAGCCTTCGATGCACTCGGTGGCGCCCCGCGAGATCACCGTGGCCGAGATGGTCCACCGCTTCGTGGGCGTCCACAAGCTCGACAAGGTGAAGGTGGCCGCCGCCATCTCCGGAACGGCGCGGCGCACCCTGATGTTCACCCGCACCAAGGTGGCGGCCGACCGGTTGGCCCGCGACCTGCGTCGCGAGGGCGTGAAGGCCGCGCCGATCCACGGCGACCTGCGCCAGGCGGCCCGCGAGAAGTCCCTGCGGCAGTTCATAGAGGGCAATCTGCCGGTGCTGGTGGCTACCGATGTGGCCGCCCGGGGCATCCACGTAGACGATGTCGACATCGTGGTGCAGTACGACCCGCCGTCGGATCACAAGACCTATGTGCACCGGGCCGGGCGCACGGCCCGGGCGGGCGAGTCCGGCGTGGTGGTGACGCTGTCGCTCTGGGACGAGGAGCTCGACGTGAAGCGGCTCCAGCGGCGCCTCGAGCTCGACGAGCCGATCGTGGAGATGTTCTCCAACGACGCCCGCCTGCGGGACCTGGTTCACGGCATCTGATCCGTTGCGGGCCGACAGGCACGTTTCGGCTGTCGTATCGGCCTAGACTGGTCGGCGACCCTTACGGGTCAAGTCATCAAGAGCGGTCCGGCCCCCGGGTCGGGCCCGGCAACCTGGGACGGACACCCAAGGTGCCATCCCGCCTCCGGGCGGGGATGCGGCGCCGGCCAGCCGGCGCAACCAAGTGTCCTCAGGGGGAACACCCCCGGAGTCACTGGCCCTTGAGTATCCGGTCCGGGAGCCGGTCGTCGATCCAGGTGGAGCGACGGCGCTGAGCGCCGGCGACGAGGAGCAAGGTTGAGCGCAGGTTCCCACATCGAGCCTCCGACTTCCGCGGGCGGGCGAGCCGGCCCCGGGGGGCGCTTCCCGGCCGGGCTGCCCGTCACCGGCGCCTGGCAGCCCGGCGACCCCGCCGGCGACCGCCGGTTCGTGACGATCACCGACGGGAGGCCCTTCGCGCTGGAGTGGGGCGGCCGGCTTACCGAGGTGCGGCTGGCCTACGAGACCTGGGGCCAACTCGACGAGCAGGCCTCAAACGCAGTGCTGGTGTGCCACGCGCTCACCGGCGATTCACACGCGGCCGGCGAGAGCGGCCCGTCGCATCCCACTGCGGGCTGGTGGTCCGACATGATCGGTCCGGGCAAGGCGATCGACACCGACCGCTACTTCGTGGTGTGCAGCAACGTTGTGGGCGGCTGCCAGGGCACGACCGGCCCCGCCGACGTCGACCCGGCCGACGGCCGGCGCTACGGGCCCCGCTTCCCGGTGGTGACGATCCGCGACATGGTCCGGGCGCAGTCCCTGCTGGCCGACCATCTCGGGATCCGACGCTGGCTCGGAGTGACCGGCGGCTCGATGGGAGGCATGCAGGTCCTGGAATGGGCGGCCATGTACCCCAGGAGGGTGCGGTCGATCCTGCCGCTGGCCACCTGCGCCGCGGCCAGCGCCCTGCAGCTCGCCTGGAGCGCGGTGGAGCGGCTGGCCATCGCCACCGACCCCGGCTGGTACGACGGCGACTACTACGACAAGCCCGAGGGACCGTGGATGGGTTTGGCGGTGGCGCGCCAGATCGCCCAGGTGACCTACCGGTCCGGCGAGTCCTTCGAGCGCCGGTTCGGGCGGCGGCTGTACGACGCGGAAGAGGACTTCGACCTGTGGGGCCGCTTCCAGATGGAGTCGTACCTGGACCATCACGGCCAGAAGCTCGTCAAGCGCTTCGACGCCAACACCTATGTGGTGCTCAACCGGTCGATGGACCTGCACGACATCGGGCGGGGGCGGGGCGGCATCGCGGCCGCGCTGGGCCGCATCGACGTGCCGGTGCTCACCGCGACGGTCACCAGCGACCGCCTGTACCCGCCCCATGAGCAGCAGGAGCTGACCGACGGGATCCTCGCTGGAGGCGGGGACTGCCGCCGCGTGTTCATTGACAGCGACGAGGGTCACGACGGGTTCCTGCTCGAGCACGAGCTCCTGCACGGTCCGGTGAGCAGCTTCCTGGAGGAGGTCCACGATGGCTGACGCTCCGGGCACTGGAGGTCTTCACGCCCACACCCGGGCGATCCGGGCCGGCCGGGCCGACAACCAGAACGCGCTGGCTCCGATCCTGTGGGCCACTTCCACTTTCACCGCGGACAGCGTCTCGGAGGCCCGCGACCTGGCGGTCGACACCCACTCGACCCGGTTCTACACCCGCTACGGCAACCCGACCGTCAAGGCGTTCGAGGACGTCGTGGCCGACCTGGAGGGCACCGAGTCGGCCCGGGCGTTCGCCTCGGGCATGGGCGCGCTGAGCGCCATCGTGCTGGGGCTGTGCTCCAGCGGCGACCACATCGTGGCCCAGCGCCAGCTCTACGGCGGCACGCAGCTGCTGCTGCAGACGGCCTGTCCCCGCTTCGGCATCGGCGTGACCTTCGTCGACGGCACCGAGCCCGGCGCCTTCGCAGAGGCCGTCATTCCCGGGCGCACGGTGCTGGTGATCGCGGAGTCGCCGGCCAACCCCAAGCTGGACGTGATCGATCTGGCCGAGGTGGGGGCCATCGCCGGGCCGATGACGGTGGTCGATTCGACGTTCGCCACGCCGCTGGCCCAGAGGCCGGCCGAGTTCGGGGTCGATCTGGTGGTGCATTCGGCTACCAAGGCCATCGCCGGCCACAACGACGCCACGATCGGGGTCGTGGCCGGGAGCGAAGAGCTGCTGGCGTGGCTGTGGAGCTACGCGGTGCTCCACGGCGCGGCGGCCTCGCCGTTCGACGCTTTGAACGCACTTAGGGGTATCCGCACGCTGGCGGTGCGGCTGCGGCAGCAGACCGACACCGCCACCGCGCTGGCCGAGGCGCTGGAGGGCCATCCGGCGGTGGAGGCCGTGTACTACCCGGGCTTGGAGTCGCATCCCCAGCACGAGCTGGCCGCCAAGCAGATGGAGCTGGCCGGGGGCCTGGTCACCTTCGAGCTGCGGGGCGGGTACGAGGCCGGCCGGTTGTTCATGGAGGAGGTCCGGGTGGTGCAGTTCGCCACCTCGCTGGGCGGCCCGGAGAGCCTGGTCACCCATCCGGCGTCCACGACCCATGTGAGCCTGCTTCCCGCCGAGTTGGAGGCGATCTGCATCGGTCCGGGCACGGTCCGATTCTCGGCGGGGTTGGAGCACACCGACGATGTGGTCGCCGACGTGATCGGCGCGCTGGATCGGGTGGAAGAGATCGTCCCGTCGGCGGATCGGTAGCGTCGGGCGCGTGCGTTTGAGCAGAGGTCTGGCGGCGGCACCGCTGCTGGCTCTCGCGTTGAGCCTGCTGGCGGCCTCGCCTCTCTCGGCTGCCGACGGTCCCGACGGGGCAGTGGTCGGCGCTGGGGGGTCGGACGTCCTGCGGGTGGTGAGCTCGACCCAGTCCGAGGTGGAGGCCGATCCCGATTCTGGTTCCGACCGGCGTCTGGTCGACCGCGCGAGCAGCGAGCGGATTGATGCGGTGGTGATCGCCCTGTGGACGATCGCTGGGGTGATGACGGTTCTGCTGGGGCTCTTCCTGTGGCACACCAGCCCCCGCCGGCGCTTGAGGCTGGCCGGCGCCGGACCGGCGGGGGAGGACTCGTCGAGAGGGCGCTTCGAGGCGATGGCGCGGGAGGCGCTCCTCTGGTTGCGCTCGAAGCTGGCTTCGCGAAAGGAGTCTGGATCTGCCGGCGACAGCTCCCAGCAGGAGTCTGATGGGGAGTCCTCTGAATCGGAGTTCGTGGACGAGTCGGCTGTGTGGAAGTTCAGCGAGGAGAACGGCGAGCAGCGTTCGGTCTAGATTGGCGGGCATGGCCGAGGGTTTCGACGCTGACGCGATGATCGAGCGCTTCCGCGAGCGCGCTGCGGGGGTGAAGCGGCGGAACCTCCCGCCAGTGGCCGGCGAGGAGCGGCGGCACTTTCTGGAGCAGGCGCAGCTGGACTTCCAGGACTTCGCGATGATCGGTGACGCCGAGGCCACGATGGAGGACGGCGTCCTGCGTCTGAGCATCGATCTGCGTCCCCCGGAGGGGTAGCTAGAGGCGTGGGCCTCGGGGTGGGACGGTAGGATCGTCCATCCCGCGGACGTAGCTCAGTTGGTAGAGCGCAACCTTGCCAAGGTTGAGGTCGCCGGTTCGAGGCCGGTCGTCCGCTCGGATGGATACCGCCGGAGTCCTCCGCGTGGAGGTTGGAGCAGGGCCCGGCGAGGGAGTCGGCACGATGCTCCTAGTGCTCGGCGACTACTGGCAGCCCGACCGTGACGAGCGCACCGAGATCGGCGAGCTGGTCTGCCGGGCCAAGGACCAGGGCGATCCCGGGGCTGCGTCGGAACTGGCCGAGCGGTTCGCCAGCCTGGCCACGGCCCTGCCGGAGGCGTCCGGCGGTCTGCCGCGGCTGGTGGTGCCGGTGCCGTCCGGGCCGGGGCCGGCCGGCGACGGTGGTCGGCCGTCTCTCGCGAAGATGCTTGCGTCGTCGCTGGCCGCCGCGGGAGCAGGGGAGTACCGGCCGAGCCTCGTGGTGAAGAGCACCCCCACGCCTCGCATGCGCCACGTGGAGCCCGAGCGTCGGGCCGAGGTGGTGGCGTCGGCCGGCTACAGGGCCAATGAGCCCGTGGTCGGACGCCACATCGTGGTGGTCGACGACGTAGTGCTGACCGGCACCACGCTGAACGCAGTGTCGACCTGCCTGCACGACGCGGGCGCGGCCTCGGTCACAGCGGCCGTCGCGGCCCGCACCAGGCTCCGCTGAGACCGCCCGTGCGCGTGCCGCCGGTACGCTGCGAATCCCTGCGCCGGTGCCCGAGCGGACCAAGGGAACGGCCTGCAAAGCCGTAAAGCCGCGGGTTCAAATCCCGCCCGGCGCTCCAGCTTCCAGCATCCAGCGGCGGGTTCGCACGCATCTTCCGTTCGCGGTTCGTTCCACTCTGCCGGAAGAAGAAATTGTATGTACTACTTTTGGATCCGTGGCCGCATGTCGCGTTCAATGGGTCAAACGGTTGGCTGTCTTGGCCGCTATAGCGGTGGTGTCAGTGGCGGTGGCGGCGGCGCCGGGCGCGGCCCAGGATGGTGCGACCTATTCGGACGTGCCTGCCGATGCCTACTACGCGGAGGCTGTCAGCAGGCTGTCCGCGGACGGTGTGTTCGAGGGCACAGAGTGCGATGAGGGGTTCTGTCCGGCTGATGCGATAGACCGCGCCACGATGGCGGTGTGGGCCGTGCGTGTCCTCGATGATGCGGACCCCGCGCCGGTGAGTTCCACACGCTTTGCTGATGTGGACGCGACGCATGCTCACGCCGCGTTCATGGAGCGCCTAGCAGCACTCGGTGTCACCCAGGGGTGCGGAGACGGCACCAACTTCTGCCCCGACAGCGCCGTGACCCGCGCCGAGATGGCCGTGTTCCTGTCGCGGGCCTTTGATCTGGCTGAAGGACCAGATCCCGGCTTTGGCGATGTGCCTGCTGATGCCTGGTACGCGGCCGACGTCGCCAAGCTCGCTGCGTCGGGCGTCACCACCGGATGCGGGGACGGCACCAACTTCTGCCCGGACCAAGACACCACCAGAGCCCAGATGGCGATCTTCCTGGCCCGCGCCCTGGGCCTGATCGAGCTGCCCGCATCGGTCCGGTTCATAGCCGTGGACACCGGCCATGTGCATTCGTGCGGCCTACGGACTGACAGCACTGTCGTCTGCTGGGGCGACAACGCCCACGGGCAGGCCGACGCTCCCGACGGGGCGTTCGAGGCGGTCTCCGCCGGCGGCACATGGGACAGGAGCCATTCGTGCGGTGTGCGCGTCGACGCGACAGTCGTCTGCTGGGGCTCCAACAACGTCAAGCAGAGCGACGCTCCTGGTGGGGAGTTCGTGATGGTCTCGGCCGGCGGCTATCACTCGTGCGGTGTGCGCGTCGACGCGACGGTCGCCTGCTGGGGCTGGAACCTGTACGGGCAGAGCGACGCTCCTGGTGGGGAGTTCGTGATGGTCTCGGCCGGCGGCCGCTATTCGTGCGGGTTGCGCGTCGACGGCACAGTCGCCTGCTGGGGTTTGAGCAGCGGCGGGGTGACGGACGCTCCTGGCGGGGAATTCGTGACGATCTCGTCGGCCGGCTCACATTCGTGCGGTGTGCGCGTCGACGCAACGGTCGACTGCTGGGGCGTCGACATCGGACTGACGGATGCTCCTGGTGGGAAGTTCGCGGCGGTCTCGGTCGGCGGTTATCACACGTGCGGTCTGCGTGGCGATGGAAGTGTCGTCTGCTGGCGCCTCTACCCCTGGCAGCGGGCTGTTCCCGACGGGAAGTTCGTGGCGGTTTCCGCCGGCCAACGTCATTCGTGCGGTCTGCGGGCCGAGGGAACGGTGGTCTGCTGGGGCGACCACTCGGACTATGCCTCGCCGGGTGAGGCGCCGGTCGGACAGTTCACGGCTGTGGTGGCCGGCGATCAACATGCGTGCGGTCTGCGTGTCGACAGCACTGTTGTCTGCTGGGGCAGGAGCCTCTTCGGGGAGGCGCAGGCTTCTCCCGGGCGTTTCAGCGCGGTCTCGGCCGGCGGCTATCAATCGTGCGGGGTGAGAGTTGACGGCACGGTCGCCTGCTGGGGCGAACGCGCCTACCGGCAGGCCGACGTTGCCGGCGGGAAGTTCAGGTCAGTGACGAGCAGCAATCGGTACTCGTGCGGTCTGCGGGTCAACGACACCGTCGAGTGTTGGGGCGTGATCGACCACGCCACCGTCCTGCCGATCCGTGGTCAGTTCAACGAGATCGACGCGGGCGACAGGTCTGTGTGCGGGCTGCGTCGTGATCGGACGATTGCTTGCTGGACGCCGCTGCATGACGCTCAGGAGGACCCTCCCGCCGGTCGCTTCGACGGGGTGTCGGTCGGCGGTGCGCACGGCTGCGGGCTGCGCTCTGAGGGAACGGTGGCCTGCTGGGGTGACAACTCCCATGGACAGTCCGACGCCCCGGACGGCCGGTTCATCGCTGTCTCGGCCGGAGGACAGCATTCCTGTGGCCTAAGCGCCGACATGGCCGTCGAGTGCTGGGGCGACGACTCCTTCGGGCAGACGGAGGCCCCATCCGGGCAGTTTGAAGCGATCGCGGCCGGCTCAGACTTCTCGTGCGGCGTGCACGCGTCCGGCGCCATCCGGTGCTGGGGTTCTCACGTAGCCGGTTCGCCGGTCGGGGTGCAAGCGATAGGCGAACCCCGCGGGCCAGATCCCCACAGCTGCCGGCCCTTCGCCAATGGGGGCATATCGACGGGCTTCCCGCTGGATCCACAGGTGTCCTCGACCACGGGCCGGCTGCGGGTGGCGGTTCTGTTCGTGGACTTCGGCGATGCCATAGGAATCAACAGCGCTCAGCAGGAGAGCCTGAGGGGATTGCCCTACATGAGGCAGTTCCTGGAATCCTCGAGCTACCGCAGGCTGCGGATCGAGTCCGTGCCGCTGTTCCAATGGCTGCGGGCCCAGCACGGCTACCAGCACTACCTTCGATCGTCGGTGTTCGGGCTGGAGGACATCCAGCGCGGCATCGATCGGGAGGCGGTGCGGTTGGCGGATCCCCACTTCGACTTCAGCGGGATCGACGCCTTGATGATCGTCATGCCCAGCGCGCACTTCCGCGGCGGCAACGCCACTGGCTACGTCGATACCGCGGAAGGACGGGTGTCGACGCTGCGGGTCAACACGTTTCCTGGGGCCGGACGCGTGGACGTGGGTTATGTGATGGCCCACGAGCTGGCCCACAACCTTGGGTTGGCGGACCTGTACTCCTACAAGGGGAGCCCTTACACGAGCTACCGTCGGCCGGCGCCTCCTGCCGACGGCAGGCCGTGGCGCTGGGTCGAGCTGGGACTGATGGGCCTGTCCTCCTGGGTGCCCACGGACCGGGTCGCCGCCAGCGAGATCGAAGCGGCCGAGATGCTGGCGTGGAGCCGCTGGCAACTGGGCTGGCTCGGCGACGATCAGATCCGCTGTGTCCGCGAGCTGGACGCGACGGTGGAGCTGAGCCCGGTGGCCGATCCGGGCGACGGCATCGCCATGGCGGCGGTGCCGCTGTCGACAGACGAGGTGATCGTCGTCGAGAGCCGACGCAGGATCGGATACGACAAGCGGGCGGCGTGGGGCGACGGCGCCGTGGTGGTGTACACCGTCGACGCTTGGGTCCGTAGCGGGGAGCTGCCCATCAGGCTGGCCGCCGACGCCGGGAGGGGGTACACCCGCGAGTCGCCCATCCTCACCGAAGGCGAGAGCGTGACCGTGCGGGGCTACACGATCACCGTCACAGCCGACGACGGCGACACCCACACCGTCCACATCACCAGAACCGACTAGTGGCTGATCGCAGGTTCCCAGGCGGACGGCCATGGCCGGGGCCGGCGATGTGGTGGGTACTGGCTGCGTGCCTGATGTTCGGCGTGCAATGCGGCGGTGAGCCGGAGTCGTCCCTGGCCGATGTCGTTGCGGCGGAGGGTTTTCGCATGTCGGTTCACGACGGGTCGGCCTTCGAGCCCACGCACCAACTGTTCTTCGAGCCGCGCGACGACCTGGCTACCAGCTCGCTCGAACAGCAGGATCATGAGCACACGTTCGAGCTGGTCGACAGCGATGGCGCAGTTCTCATGTCAGTGCCGGCCGACTTCAACCGGGACGGTCACGGCGGCGAGTACTGGTCGGTCGTGCTCGAGCCTTTGCCGGACTATGCCGCCTACCGGTTCGTGAGCGGCGCGTACACCGTCTACGAGAAGCGTCGATCCGCGAACGCGCCGGAGGTGTCGATCCTGGGCCTGGAGGAGGGCCAGGTCTTCGCCGGAGATTCGGATTTCGAGTTCCAGCTCCTACTCGACGATGAGGACCAAGACATCCTTGACCCGGTGCGCGTGCTGGCGTCGGTCGATGGAGGCGACTTCCAGCCCCTCGACGGTCCCTATGTGGCCGAGTCGCGCCTGAAGATCCGGTTCGGCAGCGATTTCACGCTCGAGGACTACGGTTCGCCGTTCACGGTGACCTCGAGTGTGAGCAATCCCGACAGCCCCCGCATCGTTCCGACGGGCTCGCAGTCGGTGCAGTTGCTGATAGTCGTGTCGGACGGCACCCGGATCGCGGCGGCGAAGTCCCCGTTGTTCGCTCTCGAGCCGATCGGGGCCGTGCCGCCGCTATTGGTGATCTACTTACCGACCGATGGCGACATTCTGGGGCCCGGCGCACGTCTGGGGGTGATGGCCTACGCCAGTGAGTACCAGCTCGAGTACGGCGAACTCATCTATCTGAGCGACCACTATCCATCGTCGAGCGGCCGGCAGGTGGAATGGACCAGCGACATCGACGGCGACATCACCGGGCGCGTCCAGTCCGACGCCTATGGCTGGTCCATCGATCCGGGCTTGTCTCCGGGCGTGCACGAGTTGACCGCCACCTACCTCGCCGAGTCGGGGTTGCAGGCAACGGAATCGGTCACCATCACCATCCTCGCCGCCGACGACCCCGTCGCAGCCCTGGACGACCACTACTCGCAGTTCTCCGGCGTCTACGTCGGCGAGACCACGACAATGTGCGTCACCGACAACGACATCGAGACCGACCGGCGCATCGACTTGGACACCCTCCGCATCACGACCGCCCCCGAACTGGGCACCGCCGAGGTCGTGGCAAGCGACGACACCCCGGAATGCGGGCGCCAGATCCAGTACCGCGCCCCGTACAGCGTCGGTGACGAAGAAGTCGAGGACACTCTCGCCTACGAGATCTGTGACCAGAGCCCCGACCGCCAATGCGTGACCGCCCAAGTGAGGATCACCGTCTATCCCGCCGACTACGAGGCCTATTGGCTCATCGAGTAGAGCGGGCCCCCCTAGGAGGATCAGGCCGACGAGGCCTTCTGTCGCAACGGTTGCCAGGTGCGGTAGGTCGCGCAGCGCCATGCCCATTCGAAGGGCCCGTACCGGAACCGGGCCAGCCACCACGTCGACCACCAGAGCTGCAGTCCCCACACGCCGAGGATCCACACGGCGATCATGGTGCGGCTGAGGTTGACGTCGCCCCACCACAGCGTGAGCATGGTGACGCCGAGGACGGTCTGGGTGAGATAGTTGGTGAGCGCCATCTTGCCGACGCGGCGGAAGCGCTCGATGTGGTGGCTGCTGCGCCGGTTCCACATGATGATCAGCGCCATGTAGCCGAGCGCCATGGGGATCGTCCCCAAGCCGGTTGGGATCTGTCCTGTGAGCGCGTAGTCAGGTGACCAGTCGGTCGCAATCCGGAACGCGAGTTCCGCTGCGGTGACCGTCGTTCCCGTCACGAGGCCCCACCTGGCCATGCGCCGGTAGTACCTGTCGTCTCGCTGTCCCTGCACGATGCCGAGCCGGAACAGGGCGACGCCGATCAGCATCAGACCCAGGGCTCGCCCGGACCCGTTCACGTAGAACCATCCCAAGACCGCATCCGACATGGCGCCCATGTCGGTGAACCAGAAGTCGCCTAGCTCGGCTCCGTCGGCGCCCACGGTGCTCTGGAACAGGGGCGCCGTGATGCTGCCGGCGAGGGCCAGCGCCACCCCCGAGCTGATCAGCAGGGCCGTGGGGAGCTTGCGGACCAGGAGCACGATCGGCGCGCACAGGGCATAGAGGACTAGGACGTCGCCGTCCCACACGGCGGTGTGGGCGATACCGACAACGAGCAGCAGCACGAAGCGCCACAGGCTCAACCAGACGACCCGGCGACCCTTGGCCTTGGCCCGATCGGCGAAGACGACGACGCCCACGCCGAACAGCAGCGAGAACAGCGCCATCATCTTCTGGTTGACGAAGATCATGGTCGCCACGCCGATCACCCAGTCGAAGGGTTGACGGATCCCGTCGGCGGAGACGTTGAAGTAGGCGGCCGACGCCAGGCCGAAGGCCAACGCGTTCATCGGCAGGATGCCGAGCACGGCCACACCCCGGATCGCGTCGAGCGAGGTGATCCGCTCGGCCGCCGTGACCGGGCCCGATGCCCGCCTGCGCTCGGATCGTGGAGTGGGGGACCGCTTCACCGCGGGTCAGCCGTCCGGGCCGGGAGGCACACGTACCTCAGCGCACGGCCTTGCCGACGATGGCCGCGAGTTTGGCCTCGGTGGCGTCGTCGAGCGACGTGAAGAACCACGCGCATTCCATGAGCTGGTCGGGCGCGCCGTCCTCCAGCTCGAAGCTGGCCTTCTCGGTGAGGCCGAAGGTCATGTAGTCGTCCACCCGGAAAAAGCACAGCACCGGGCCCGAGCCCTTCGCATAGCCCGGCATCCCGTACCACGGTCGGGCCTCGAGTTCCGGTGCGCTCTCGAGGATGAGTTCGTGGAGCCGCTCGCCCATGGCCCGGTAGGGCTCGGGCATCGCCGCGACCTTCTCGAGCACGGCCGCTTCGTTGTCGACCTTCTTCTTCGTCTGTTTCTGGGTATTCGCCATCGGACGTCCTTGGAGGTCTGCTTTGCGGGGTCGTCTGTGCCGATCGGCGGATCGGCATCGCTGGATGTTCTACAGGATCAGGTCGGTGAGCAGGCCGGCCGCGGTGGCCACGACGAACACGTAGGCGAAGAAGGCGGCGACGACCCGGCCCCGGGCGATCTTGGTAAGCAGGGCGAACTCGGGGATGTTGGCACCGGCGCCCGCTATGACCAGAGCAACGATGGAGCCGGTGCCCACTCCCTTGGCGTGGAGGGCATCGCCGATGGGAATGAAGAGCTCGGTGCCGAAGTAGAGCGGGACGCCCGCGGCCGCGGCCGCAGGAACGGCCAGCGGATTGTCGGCGCCGGCGATGCTGGCCAGGGCGTCGGTGGGGACGAGCAGGCCGATGGCCAATCCCAAGCCGACACCTACGGCGATGAGCCAGGCCATGCTTTTCAGGAGCGCCACAGCCCGGCGCCACGCGGCTGGTAGTTCGGTCTGCCATCCGGCCCACAGGGCTTCCTCCGGTGACGAGCAGCTAGCCGGCGGTGACGGAATCTGCGGCACCGTAGGGCGTATTGGCGGGGCGGGCTGCCCGACCAGCGCCGGGACCGGCTTGAGGTGTGGGGCGATGTCGACCGTGTCGACAATGAGAGCCAACACGAAGGCTGCCGCGAAGGCGGTGGTGACGTAGACGGCCGCTCCCGCGGGGCCGATGATGATGGCCAGGGCGCCGACCAGCACCGGGTCGACCACCGGCGCGGCGAAGATGAACGCGGCGTATCCCGCGGGCCGCACACCGGCCTGGCGCATGCCGACGAGAACCGGTATGGCCGAGTAGGTGCAGAACGGGGTGACGAAGCCAACAGCTATGCCCTTGAGCGCGGCCCGCCGTGGCGGCCCGCCCATCCATCGCCGGATGGTCTCGTCACCGAGCCGGCGCTGCAGCAGCGCGACGCCGAACGTGACCGCCAGAAGCAGCGCGATCATCTCCGCGACCAGCACGGCGGCCCCCGACAGCGAGGTCATGAGGGTTCGGAGCCCATTATCCGGGCTGCCGCCTCGGGCAGCGCCTGCAGGCAGTCCGGGTTCACGGTGACGAGCGTGCGCGTCCCGTCGGCTTGCATGTGAACGAAGCACTCCTCCGCCAGCACGCGCAGATGGTGCGAGACCGTGGATTGGCCCACGCCGACTCGATCAACGATCTCTCCGACCGTCATGGCCCGGTCCGCGCTCGCCACGGCGTTGAGCACCAGCAGCCGCGTCCCGTCGGCCAGGCACCGGAACCAGCTCGCGTACTCGTCGGCGTCGTCCGGCAGGAGCGCCGGTCGGGTCGGGGTCTGTTGTCCGCTATTCATCGACCATCGATGATAATAGATTATTGGTTGGCGCGCAACTCAACCGACATTCGGATCTCTGCTGGTGCTACCCGGCCGGGTTGACGAGGCGGCCCACGAACAGGAGGGCTCCGGTGTCCTGGTGGACGATGGCCCACAGGAAGGGCCGGTCGGCCACGATCGTGAGGTCGGGTTCGGGGGGCATCGACGTCGGGAAGGCCACGGCGGTGGCCGCGGCCGCCTCGGTGCCCTTCTCGTCGACGATCACCTTGGCGCCGTGGAGCGCGGCGCTGATGAAGATGTCGGGTGCTATCCCCCCGAAGGGAGCGCCGGGGCAGAACCCCTGCGGGCAGAGCCATTCGAACAGGTCGGCGGGCGGCAGGGTCTGTTCCCACTTGGGCATGGCCAGTTGGACGGTTCCCGTCCGGGCGGCGCGTGACAGTCCGGTCAGGGCCGCGGCGTCGAGCGATTCCTCGACGGCTGGAAGGCCGGCGGCGTCGTGGGGGACGATGAGCCACATGGCGAGTTCGCCGCCCTCATAGGGAAGCTCCACCGCGTCGGCTTCGTCGAGCAGGACGTAGCGGCGCTCGACCGGGCTCTGGTCTCTCATGAACGGCACCGTTACCCACCGGTTGCCGCCGGTGTTGAACTGGCCGTCCTCGGTCAGCTCGGCGAAGAACTGCCTGGTCCAGTCGGCCTTGAGATACACGGTGTTCACGAGAACCAGCTTCTGGTCCTGGACCGTGCCGGCGTCGACGATCATCGGGATGAGCCCGCGGGTGCGCTCAGACGCCCATCGGTTGATGGTGTCGGCCGCGGCCGCGCCGTTGGCGGTGTCGACAGGCTCGATCGCCGCTCCGTACTGGCGGGCGGCGGTGGCGAGGAAGTCGGGCAGCGGCGAGAACCCGTCGTCGGGGAAGAGCTGGTTGGCCACCTCGAGCGTGGTGGGCTCCACCGAGGCCTCGGCCAGCCTGAGATCGACGGCGTTGGCCGCGCTGTGGGTGCCGGCTTCGGGGAACCCGAAGATCTCATCGAGGGATGCCCCGGAGTCCCCTGATGCCCCGGCCCGGCTAAGGCTGAAGGCCATTCCGATGCTCATCGGGCTGGAGACGGCGTTGCCGGTCAGGTGCCGATGGAAGCTCCATCCGGCTGCGTTGACACCGGCAACCCATTCGGCGACTGGGGCGTCGGGATCGGCCGGCAGCCGATCAACAACCGGATCCGGGGGCGTAGTGGTGGTAGTGGGCGGTTGGGTTGTTGTGGTTGTGGTGGTCGTCGTTGTGGTTGTTGCGCCGGGTTCCGGTTCTGGTTCTGTCGTGGTTGGTGGTTCGGTGACTGGTGCCTGGGTGGTAACGGGATCCGTGACCGGTTCCGGCGCGGTCGCGGGCGTGTCCGAGGAGCTGCATGCCGCTGCGATGGCGCACAGTAGGACCAGCAGTCCGAGCGATTTCTTCATGCCAATTGGACGATAGGGCGTCGCCCCAGGTTCCCGAGGCCGTTGGTAGCGTCTGCCCGATGACCGACTCTGTGGCGATCGAGATTGGCGACGACTATGTGGCCACCATCGAGTTGCGGCGCCCGCCCAACAACTTCTTCTCGCTGGAGATGATTGACGGGATTGCCGGCGGGTTGGAGTCGCTGGACGACGACCCCCGCTGCCGGGCTGCGGTGCTGTGCGCGCAGGGCAAGCACTTCTGCGCCGGTGCCGACTTCTCACCCCAGGGCGCCCATTACACCACCGAGGACCTGTACGCGGCCGCGGTCCGCATCTTCCGCACCCACACTCCGGTGGTGGCCGCCGTGCATGGCGCGGCGGTGGGCGGAGGCCTGGGCCTGGCTCTGGCAGCCGACTTTCGGATAGCCGCGCCCGAGGCCCGCTTCAGCGCCAACTTCGCCCGTCTGGGGTTCCATCAGGGCTTCGGTTTGAGCGTGACCCTGCCCCGTCTGGTGGGCCCACAGGTGGCCGCTGACCTGCTGTTCACCGGCCGCCGCGTGCCGGGCGAGGAGGCTGCGCAGCTGGGTCTGGCCGACCGCCTCGTGCCCCGTGACGAGGTCCGGTCGGCGGCGCACGCCATGGCCGGCGAGATCGCCATGTCGGCGCCGCTGGCGGTGAGGTCGATCCGGGCCACGTTGCGCGGCGATCTGGCCGATGAGGTGGAGGCGGCCACGTTCCACGAGCACCGGGAGCAGGACCGCCTCCAGCACACGGCCGACTTCGCCGAGGGCACCCGGGCCATGGCCGAGCGCAGAACGCCCGAGTTCCGAGGCGAGTGACGCCTGCTACCCTGCGTGGCTCGGGGCCGTTAGCTCAGCCTGGTTAGAGCGCCTGCTCGACACGCAGGAGGTCAGAGGTTCAAATCCCCTACGGCCCACTGGTAACTGGTACTGGTAGATGCTGATGATCAGCCAAATGAGTGACTAGCTCGTGGCTGTCCCGGCGATCAGGCAGAAGAACTGGTCCTCGTCAATGATGTTGATGCTGTGACCCTCTGCGGCGAGCGCTAGGGCCTTGCGGTGCTTGGTGCTCTTGCCTGTCTCGCCGACTTGGCGGAGGTCGGTGATGCCCATCACGAGGTAGTCGGTGCGCTTGCTGACTGATTGCGACGGCGTGGCCCCAGCGTCGACTGCCAACTGGAACGCTTCACGCCGCGGCAGGGACTCCAACGTGCCCGTGAACACGATTTTCTTGGCGAACAGCAGCCCTTCGGGATCGGGTTCGTGCCTGGGGGTGAAGTCCTTGGGGCTCAACGACTTCGACGACGACTTCGACGCCATTGCGTTGGAGAATGGCTTGTAGCTGTCCAGGTGGCAGTACCCCAGCCGGTAGCGGTGGCGCTCCAGCAGCTGCGGATGCGTCATGCCGAAACGACTGGACAGCGCCAGCCACAACATCCCGGCGGCTTCAGCGTCTGAGAGCGGGTCGTGATGCACGAGCGGAATCCCGAATTCGTCGGCCATGACAGCGAGCGACCAGGATCCAGTGTCAGGCATCGTTGAACGCGCGATGCGGTAGGTGCAGGCGAACGGAAACGGCTCTGGCTCATAGCCGTAGTACTCAGCGCTCCTGCGCAGAACCGACATGTCGAACGCAGTATTGTGCGCCACGACTAGACGATCCTTGAGCATCCCAGCTACTCGCTGCCAGGCTTTGGGGAATGTCGGGGAGCGGCGGGTGTCGGAGGGGCCGATCCCATGGGTCCACGTGTTGAAGGGATCATAGAGATTGCCCGGGGGCTGGATCAGTTGCTTGAACTTGTCGGTCGGCGTGCCGTCATCGAATACGACAACACCGATGGCGCAGGCCGAGCCACGCTCGCTGGTGGCGGTCTCGAAATCGATGGCAGCGAACGAGCTCCCCGATCCCCGCTCAAGCCAGTCGCTGCCATCCATTGGGCCCTAGCTCGCGCCGTCGGACTCTTGCAGCGATGGAGGCAGGCTGGCCACTATGTGAGCCGTCTCCACTGAGACTCGCACGAGCCGGCGCAGGTGCCGGATCAGGTTGAATTGCTCGCTGGCCCATTGGCGCCATGTGTTGGGGTCATCCGCTATTCCCGATGCTTTGTCCGTCTTGTGGCGAAGGCTGTCTATTGCCCACTGGAGCGGTGAGCGGCCCGAGATGTCGTAGTCATGCGCCTCTGGGGGAATGCCGGCCAGCTGACACCGGCTGTTGACGACCAGGGTGCTGCGGTCCACGGTTCCGTCGGGGTGCTTGCCCCAGCTCATCTTGGACTCGATCCGATAGGCGTCGTCATCGGCCTGTCCTTCGTCGGGCTCGCCGTCCACTAGACATCTAACCGGCCACTCAGCGACGTCTTCGTAGCCGATGTGGAGATCCAACAGCGCTCGGCCCACCACCCGGAACGCTTCAAGGTCCTCGGCTAGGGGGATTCGGGCGAGGTTGCGCTGCAGGTCGTGTCGGTAGCGGTGTCGCCAATCCGGCGCGTGCATCACCCCGTAGAGGTATTCCCAGACGTCATCTTTCGTGACGCCGTCTCCGTACGCCTCCTGGAACTGATCCAGGCACCAGTCAGTGATGTTGTGACCGTCCCCGGCCGGTTCGATGTCAGGGATACCGAGGTCGAGGGTATTGGTCATTTTAGCCCGACTCAGCTTGCCGAGACCGGCTGGCTAGCGCCCGGGTTTGTTGACCCGGCCCCATAAGGTGCAAATCGGGAAGGCGCTCTGCAGCCAGCACCCCGAACACCGCCATGCTAGAAGGTCCAGCCATCATGATTGCCTCAGCCGCGGGATGACGCGTGTCTGCTGGGAGCCCTTGACTGCTGCCACGTCGGGGAGGGTGCTCGTCGCTAGGGCCTGGAATGTCATGTTCGACGAACTCGAGATCATGATCCCCTCCCAGGAATGAGTCTGCAAGCCGCCGCGATCCCTGCTGACTTGAGATCGCCGACGGTGTCGGTAGCGAGGGTCGCGAAGATTGCTCCGGTCGATGGTGTCGAGATGAGTACTGCCTCCGGGGGGGGGGGCGGTAGCGCCGTCTGTTCTGGGGAAGAGATCCGAAGCAGCCCTCGCCTGCGACACGATGCGGTGGTCCTCGTACAGCCACAGCTTCGTGAAGGGCCTGTATAGGACCTCGCGGATCCGTGTTTCGTCGAACTCGATCACTTCCCCTTTCTTGAGAGACTGTTTGAGGGTGTGCGTCCACTTGATACTGCGCAGGCTCTCCTCGGTGTTCTTTGTGACCTGCTCAATGAGCGCTCCACGGGATCCGGCAGGAGCGCTATGGACCCGTGCTAGGGCGCTGTCGTAGGCGTCAATCAGCCGGTTGATCCTTGAGGCCAGGTCGTCGTAGCTGAAGGAGTACACGTATGTGTCGCAGTTGGTCTTTGCGCCCAAGGCATGGAGGGCCACGGCGGCGTGGACGGTCGAGTCAGTGTCACAGACGGGCAGCATGTCTTCAAAGCTGCCATCGGTGAGGTTGACCCAGTTGTGGTCGTCGTTGACCGGCACGGTCTCAAGCTCGTCGCTGGTGACGTCTCCTAGCTGAGCGAGCCAAGCGAACTTCTCCTTCTCACTGGAGTACTCAGGGGCGGTCGCGTAATGAAGCTTGGCGGGTTGGGAGAGGTCTTTGTCGGGGTTGCGCACCGCGACGGTGATCTGGACTCCGTTGCGGGAGCCCTGCCTGAACACGCTTTGTCCCTCCCGTTGGCGTTCGTCTCCGGATTTGTTGGCGTCGCCGAGGAGGTTGACGACGTAGATATCGCTGAACTCGTCTCTCAACGCGGCGCGCATGCCGAGGAGTGAGGGCGCCGTTGACAGCGAGTTGGGGTGGACCATGGCGATCATCCCACGTCGTGGTGGATCGCTGTGGGGGATGTCGAGCCGGTCAGTGGCCCACCGGAACGACTCGACGTATAGGTTGCCCGAGGCGGGACCGGCACCGCTGCCTGTTTCTTCGCGGTGGCGTTTGCCGTAGGTGTCCCTTACTCGCCGCTCGATGTGGGGGTAGTCGATGTTGGGGTTGTCGTCACCGGAGGACTTTTGCCCGGTCGACCATGGCGGGTTCGTCGCGATGATGGTGATGGGCACGCCGCCCTGGCGGCTCTGGCGGGCGGTGTTGTCGGCCATGCCTGGTAGCTGAGCGCCGCCGGAAGTTGCGAGGAACGTGTCGCCAAAGGTGACTCCGGGGAACGGCTCGAACGATCCCGGGGGGAACCCTCCTCGTTCGGCCATTCCGGCTTCGATCTTGATGGCCGCGATGTAGTAGGCCAACAGCACCAATTCGTTTGCGTAGAGCTCTGAGTAGTACTTGCGGCGTAGGTCGCCGGATCGGATGGTGTCGTTGCCGTCGCTGTCTTGGGCGGTGAGCATCCGGTAAATGAAAGTGCCGGTGCCGGTGAAAGGGTCGAGGGCGTTGACATTCTCGGAAGTGATCCCCACCCCGAACTCGGCTCGGCACACAGCGTCCGCGGATCGGATCATGAAGTCCACGATCTCGACGGGGGTGTAGACGATGCCCAGGCGGCTCACGACGTCCTGCATCGCTGCCTTGAAGAACCCGTCGTAGATCTCACGCAGCACGTCGACTTTGGCAGCCGCGGTGAGCGCTCCCTCGAACACTGCGCGCATTGTGCGGTAGGCACGGGTGAGGGGCCGCAACTCCTCCTCGAATAGACCCATCGCGAGCGCCGAGCCGTCGGCTGCTTCGGCTTCCGTGGCGTCGGTGGGGGCGAGGCTTCCGAGGAGGTTGTTGATGGCTACCGAGATCGGGTTGGCGTTCGCGAACTCCGAGTCGGCGAAGAGACAGTCGAAGATGGGGATGGTCACGACATGCTGCGCGACCATCTCGGCGGCTTGGTCCTCGGTCAGATGGTCACCGACAGAGGAGCGCAGCGCTGACACGAATTCGTTGAACGATTCTGCTGTGTCGGTGTCGGCCAGTCGTGTGTCCACTCTCTTGCGGACTTCGCGGCACACGTTGGCGGCTCTTGCGCCCCAGGAGGGCCACAACTTGCGGTCACCGCACCGCTCCACCATCTTCGACGCGACTCGCTCGTCCAGTAGGAAGCGGAGCTGTTCAACATCCTCGTCGTCGCCGAGAGGCTGGTCGGTCCCCCGGTCGATGAGCGTGACCCGGTCGGAGTTGCGGGCTGCGTCGATGTGGTTGACCCACATGTCCATGCGTTCGTCATGGGAGCGCAGCGCCCGCACGACATCCCACACAACGTTGAAATCGGAACTATCGAGCACTTCGGTGTCGGTGACGCCTTTGCCCTCGGGAACCACTACCGGGATGACGATGTAGCCGGTCCCTTTGCCCGGATAGGTACGCATCACTCGCCCTACCGCCTGCACGATGTCGATCTTGGACTTGCGCGGCTGCAGGAACACCACCGCATCGAGCGCGGGCACATCCACGCCCTCGGTGAGGACTCTCGCGTTGGAGATCACCTGGCACCTGCCCGGCTCGGGATCGGCGCGCAGCCGGTCGAGTTGGGCGGCTCTGATGATCGCCGGGGTCTTGCCATCGACATGCTGAACCGACATTTGGAGCAGTTTGGCCGTGTCCGTTCCGACGGACGCTTCCGCTGCGACTCCCTGCCATAGCCCGCGGGCTTCGCCCGAAGGGCCTGCGATCGCTTGGGAGAGCTTGACTGTATTAGTGAACGCGATTGCCGTGTTGAGATGGCCCTGCCGGTCGCCGTTGGCGAGCTTGCCGGTGGCGCGGTCCTGGGTGACTCCGGTGGTGTTGGGGTCCGCCAGCGCGTCCCAGCAGCCCAGCAGCTTGACGGCGTCTTCTTTGCTCACGATCTGCGTCTTGCCCCCGGTCTTGTTCACGGTGGCAACGAGGTCGCTCATCCCGGTGGTCAGGCGCGACTGTGAGGTGGCAACGATGAGCACCTCGTAGTCCGACAACAGTCCGGCGTCAACAGCGTCCTTGAACGACATCTCGTAGAGCAGTGACCCGTAGTTCCTTTCGTCGTCCATGGAGTAGATGTCGCTGTCCTTGGTCGCAGCTCGCACCTTGGCGGCGGCTGTGTAGATCCGCTGCGTGGCGGTCATGAACAGCCGGAACCGCGCAGGCACTGCCTCGTCGTCGTGGATCAGCCGGAACGCTGAGACCTCCTCATCGGTCGGTCTGTCGACGCCCGTGGTGCGGTGGGCTTCGTCGCAGATCACTAGATCGAAGGCGAAGTGCTTCGGCAGGGCCGACGTCAGCACGGGCAGAGACTGATAGGTGCTGAACACGACTCTCATCTTGCTGCCGGTCGGTTGTGCTAGTGCCTGCACGATCCCGGCTCGGTCGGTCGACACTGGCATCGACAACTCCGCCAGGTCGCGAGCTTTGTCGCCGTCACCGGACTGGCCCGTCGTCTTGTCTGAGCAGACCCCCACATAGGCGTGGCTGATGCTGCGATTTCGGGCCCATTCGCGCATCGTTTGGCCCATCAACGCGATCGACGGCACCAGATACAGCACCGTGCCGCCTGACCGACGTTCTCCTCGGCGGCCCACATCGCGACCAACGACTTGCCTGTGCCACACGGCATGACCAGTCTGCCCCTGCTGCCGTCCTGGTAGCCCTTCGCTACCGCGTCGAGCGCATCGCGCTGGTCTGAGCGGGGCTTGTGCCTCTTGGTTCTGTCGAATGTGAACTCGTCGGGGCGGTCCAGGAACTCCTGCCAGGGAGCGTCCCAGGAATCCAGCACCGCCGGTCCGATCACCTCACAGCGCGGCGAGGCCTTCTTGACCTTCGTCCAGCCAGCTTTCTCCAGATCTGAGGTCACCACCAGTATCCGGCTGACGAAGTCTTCGCTGCCGGAAGTGGCGAGGAACGAGTTGATCTCTTTCGTGGGCACCTTGCGGTGCTCGGCGAAGTTCTTGCACTGGATGGCGCACAGCCCGCCCCCGTAGGCCGGGGTCTGCTGCGCCACGAGGTCGACGCCGATGTCGATGTCGTACCCGAGTGCTTTGCGTTCCGGCCACTCCAGCCACAGCCACACCCGCTCGAAGCGCTCCGGGCCGTACTCGTGGTGGGTCTCGAATGCTCGGCGCATCAACCGCTCGAACCGATGCCCTGTGTCGGCAGGCCCGCCGGCTTCGCTGCGCAGAGTCTCAAGCGCCAGATAGAAGTCGCTATCGAACAGCTTGCGTGCGGTCACAGTCATGTGGACTGCACTGGCGGGGGAGGCGGTCATGGGTGGACTCCACAAGGGTTGTCGAGGCGCACAACAGACATCCAGCGTCTGCTATGGCGACAAGACACTATGGCGCACCAGACTCGTCCGCTCAGCTGCCGACGATTGTCGCGCCCAGCCTCCCGGGGATTCCTCACCCACAACGGCGAACGGGTACCGATTCTGCTGCAAACTGAGGAAAGGCCAGCCCTATGGCCGGCTAGCTAGGATCCCGTCCAGCTGACGAGTTGCGTGACGAAGAAGATGGAGGCTCTGTTGTGAGTGAGATGTTCAAGCCTGTGCCCTGGTCTGCGAGAAACCTCGTTGCGGCCGTCGAATCTGGCGCCTTGCGTCTTCCGGACATTCAGAGGCCTTTCGTGTGGGAAAAGGTGAAGGTCCGTGATCTGGTGGATTCGATCTACCGCGGCTACCCCGTTGGCGAGCTGATGTTCTGGAACTCAGCAGGTGACGACGACGACCGAGCGATCGGCTTGGGGACGAAGACCAAGACGGCGACAGCCAAGATCGTCGACGGGCAGCAGCGCTTGACGAGCCTGTACGCCGTGATGACCGGCGAACCGGTGGTCGATGACGATTACCGAAGCGAGTCCATCAGGATCGCGTTCAACCCGTTTACCGAACGGTTCGAGGTGCAAAGCGCTGCGCTGAAGAAGAGCCGGGAGTGGGTTCCGGACATCTGTGCTGTGTTCAAGAGCCCGTACCAGGCCAGGAAGGCGTTCATCAGCCGGTACGAGGAGGAGCACGATCTCTATGAGGCGGACGTTGAGAAGATTGAAGAGGTGTTCACCCGTCTCCACGGCATCCAGGACTACTTGTTCACCGTGGTCGAACTCCAAGCCGAGACGGACCGGGAGAAGGTCGCTGATGTGTTCGTCAGGATCAATTCAGAAGGGGTCAACCTGAACCAGGCGGACTTCATCTTGACTTGGCTCAGCGTCTTCTGGGACGAGGGCCGTGAAGAACTGGAGCGCTTCTCGCGCCACGCCCGGCTCACGCCCGATACGGCGTCGGCCCAAGACGGCGAGCGCGTTCCGTGGACGCCAAAGAACCACTACATCGAGCCTGAGCCGGGAAGGATCCTCAGAGCCGTGGTGGCACTCGGCCAAGGCCGAGCCCGCCTTCGCAATGCCTACAACGCGCTGCGGGGACGTGACCCTCAGACGAGGGAGATCAACGAGGGCCAGCGCGACCGCGAGCTGGAGTCCCTCAAGGCTGCCCAGCGCGAGGTGTTGAAGCCTGGGAACTGGGACGGCTTCCTGCAGGTGCTGGCGAAGGCTGGCTTCCGGTCAAAGAAGATGATCACATCCGACAACACGGTGATCTACACATACGCCCTGTGGCTGATCGGCCTCACGAGGTTCAAGGTGGACAAGGCGACATTGAGCGGCCTGATGGCGAGATGGTTCTTCATGGCCCAGACCACCGGCCGATACACGAACTCGCCAGAGAGCCGCATGGAGGAGGACCTCGCTCGCTTCGAGGATCTCGAGTCCCACAACCCGGAGGACTTCATCGCAATCGTCGAGGGCGTAATTGCGACGGTGTTGACGCCGGACTATTGGGCGATCCGGCTCCCCGAGGAGTTCATCACGTCGTCGACAGCCGTCTCTCCGGCGTACAAGGCGTACCTCGCCGCGCTCAACATTCTCGACGCTGACCTGTTTGCGATCAACGAGAAGGCCTGGGTGTGGATGGACCCCTCCGCGGGCATGGCCTCCGGCGTGGAAGCGCACCACCTGTTCCCCAAGGGCTACCTCAAGAAACGGGAGATCACTACGCCGAGGCGTGTCAACCAGGTGGCCAACTTCGCGCCGACGGACTCGGCGACCAACAAGATCATCGGGGACCGCCGACCCAGCGAGTACTGGCCCAAGCTCGTCGCCGACCGCGACCTCACCGGCGAGGTGCTTGAACACCAACAGTTCTGGCACGCGTTGCCGGACGGCTGGGAATTCATGGACTACGACGAGTTTCTCCACAAGCGTCGCAGCGCCATGGCGCTGGTCACCCAAGAAGCCTTCCGGCGGTTGTCCGACCCTCACTACAAGCCAAGATCTGCGCCGGCCGCTCCAGCCGTACCAGGACAAGACACCGCCACGACCGCGTCCCTCAGCGAACTTGTCGCTGCTGGTGTCCTCAAGTCCGGCGACATGCTCATCCCCGCTGACCCCGAGCGTGCCAACACGATCGCCGAAATCACAGACGACGGGCTCATAGCGCTAGACGGACATGTCTACGACTCGCCGCGACGGGCGGCTCGAGCCGATGGTGACGAGCGCTCAGACGGCTGGGACTACTGGGTGTTGTGGGACGACTCCGACCCGTCCCGCACACTCCGAGAACTCGCTGACAGCATGGCCTAGAACATCGCGACTCTCGTTGCTTGTCCTTATCCGCCCTGGCTGGTCCGGGGACCTATCGACCAAGTACGACACGAGGGGTGAGTCCCACCGGCCAACCAAGAGTCTTCGGCTGGCGGCTACTGGTGTCGCCACGAAATAGGGGTGTTGCTCGCGAGCATGCCGAGCCCGGCGGCTCAATACCGCCGTCTGCCAGCGATGTTTGGCAGCCTCTGAGAAGACTCGCCCGCGCGGCAGCACTGACAGGACCGTGAAGTCCAGATTGGTTCAGGCGGGGGCGAATGCTCCCCCCGGCCCGCCACTCGGAGCGGGAGACACAGGCCCTACGAGTCTGCAAGGGAGCACTGAGACAAGTGAACAATCAACTACCCGAGCCGCATCGTGGCGGCAGAGGCGGGCGCGGAGGCGCGAAGGCCGGCTCCGCAGCCTGCAACGTGCTGAACAATGCCGAGCGTGCCTCGGGACCTGCCAACGCGCACCTTTCCGAAGCTGCTCTCGCGTCGGCCGCGAGCACTACTCGCTTCGAGACATTCCGGGCCAAGATCCAACAGCGAGAGGAGGGGCGCCGCGGCCTGGCTGCCTCGCCCGCTTCGAAGCGCTGCGCCGGTTCGCTCAAGACGGTTGTTGGCTGAGGTAGCCATGCAGAACCGTTACGTAGCCGACGTTGGCGACTTCGGGAAGTTTGGTTTGTTGCGCGCCCTTATGGGAATCACCGACCCGGACCACGGGCCCTGTCTGTCCTTGGGCGTCGTGTGGTATCGGCCATCAAAGGAAGAAGGCCCGTCCGGGGACGGCAGCAAACGCGGCTACCTAGAGCCCAGCAAACAGCCGCTCTATGAAGCATGCGATCCCATGCTGTTCGGTCGCCTCAAGGAGATCTCTCACACCAACCGTGACCTACGCGAAATCGAAGACAGCGACATTCTCGGACACGAACAGGCATCCTTCTACAACGTCGCCATCGACGTACCCGAGCGGCATTGGAGCCGCGAGAAGCGTGAAGCACGGCGAAGCGAATGGTTCAAGGGCGCGCTGGAGCGTGTAGGGGACAAGGAAATCGTCTTCCTCGACCCTGACAACGGTCTGGCGCCGAAATCAGTACCGATCAGGCTCAAGGGCGCCACCAAGTACGCCTATATGCAGGAGATCGCAAGGCTGAGAGCCATCAAGACGAAACCAGTGATCGTCATCTACCACCACCTGGGGCGCAGCTATGGAGGTCAACGTGCCGACCATCCCAGCCAGATGCACCTGTGGGCCACCAAGCTGAGGGATGACCTCAACCTTGCTGAGGAACCTGAGGTCCTGTGGTATCGGAGGGGAACCGCCCGTGCGTACTTCGTCCTACTTGATTCGGGCCACGATCGAAGCAACGTGATCCGCCACCGCCTCCAGCGCTTCAGGTCTGGCCTGTGGTTTGAGCATGAGCACTTCACACCGTTACCCAGCTGACAACTAAGGCTCTCTAAGGCCGCTGTCGTTGGGGCAACGCTACGGGAGGGTCAGTCGATGGGCTGGACGACGCGGTAGCCGACGCTGACCGTGCCGATGCCCTGAGTGGCGAAGTTGCCTTGCCCGAATAGTTCCATGCCAGCGTCGTAGGCATCGATGCCCGCGTCGAAGATCTCGATCACTTCGCCGTCGCACATGAGCGCTGAGCGCCCCCAATGGTCACGCTCTAGGGCTTTGCGATGCTCGGACGCGTAAGTCCGAGTGTGGAACTGGACCGAACGTTCAGCTTCTGCCCACGTGTCAGTCGAACGGACCTCCTTCTGAAATACGGTGTCGCCGAGTTCGATGACCGGCACGTCGGCCACGCCGAGGGTGCTAGGGGTTATGCGGGAGCCAGCTCCCGGAGCGACTCAACGGCCTGCTCGTTGGCGATGGGCTCGGGCGACGCCGCTGGCTGCAGGACCAACTCGTCGGACTCGAGCCGGACGGTCATGGACGCACCCGGGTGCAAGATCCGGAGCAGGTCGCCGACTGTCGTGGAGGGTGTCGTGGGCAGATGCGAGTCGCTCGGATGCTGGCTGGCCCCGACCATCTCCACCGCGAGCCACGCCAAGAGAGGGCGCCCGCTGCCGTGCTGCCACCAGGCTGTCGTCAAGAAGCCACGAACATGGCCGCTGGCACGGATCCGTTCCACCGACTCGTTGAGCGAGTCAGAGGGCAGCACGGGCACGATGAGCAGTTCCTCGCTCTGTTGGCCTTGCTGTTCTCCCCAGCCTCGCGGCGGGCCCTGATGCGACGCGAGCCGTCCGATCAACTGCCGCAGGGCGAGCTCATCCATCGGGCACCTCCCTGAGCGTCGTCGCCGTGTTCCAAGCATATTCGTGAGCCCACGCATGCGCACGGTCGACGTTGGCCCGGCAGTCCGGGGGCACTGATGCGGTGTCCCTCGATCCACTCCTGTGGAGATGGACAGTCCGATGGGAAGTGTCGATCTTGAGTATCTCGCGCCACTCTTTATCGGGTCCATAGCGAGCTTGCACGACTACCGCGAAGTCGACTAGCCGGTGTTGGCTATTCCGCGTTCGCCGGTCCACGACATACACCTCAAGATCAGGGTTTGCGTTCCAAGCCACCGTCTTGGTTGTCCGCGTGGTCAACTCCTCGGGCGGAGGCAGCGGCGGGAGGTCGGCCTTCGGTTCCAATGCCATCGACGGCAGGCGTTTCTCGTTGCGGCGGCGAGACTTGGGGTTGATCATGCCGGACCGCCCATCCCCAGACACAATGACAGAAACCGCCCCGAAGGGCGGTCTCGACCCTACCGCCGAAGAGATAGGGGAAGTGACAAGAACATACCACTAGCGGGAGTGAGTTTCACTGTGTCTGTGCAGGCTCTTGGGGGTGCCGCTGCGAGTGACTAGTACACCGAGTTCAGAGGTGGCCGCTACACCTCACCGCATTGGTGCGTAGTTCTAGAACTCGGCCGCTTGAAGACGGCGCCGGCTAGCGCACCGGGAAGAAGATGTCGGTGCGCCACCTCGACTGGTCGGGCTCGACGGCGGGGTCGTTCACGTAGACCTCCCAGGGCGAGTCCGCGGCTTCGAGCCCCTGGGACTCCATCCACGCCGTCAGCGCCATCCATGTCTGGGGGAGGCCGTCGTAGGAGCCGAGGTGGGTGACGGTCGCGGCCCTCCCGGCGGGAAGCTCCCCGGGTCGGACACGATCCTCGCCGGGCATCGGCGACTCCACCGGGATGGCGCACTCGAGTTCGACGGTCTCTCCCGGCGGCGAGTGGTATCTGGCCAGGGGCATCCCGGCCGGCTCCTGACCGCGCTGCGCGATGTGTCCGCTCAGCTCGCCGAACAGCGGACCCATAGCGTTGCCGATCTCGCTCATCGCGACGGTCGTGCGAATGCCCACTATGGGCTGGGCCTCAAGCTCCCTCACCCCGAACTCCAGCGTCATCGTTGCTGTCCTCCAATGCTGTCGACCAGCGCTCTTGCTTCGCGGCGGCCGAGTCCCGGCTGCCGCAGCCGCGGACCGTAGGCAAGCTCTACCGGTGGCTGCAAGTCAGATCAGCGAACGCCGTGGGCTGAGGGCACTTGGGCTTGCCCCTGGCGCCGACGCTGTGAACGGATCGCTGAGTAGACGAGCGCGTCAAACTCTGTGAACGGGTCTTAGGCCCGGAAAGCCAGGATTGTCGAGTTGATCCAGCGTGCCCCCGGTGGCCATCTGGCGGATTCCGTAACTCAGCTCTCCCTGCATCAGGTTGTATATCCATGGCAGTTCGGTGGCGCTGATCTGGCTGAGCTCATCCATGTCCTCGTCACTGAGCTCAACTGACAGGCAGGCCAGACTGTCCACAATCTGATCCGTCGTTCGCGCGCCGACCAGTGGCAGCACTCCACGCTGCTGCACCCAGGCAAGAGCGACCGCCGCCGAACTGGCGCCCAGCTTGTCGGCGATCTCGTCCACTCTCTTGGCAACGACGAAGTCCTGTTCGCTGTATGCCTCCAACGAGGTGTACCAGCCGCCGTCCAAACGGCCGCTCTCTCGTTCGACATCTCTGGTGTACTTGCCTGTGAGGAAACCGCTGCTCAACGGTGAGAACGCCGTCACCGAGATGCCCAGGGCATTGGCGCAAGGGATGAGCTCGAGCTCCAAGTCACGTGAGACGAGATTGTATTGATACTGCAGTGCCGAGATCGGTTCCCAGCCGCGTATCGTCGCCGCCGTCTGACCTCGGGCCACGACCCAGCCCGGCGTGTTGCACAGGCCGAAGTGCAGCACTTTGCCCTGCTGGACCAGGTCGTTGACGGCGCGCATGACGTCCTCGATGTCGACCGAGAAGTCCCAAAGGTGGAGCCAGAGCAGGTCGATGTAGTCGAGGTTCATTCGGCGCAGACTGCCCTCGACCGACTGGACCATGCTCTTCTTGTGGTTGCCGCCGCGATTCGGATCGTCGGAGATGCGAGGGTCAATGCCGCTGTACAAGACGTTGGTGTACTTGGTCGTGACGACATAGCGCCCGCGATCGGTGTTGACGAACTCGCCCAGCACCTTCTCGCTCTGCCCGTCGTTGTAGGCCGGTGCCGAGTCGAGGAAGTTGCCGCCCCGCTCGGCGTACGCCTCCATGATCCGGCGACTCTCGAGCGGTCCGGCGCGGCCTGGTTCTTCGGGGCCCATCATCATCGTTCCGAGAGCGATCTCGGACACGCGGAGTCCACCTCGGCCAAGGATCTTGTAGCGCATGCTGTCGAGCCTCCCTTCTAGGGCCTGCTGACCGTATCGTGCACTCTTGTCAGAGTGCAGTCGGGTATCCACGTCGGTCGCCGGCCAGGAGGAGCACCGGCGGAGCATGGCCCTCGGCCTAGGCATCAAAACATCATCTGATAGAGATGCTATGATGCCTAAATGCGAACAACGTTGACTCTCGACGATGACTTGGCCGCCGCCCTCAAGGCGCAGGCCCGGCGCGCGGATCAGCCCTTCAAGCAGGTCGTCAACGACACCCTGAGGCGAGGTCTGTCCCCGGCACTCGCAGAGGCGGAGTCCGGCTACCAGGTCACGCCCCACGACAGTGGCTTCAGGCCCGGCGTCGATCCGTTGCGGCTGAACCAGCTCAACGACTCGCTCGGGGCTGCCGACTTCGCGGGCTCGCCGCCGCAGTGATCGTCCCGGACCTGAACCTGCTCGTCTACGCCCACAGCACCGGCGCGCCGCTGCACGAGCCGGCGCGCCGTTGGTGGGAGGACCTGGTGAACGGAACCGAGCGGGTCGGGGTCTCGTGGCTGGTGGCGGCAGGGTTCGTGCGGCTGCTCACCCACCCCAGCGTTCTGAGCACTCCAGCGGCTCCCGAGCACGCCGTCGACCTCATGGCCGAATGGTTCCGCTCGCCGAGCGTCACACCGTTGAACCCAGGCACCCAGCACATCGCAGTCTTCCGCAACATGCTGGCCGCCGCCGGCGTAGGGGGGAACCTCGTCACCGACGCCCACATCGCCGCGCTGGCCATCGAGCACCAAGCCGAGGTTCACTCCAATGACAGCGACTTCGCACGCTTCCCAGGGCTGCGCTGGCGCAACCCCCTCTGACCCCGCACCGCCACGACGCATGGGCTATTGCGCGGTAGGTGCCGTTCTAGGTTCCGATGGATCGCCGACCGGAGGCTGGCCATGAGGCGGATTCGATACAACTGCGCCATGAGCCTCGATGGATACATCGCAGGCCCCGACGACGAGTACGACTGGATCGGCGTCGATCCCGACATCGACTTCGAGGAGTTGTTCGAGCAGTTCGACACCTTCCTGCTCGGCCGGCGCACGTTCGAAGTGACTGGCGACCCCGGTGCCTCCGCACAGTCGGGCACCCGGACGTTCGTGTTCTCACGGACGCTGAGCCAGGACGACTACGAGAACGTCACGATCGTCGGGGACAACTGGGAGGACGTCGTCCGGTCGCTTCGAGAGGAACCGGGCAAAGACATCTGGCTGTTCGGCGGCGGCGAACTGTTTCGCAGCCTCTGCGAGGAAGGGCTCGTCGACACGGTGGAAGTCTCGATTGTTCCCATCCTGCTCGGTGGGGGCATCCCTCTTGTCCCGGAACTGTCCAAGCGAATCAGGTTGACGCTGAAGGAACAGCGAGTCTTCGAGAAGACAGGCACAGTGAGCCTGGTCTATGAGGTGAAACAAGTCCCGGGCGCGACCCCGCTCTGACCCTCCCCGGTTGACTCGCTACTCCAATCCGAACTCGGGGACGTAGCGCTCGTCGCTGGGGCCGTCGGGCGCTTCGGGAAGCATCTCCTTGATCGCTTCGGCACTGGCCGTGTACATGAGGCGGGTCCGAGGGGCCAGGTTCATCATGTACATCGCTCGCCACCACTCCAGTTCCTGGCGGCAGGGAGGTCCACCCTCGAACTCCTCGAACACGGACCGCCAGGTAGACGGCATGTGGCCATCTGGGCGGGGTTCCGTCATGACGGAGTAGTACAAGCTGATCCAGCTGTCGCGGATCGCAGGGTCAGCCTTGGCTCG
>VXWX01000078.1 GCA_009835735.1 Acidimicrobiaceae bacterium
TCTCGGCCGCGGACGGTCCCCGCAAGCCCCGACCCAGCCCGACCAGGCTGAGGGCAGCCACTCCAGCGCCGGCGGCAAAGCCGAAGAACGACCGGCGCGTGCCGGCTGACTCCGGCTGCGTGCTCGCGTCTCCGGCGTCCACCCCATCGGCGTCCGCGCCGGCGGTCCTCGGGCGCCAGGCGGGCGCCCGGCTCACCAGGAAGAGAGTGACGGCCGCGCCCAGCACGGCGGCCGCGACCGCAACCAGCCACGAGGCCACCGCGGGGCTCAGCGGGTTGCGAGCAGCAGCCCAGCCGCCGACAAGCCCGAAGAGCGCGAAGCCGGCGATGGGCACCAGGCGCCCTCCACGCGAGGCGTGACGGCCCAACAGACCGCATATGGCCAACGACGCGACGACTATCCCGACCGTGAGCACCGTCTTCTGGCTGGCACCGATGTTGGCGATACTGAAGGCAACGATGTCGCCGGGCGTGTAGTCGGTGACCACCTCGCCCACCGCGATGACCAGCGATGGGATGGTTTCGGTGACGCCCTCGATCAGTTCACCGAACCCCAGCGCGACCGCGGCACCTAGGACTCCCGCGACGAAGCCCGCAACACCGGCCGCCCTCCGGCCTTCTCGTGGCCGCTGCTCCGCAGGTTCAGGCTCGTCCATCCGGGCGATTGTACGCTCCGGCTTGATGGATCTCCGGTCCGACCCCGCGCTCGCCGGCTTCGCCGACGAGGTGCGCACCTGGCTCGAGGAGCATCTCGTCGGCGAATTCGCCCGGTACCGGGGCCGGGGTCTCACCGGACAGGAAGACGTGCCGGTCGAAGTCCAGATCGCCTGGGAGCGGGAGCTCGCGTCGGGGGGATGGCTCGGGCTCGACTTTCCGGAGTCGATCGGCGGCCGGGGATGCACGCTGGCCGAGCAGGTCGTGTTCTACAACACCTACACCGAGGCCCGCGCCCCCGGCCGGCTTCCCAACGTGGGCGTGATGCTGCTCGGCCCCACCCTGATGGCGTTCGGGTCGACCGATCAGCAGCAGCGATTCGTGCCCCCGATGCTGGCGGCCGAGGAGCTCTGGTGCCAGGGCTACTCGGAGCCGGGCGCGGGTAGCGACCTTGCCGGCGTGGCCACCACCGCGATCCGGAGCGACGGCCGGTGGGTGATCAACGGCCAGAAGGTGTGGACATCGCTGGCCCAGCACGCCGACTGGATCTTCGTGCTGGCCCGCAGCACTCCGGGCTCGCACCGGCACGCCGGGCTCAGCTACCTGCTTGTTCCCATGGACCAGCCCGGCATCGAGATCCGGCCCATCGTGCAGATCAACGGCGGGGTCGAGTTCAACGAGACGTTCTTCGACGATGCCGTAACCGACGCGGATCTGGTGGTGGGAGGCGAGGGCAACGGCTGGAAGGTGGCCATGGGCACCCTCGCCTTCGAGCGGGGAGCGAGCACGCTGGGCCAGCAGATCAGCTTCCGACAGGAGTTCGATTCGCTGGCGTCGGAGGCGAGAGAATCCGGGCGCATCCAGAGCGATGTGCTGCGGTCGGAGCTGGTGCAGAGCCACATAGAGCTCGAGATCCTGCGCTACAACCAGATGAGGATGCTGACCTCGCTCACCCACGACCAGCTCGCCGGGCCGGAGCAATCGATCGGCAAGCTCTACTGGGCGTCGTGGCACCAGCGGCTGGGGGAACTGGCCATGAGGGTCCGGGGTGCGGCCGCGATGGTGGCCGAGCCGGCCGAGGGAGCCCACGCCTCCGAGGCCGGGTTGGACTATCTCCTCGACGCTTGGCAGAGGACGTTCCTCTACTCGCGTGCCCACACGATCTACGGGGGAAGCAATGAGATACAACGTAATATAATAGGAGAGCGGGTTCTGGGTCTGCCTCGGGAGCCACGGTAGACGGCGGCCGCGCCGATACTCTGCAAGTCGTCGCCTCCGGACTGAGCGTTAGGAGAATTGATGGGACGTCTCGCCAACACCTGGAGTCTGGCCAAGCTCTCTTGGGGTGTGCTGAAGAAGGACCGGGAACTGTTGTGGATGCCGGTGCTGTCCTTTCTCGTGTCGGCCGTCGTGATAGCGATCGTGATCGCGCTCACGTTCCTCACATTGTCGACCACGTCCTCCCACGGCCAGACCACCATGGAGTTCAACCCGGCGATGATCGTTGTCTACATCGCGGCCGCTCTGGTCCTGGGCGTCATCGCGGTGTTCTTCAACGGCGCGCTGGTAGCCGGGGCCCACGAAAGGCTCACCGGGGGTGACCCGACGGTGCGCAGCGCCATCGGCCGAGCGTTCGCCCGCATCCCGGGCCTGGTTCCGTGGGCGATCATCACGACCACCGTCGGGCTGGTCCTTCAGGCGCTGAGGGAACGGGCCGGCTGGCTGGGGCGAATCGTCACCAGCCTGCTGGAGATGGCCTGGGACGTGGTGACCTTCCTGACCGTGCCCGCCATCGTCATCGACGACCTCGGGGCCATCGCCGGTCTCAAGCAGTCGGCGTCGCTGCTGCGCCGCACATGGGGCGAGAACATCGCGGCCCGGGTCGGGTTCGGCCTACTCGGTTTCGTTCTGATCATTCCGGCGGCCATTGTGGCCGGGCTCTTCATTGCGTCGGGCTGGCAGCTGCTGATGGCGATCGGCATCATCGTCGCCGCGGCGTGGGTAGCGGTGGTCATGGTGGTGCTCACCGCTCTGAACGCCATCTTCCAGACCGCGCTGTACCTCTACGCCACCACCGGGACCGCCCCCTCCGGCTTCGAGCAGGCCCCCCTGGCCCAGACCTTCGTCCACAAGTAGCGGCCGATCGAGCGGCCGGGCCGGCCGGTTAGGCGGTGCCGTCCACCAGCCCCCAGTCCAGGGCGGTTGCCGGATCGAGTTCGGCACCGGTCAGCAGCCACCACAGTGTGCGCTGGCGACCGATGCGGGCCGGGATGCTCACTGTGCCCCCCGCGCCGGGAATCAGGCCCATCGACAGCTCGGGCAGACGGAACCGGGCCCGGTCGGTGGCGGTGACCGTGGCGCAGAAAGCGGCCAGCTCGATGCCCGCGCCGACGCACGCCCCGTCGATGATCGCCGTCGCTCGGTGGGCGACCGCGGCCAGCCAGGGCGCGGCGTTGGCCCGACTGCGAATCAAGTGGGCGGTCGCGGGGTCTGAGACCGTGCCGAACTCGGCCGGGTCGCCTCCGGCGCAGAAGTTGCCGCCCGCGCCGGTGAGAACCACCGGCCGGTCGTCGGCGCCCGTCTGCAGGGCCTTGAGGACGTCCACCAACTGGTCGCGCATGGCCGCGTCGAACAGGTTGAACAGTCGGGGGCGGTCGAGCGTCACCGTCACCGTCGCGCCGTCGTCGGTCACTTCGATACGGGGCTGATCGGTGTCGCGCCGGCTGCGGTGCCCCCGCTGTGCCAGCCAGCGGGCGTGCTCCGGCCCGGCCTGGAGGGTGGCGTAGGCCAGGCTCTCGACCAGCAGCGCGTCGAGCAGGCCGAGTTGGCTGGTCCGGCGCAGCGTCTGGGCCGCCACCACCGCGGCTTGCGGATTGGCTCGCAGTCCTTCGAGAGCCGGGCCGGGATCGTCGAGGGCCAGGTCCCAGGACTCGCCGCCGGCCCCCACTGCAACCGACACCACCGGGAGCGTGGCCAATACCGATCCCAGGTCATCAGCGGGATCGTCGCCCACATCCACGACCACCGAGGCCATGCCCGTCGCGGCTGCGATCCCGTCCAGCACTAGCCGGTCGAAGTCGACGGAGACGACCGCCGATCTGAGTTCCTCCAATGGCCAGATCCCACCGTGCATGGCTGGATCAACCCCCGGGGGAGTCGGAGGCGAAGCGCTGTTTCAGCTCCCTGCGCAGCAGCTTGCCCGTGTCGTTGTAGGGCAACTCGTCGACAAACTCCACCCGCGCCGGTACGCGGCTCGATCGCAGCCGGGTCCGCACCAGCTCGCGGAGTTCGTCAACCGTCGGCGCCGGGGAGCGGGTGATGACGCACACCGCCACCTCCTCACCCCACTCGCGGCTGGGCACCCCGAATGCGGCCGCGTCGACAACGGCGGGATGGGTCAACAGCGCGTCCTCGATCTCGCCGGGCGACATGTTCTCGCCGCCCCGGATGATGATGTCGTCGTTGCGGCCGTGGACCCACAGGTAGCCGGCATCGTCGGTGTGTCCGCTGTCCCGGGTGCGGAACCAGCCGTCGTCGTCGAGTGTCGACCCGCTCTCGGCGTACTCGCCGGCCACCTGCTCGCCTCTGACCCAGATCTCTCCGGCTGTACCGGCCTCCGCCTCGGTGCCGTCACCGCAGCGCACCGATATCTCCACTCCCGGCAACGGTCGGCCTGCTGAAGAGAGTCTGGCCCTCTCATCAGGATCGTCGGAGGCGGCCCACCGTCGGTGGTCGTCCGGACCCATCACACACACGGTTGAACTCGTCTCGGTGAGGCCGTAAGCGTGCGAGAACCCAGCGGCCGGGAACAGTTCCAGCGCTCTCTCCACCACCGCCCGGTGCGACTTTCCTCCTCCGTAGGACACGAACCGGACCGTTTCGAGGCTCTGGCGCCGCCGGTCGAGGGCGTCGACGATGCGGGCCAGCATCGTGGGCACGAGCATGGCGTGAGTCACGCCTTGGGCTAGCACCAGGTCGATCCAGGAGTCGGGGTCGAACTTCGGCAGGGGCACGATCCTGCGCCCCGAATACACCTGCGACAGCTGAGCGGCCACCGAGGCGATGTGGTAGGGCGGCACCGCCATGATGTGGGCCTCTTCCGGTCCGGCCGACGCGAACTCGACCGTGCCGAACACATAGGACACCAAGTGCCGGTGACGCAGCAACGCCGTCTTGGGCGGGCCGGAGGTGCCGCTGGTGTACAGCAGCACGGCCGCGGCATCGGGGTCCATGGGCCAGTCGCCCAGGTCGGCGGGTTGAGCACCACCGGCGGGATCGTCCCTGAGAGCGTCCCGTTCGACGATCTCCAGCCCGTCCACCCCGGCCAGCCGTTCCGCCCCGGAGGGGTCGACCACCGCCAACGCCGGCGCGGCCCGGTTGGCCAGCCGGCGCAGGTCGTCGTCGGCGAGCCGGTAATTGATCGGCACGTAGGGCACGCCCGCCCATGCCGCTCCGAACAAGGAGACGGGCAGCACCGCGCCGGGCTCGTCGCAAAGCACCAGATGCTCGGCCTCGGATGCCCGCAGGCGTCCGGCGAGTGCGGCCGCGTCACCGATGAGGCCGTCGCCAGTGAGTCCGCCGTCCAGTGACCCCACCGCCACCCGGTCGCCCATGGCGGTGGCCGCCATCTCGAGCAGCATCATCACGTTCATGGGAGCGGTCCGGTGGGGGTTGGGTAGGGCTGACTCACCGGCGGCGCGGCCGCTCAGTCCGAGGCGGGAAGCGGCTTCGTCACCTTCACGGCCAGCGGCAAGTCGCCCAGAGCTAGCGAGCCCGGCCCCGCCTTGGTGCAGAGCACCTCGATGGTCTCGTCCTGGTCGCCGTAGCGCTTGCCGAGAAGCGTTCCTTCCGAGGCGCCGGCGCTGGGCTCCCCGGACCGCTCGGTCGATCCGGCCGCCGCCATCGGCGCGCCGCCGCAGGTCAGCTCGGCCGGTCCGGTGCCCTTCACCACGATCACCTCAGTGGCGCACACCGTGCTTTGAAATCGGGCCCCTGGCCGCAGTTCCACCATGTCGTCCTCCCGCGCCTGCGCGTCCATTGTGACCGTTGGAGGGCAGTTGCCCAACAGCTCACGCTACCTTCGCTGAGGTGCTCGTAATCGAACCTGCCGCCCTCGACGACGATGAGTGCGTCAGGGCTTGGGCCGGGTCGGGGGCGATGCATCTCACAGGGCCGGCCTCCGGTCCACCGGCGGTGTCGCCTGCGGGGATTGTGCGTCCTCTGCTTGGTCTCGGCGACGCGCTGGCCTCGGCCACTGGGCGTCTTGGCACAGGGGTCCGGGTGGATCCCGAGGCGCTGGCGGCCCAGAGAGCCGCCTTCACGGGATTCGGGCGGAGCGGATCGCGCAGCCCGGGCGGATACGCGCAGATGGTGCGGGCCCGCGACGGCTGGCTGGCGTTGAGCCTTCCCCGCCCGTCCGACATCGAGACCTTGCCGGCATTGGTGGGGGCGGCGGTGCCTGCCGGTGACTGGACCGGCATCGAGAGCCGGATCGCCTCGATGACGGCTGCCGATGTGGTGCAGCAGGGGTCCGAGCTCGGCCTTGCGGTGGCTGCAATCGGCGCCACTCCGGCGCCACAACAACCATGGTCGGTGCGATGCGAGAGGCCGGCGCGTCCCCGGCGCGGGCAAGCGTCGGTGGTGGTGGACCTCACCGGCCTGTGGGCCGGGCCCCTGGCGGGAGGGCTGCTGGCCGAGGCCGGCTGCCGGGTGCTCAAGGTGGAGTCGGGGTCCCGTCCCGACGGTGCGAGGCGAGGCCCGGCCGGGTTCTTCGAGCTGCTGAACCGCAAGAAACGGCACCTGAGCATGGACCTGCCCGAACCCGAGGCCCTAGACCGGCTACGAGAGTTGATCGCCGAAGCCGACCTCGTGCTGGAGGCGAGCCGGCCCCGGGTCATGCAGCAGTGGGGGATCAGCCCCGCCGAGGTAGTGGCCGCAGGTACAACCTGGGTGTCGATCACCGGCCACGGGCGGAATGGTCGGCACGCCAATCGGATCGCCTTCGGCGACGACGCCGCCGCTTCCGGCGGGCTGGTTATGCCCGGTGAGCCGCCCATGTTCGTGGGAGACGCCATTGCCGATCCCATAGCAGGCCTGGCTGCGGCGTCTGTGGCCGCTCACACGCTGGCTGAGGGTCGGGCCGCACTCGTGGACGTCTCGCTTGCCGGCGCGTCGGCATGGGTCAGAGCCCATGCCGCCGTCCCGATCGACCGGCCGGTTATAGAGAACGACGGGTGCTGGCAGGTCGAGCTGACCGACGGCCCGGTAGCCGTGGCCCCTCCGGCGGTGTCCGACCGGATTACGACTCGCCCGAAGGCCGCCAAGTAGTCCATCTGGAATTGGCAGCGTTTTGCCCCCTATATGGGGTGTCTTGCTGCCAGTTCGGATGGCGATGGCTACCGTGGGCGCCATGGCGGGTACCGGCATGCTGGAGCGTCGAAGGCTGGGACCGGCATGACCAACGAGTCTGCCTGGGACGCCACGCTTGAGGACCTTGGGCGCCGCCAGGCGGAGGCTCGGGCCATGGGCGGGCCCGAGAAGCTGGCTCAGCGCCGGGCCGAGGGGCGTATGGATGCCAGGGGCCGCATCGACGGGCTGCTCGACGCGGGGTCGTTCACCGAGATCGGCACCCTGGCCGGACCGGTGCCCGCCGATGCCCTCGTCGCTGGGGTGGGGGCCATTGACGGCCGTCCGGTGGCGGTGGGCGCGGAGGACTTCACCACCATGGGGGGCTCGATCGGCCCGGCCGCCACCCGCAAGCGGTGGCGGATCGCCGACATCGCCGGGCGCGAGCGCATCCCGCTGGTGATGCTGCTGGAGGGAGCCGGCCACCGGCCCCC
>VXWX01000136.1 GCA_009835735.1 Acidimicrobiaceae bacterium
CCTCGATGACACAGACCAAATTGTCATCAAAAAACGTGGTTGGAAATTCAGGCTAAGACAGTGGAAACCGGGTGGATCGCTCACTCCATGACTCAATTCACGTTCGCATGATTCACCTTCCCAGGTCGTTCGTATTCACTGTCCTCCTGCTTCCTTCGGATTATTGTCCTGCATGCCTCGGATTGGACATCCCACCTAGTTGGAATACACAATTTGAGATCATGAACAGGGTTAATCTCCCGGGGTAAGAATTCTATCTTCCATTGCTCCTGAGATGGGTTTTTAGTGGCATATTTATATTACAAACCTGATTGGGAGAGTATCAATTCGGGTATTATTCTTACATTGCTTTTAATAAGGAGAAATTGCAAAACAAGACCGAACGTAGTCCGCTTTATATCCAGCTGAAGAGGAATATCGAAAAATTCGATTCAAAGCAATGACCAAGGCAGATTTGCTAGAAATTATTACTGAACTTCCCCCCTTTTCGGTTTCTGGAAGGTACGATTTTCCCTGGTGGATTCGAGGTATTTTTTGAGGATTTTCTTCCGCCAAAGGCGGTAGTAGGAGGGCTGATTCGGAAGGCCGAACGGTTACTGTAGTTTGAGATTGAGTCGTTTGAAGGCCTGTTGCTGGGTGGGATTCATGTTCTGGAACATGGTCACTTCGGGGGACTCGCCCACGGGTTCTTTCTGTTTCACCACCACGCGTTTTACCGCACTGAGCGCCTCGATGAGCCCATGGAAGCTCAGTACACAGTCGTGACCCGATGCTGGTGGTTGAGCTTGACTTTAAGCGTCCCCCAGCTGCTGTAAATGTGATGCGCACGGAGTTTACACCGAATCAGATGGGTCACGTGAAAGGCAAGAATAGACAGGAACAGATGCGCCTCAATCCGCACTTTCTTGCGGTGATAGATTGGGCGTACCCCCAAGTCCGATTTCATGGTGCGGAAGGTTTGCTCAATATCTGCCAAGCGCCAGTAAGTGCGTGCAACCTTCTCACATCCCCACGCCGTGTGACTGGTCTGCAGTACATATCCCCCCGATGCCTCCGTACATTCATCAAAGGCCCTGGATGCGGATCCGCTCCGCATTCGGACTGTGTTTTTTCTGGATCACCTTGACCTCGTACTGATACGCGACGATTTTGTATTTCTCCGTCAGTCGGCCCACCTTCCGTTCAATCACCGCCTGTTTCTTGGGACGCCCCTTCCCCCCAAGCCCCTCGTTCAGATAGGCCATGGCCGATTCAAATTCCGTCCGCTTCTTGTGAAGAATCTGATCGCTGACCGCCTGCCGGGCCGCACTGTGCAGATACACCTTTTGCACGTGATCCTGCACGCCAAGCGCCCACGCACGCACCTGCGTCTGCGTGGTGGTTTGAAACGTTTCATCCGGCTTCCGATCCGGCACCACAGGCGTCTTGGTCCGCTGCACACAAATCCAGTCGAGTCCCTGTTCCTTCAAATACGCCAAATTGGCCGCCGTCGCTATGCCAGCATCCATAATCACCGTCGGTTTGTCCCCATTCAACTGCGCAATCGCCTGTCTCAACGTATTGGGCTCACAGGTATTGCCGGGCAGAATATTCGCCGTACGCGGGAAGCCCGATCCATCCAGCACCACCGCCAAGGTGACCAGCGGACAATCAGACCGCTTTTCCTTACTGCGTCCGTATTTGAGCAACGTCCCCCGTTGACGACCCGTATAGTAGGTATTGGTCAAATCATAAAAGACGATCGTCTCGTCGAATCCCAACAGTTCCTGGGTGTTGCCAAACAGACCTGCCATGAGGGCCTCCCGGTGATCGTAACCCGACTTTGGCGTGCGCCGTGGAAAGGCGCTTTCCTGTGGCGGGTGCGAGCCCCGCCCAACACCTGTCGCTCCGGTTGGTAGCGGCCTTAGCGTATGATGGAGGTAACGACAAGATATGAAGCCCTAAGGTTTAACGGGCTACGCGAGTAGCTTAGCGACCATGCGGGCCGGAACGCGCAGTGAACGCCGAGCAGGCCTGGAAACGGGTAATGTGAGTGTCGACCTTCCGTCAATATGGGGAAGACGGGCACGTCTTGGGAAGCGAGCGACCGAAGCACCAAGGCGGCTCACCGGGGTATTGGCGCTGGCACGCATGGAAGATCAGGAAAGCAGCAACACGGGAAACCCTGTCGGTGCCAAGGCACACGGCAACCGGACCTTCGTAAGGAGCAGGCTGGGCCGTCAGGGTGGCGGATGGGTCCGTAGTACCGTAGAAGTGGAGTAACGTCCGCGGAGGGAAGGGGCCCTGCGTTGAACATAGTATGGATACGGAAGAAGGGACATGATCACTGACAATTGTCTAACAGGATCTGAAAACGTTCGGAGACTCCAGACTGTACTCCATGCGAAAGCCCAGTGGTTCTGTCGGAAGCACAAGATGAAGTCTGGGAAACATGTGCATTTTTCGGACATCAGACTACGGGAGACCTACGGTCTGCACTCTCTTGCGCCGAGGACAAAGAATTTTCCGTGGGCGAAGGCATGCGTTCAACGGAAAGCCGGATGCGGGAAAACCGCACGTCCGGTTTGACGAGCAGGGGGCCGGAAACGACTTACGGGTAGCCTGACTGAGGGCCAGAGCGAAAGCGATGGAATTGCCACAGGACCCTAAGAGCACCGCGCCGGCCCCTTGACTCTACGTGCGCCGTGGAAAGGCGCTTTCCTGTGGCGGGTTCGAATCCCGCCCAACACCTGTCGCTCCGGTTGGTAGCGGCCTTAGCGTATGATGGAGGTAACGACAAGATATGAAGCCCTAAGGTTTAACGGGCTACGCGAGTAGCTTAGCGACCATGCGGGCCGGAACGCGCAGTGAACGCCGAGCAGGCCTGGAAACGGGTAATGTGAGTGTCGACCTTCCGTCAATATGGGGAAGACGGGCACGTCTTGGGAAGCGAGCGACCGAAGCACCAAGGCGGCTCACCGGGGTATTGGCGCTGGCACGCATGGGAGATCAGGAAAGTAGCAACACGGGAAGCCCTGACGGTGCCAAGGCACACGGCAACCGGGACTCCGCAAGGGGCAGGCCGGGCCGTCAGGGTGGCGGATGGGTCCGTAGTACCGCAGAAACGGGGTAACGCCTGTGGAGGGAAGGGGTCCTGATTTGAACCCAGTATGGAAAAGGACGAAGGGACATGATGACTGACAAACGTCTAACAGGATCTGAGAAAGTTCGGAGACTCCAGACCGTACTGCATGCGAAAGCGAAGGAATCGGCAGCCCACCGATTTCATGCCCTTGTGGATAAGGTATGGCGGATGGATTTTCTTTGGGAAGCGTGGAAGCTGGTGCGCCGAAACGGCGGGAGCGCAGGCGTGGACGGAGAAACGATCGCAGAGGTGAAGCAACGGGGTGTGGAAGCATGGTTGCAAGAACTGTCGCAGGATCTACGGGAGGGTACCTACACGCCGAAGGCGGTCCGTCAGGTACTGATTCCGAAGAAACAGCCAGGGAAGTTTCGTCCGTTAGGGATCCCATGTCTGCGGGACCGAGTGGCCCAGACCTCGGCGATGTTAATATTATCGCCGATCTTTGAGGCAGACCTCCAACCGGAGCAATACGGGTATTGCGATGGACGAAGTGCCAAGGATGCGGTAAAGCGCATCCACCATCTGTTGAACCGTGGCCACCGCGAAGTAGTGGATGCGGACTTGTCGAACTATTTTGGCGAGATTCCCCATGCGGAGTGGATGAAGAGCTTGGCACGTCGCATCAGCGACGGTCGGATGCTTAGACTCATCAAAGCGTGGTTGGAAATGCCGGTGGTTGAGGAAGACAAGACAGGCGGGAAACGACGTACAAATCGCGCACGGCGGGAACGGAAAGGGGCGCCTCAAGGCAGTCCGATCTCCCCTCTGTTGAGCAACATTTACATGCGCCGTTTTATTCTTGGCTGGAAGCTGTTGGGCTATGCTCGGCAGTTTGGCGCGGAGCTCGTATGCTATGCAGACGATTTTTGTGTGCTGGGGCGTGCATCGGCCACAGAGATGCTGGTGGTGATCACCCGGCTCATGAATCGTCTGAAGCTCCCCATCAATGCGCAAAAGACACAATGCTTACGATGCCCCGAAGAGGCGTTTGAGTTTCTCGGATATCGCATCGGCTGGAACTACCGCCCGAAGACGGGAACGCGGTACATCGGTACCCGCCCGAGCAAGGGGAGTATCCAAAGCATTTGCCGCCGCATTAGCGAACAAACGGAAGCCCGCTTCGGGCTGATGGACGCGGAGGAGATGGTACGCCGTCTAAACTGGATCATGTCCGGCTGGGCGAACTACTTTACTCTGGGACAGGTAAATCCTGCCTACTGTGCCATTGACCGACACGCAATGCGGAGGCTGCGACAGTGGTTCTGTCGGAAGCATAAGATACAGTCTGGGAAATATGTGCGCTTTTCAGACGTTCGACTACGGAAAACCTACGGTCTCCACCATCTTGCGCCGACGACAAAGAACGTTCCGTGGGCGAAGGCATGCGTTCAACGGAAAGCCGGATGCGGGAAAACCGCACGTCCGGTTTGACGAGCAGGGGGCCGGAAACGACTTACGGGAGCCTGACTGAGGGCCAGAGCGAAAGCAATGGAATTGCCACAGGACCCTAAGAGCACCGCGCCGGCCCCTTGACTCTACATAAAAACTAATTTTGGTGCAGTCACAGGCCGATTTTGGCCTGTTATAGGTCCATTAGGTCACTACGGGAACTTGGTGTTTTTGTTCAGACGGTTGTGGTTACGGTGGGTAACGGGATCGGATCTATGTCTAATGCTTCATAGATCTCCTGTATAATGAGATTAATTTGCCCACCCAGTGAGATTAATTTGCCCACCTGGCGCAGGCTATTTTTGGGATTTGCGTTTTTATGTGTTTTTCAGGTTCGAATGAGTCTGTTTTCGGAATGTTTCTTGGACGTGGCTACGATCCGCGAATGTTGATGTTTTTCGGATCCCGCACTGACTACATCAACGATGTTCTGAGTTTCCCATTGCTCCTTAACGTTCATCAACGGTTTGGCCACCGTTTCCGGCGCGAATCTCCTTTGAGTTCAATGCGATAGGCGGGTTGGACCAGTCGATCCAGCACCGCGTCGGCAATGGTGGGATTGGCCATGTTTTGATGCCAATGTTCAATGGGTAACTGACTGGTTGCAATGGTGGATCGTTTTTGAATGCGGTCGTCCAACAACTGAAAAAGATCTTCTTGTTGGGGTTGGGACAGTTGGATCAATCCCCAGTCATCGAGCACCAGCACATCCAGTTTACTCAACTGATTCAGGAGTTTCAGGTACCGCCCATCGGCTCGGGCGAGGCTTAATTCTTCCAGGAGTCGTGGGAGTCGGTGATACCGTGCACGAAAGCCTTCCAGACAGGCTTTATGGGCCAAGGCGAGAAAGCTCTTTCCGGTTCCCGTGGGGCCGGTAATGATCACGTTCAGGTGACGGCGAATCCAGTCACACCGGGCCAGTTGTGCCATTTGTTGTGGATCGAATCCCCGGGATGGCCGGTACTCAATCTCTTCCATACAGGCATTTTGGTGGAGTTTTGCCCGACTCAGTCGAGCGATCGGCTTTCCCGGTCGCTGATTTCGTGGGCGAGTAGCATGCCGAGGCGTTCCAGAAAGGATCGCCGGTCCATATCTGGCTGTGCCAACTGATCGCGCAATGCGCTGGCCATGCCATGGAAGCGCAGCTGGGTGAGTTGATCAAGGGTAGAATGATGATTCATGGGCGGATGGTTTGGTTATGCGTAATAGTCTCCGCCCCGAAGATTTTCATGCACAATAGGCGGGGATCTGCTCAAAGAGTTCATCCCGGCCGGTTTTCAAGATGGAGGACAGACTGGGGTAATTGTAGGCGCGCGTCCCCAACGCCAAGGCCAGCGCACAAGCGGCTTCCAGGCGTTCTTTGCCGTAGCGTTCCCGCAGGCCCAGAATCCCTTTGATGGACAAGAATTTTTGCTCCTGGTGCGTTCGCAACTCCAGAATCGCCTCGCACAGAAGTGCCGCGTTGAGGCCCACCTCACGGGCCGCCCCCAGCCGGCGTTCCCGATCCCACTTGTGTTTCGGGGGCATATGACGATCCAGCGTACTGTACGCTCGCTTGCGCTGCAGCCGCGCATGGCGCGCCACCTCCTTGCCCCGGTACGAACAGATCACGACCTGGCTATGCACATCCAATGTATGATGCGCATAGCCATGCGCAACACTGTAGTAACCGCCATGGGTCTGAACATGATAATTCAGGTTCACGTTCAGCTTCTTCCATTCCCAGAACTCATACGATTGCTCGGCAAGCGCGCGCATGGCGCAAAGATCTATTCGCTCAAATTCGCGGCGACGCGATCCCTCTTTGTTCTGGAAAGGCTTGTCATTGACGGCATCCAGTAACGGACCGATGGCTTGATTCACATCGTGAATACTGAAGAATTGACGGCCATCCCGCTTCGTCAATATATGAGTCGTTATATGCTTTACGGCGAGCTCCACGCAGGCTTTATCCCGAACCCGCGCCGGATCAAGGATGAGATCGTAGTGACGCGCAAAATCTACGTACGTCTCTTGAATCTTACGCGGTTTCCCCCTCGCACATGTGACCGATGCCTTCCAATTGTCGCAAACGATGATCCGAGGCCGTGCCTGCAAAAAATTCAGACAGTTTACATGGGCGGTGATCCAGCTGCGTACACTCTGATCCGGCACGGCTTCCACATACGTGGAACTGGAACCGCCCATCGTGGCCACAAAAATCTGCGCGTTGATGATCTCGCCCGAACCGGGATCAATGACCTCGACCGTCTTGCCCGCAAAGTCCACAAACAGCTTCTCTTTCGCCTTGTGTTCCAGCCGCGTGGTGATCTTTTGAGCGTTGCTCCACCTTTTATAGCAGGCACAGAAATATCCGTAACTGTACCCGTCCGGGTGCTCCGCAATCCAGTCCTGCCAGACCAGATCCAACCTCATCCCCTTCCGGGACAGCTCCTTCTCAATCGCCGACCAATCCGGTTGGGGACGGTCAGAACCGGAGTCCGGGAACAGCAGAGATTCCAGATCCGCATCGGTGAACTCGGACGGCAACGGCCAAGAAAGACCGGACAACTCCGCCCGCCGAAGATAATTGCGCACCGTACCCGCCGACACACGCAAATAGCGCGCAATCTCACGTTTGCTGTACTGCTCCTCGTGATAATAGCGAAGTAAGGTGCGGATGTCTTGCATAGATTTTCGACTTCGTGACATTTCCATTTAGGGGTTGAGAAACCCGCGAAAATGCCACAAAAATCAATGCAAACTCCCAAAATTCAACCCCCTCGGATTCAGACCAAATTTGTACCGGAAAAATGAAAAATTTGGCCCGAATTCAGGTGGGCAAATTAATCTCACTGGGTGGGCAAATTAATCTCATTATGCAATCTGCCGCTGATAGAACTCGGGTTCGGAGGTGACTCGCGTGTGCACGGCACCTC
>VXWX01000129.1 GCA_009835735.1 Acidimicrobiaceae bacterium
CCCGTGGGGGACGAGGTCCGGCACCGCCGGTGGAACCGGTTCGAGCCGGCGAGGAGGGCAGCCAGATTGCGGCTGGCGCCCTCCGGCTCGACTCGCTAGCCCGCGAAAGCGGCCTGGGCGTCCGACTGGGCGCTCGACAGGAGGTCGGCGTAGCCGGACGGGTCGTCCATGAAGGCCTGGAACATGTCCAGACCGACCTCGGCCACGGGCGGTGGTGTGGCCAGGTCGTAGTTGAACGAGTAGGAGTCGGCCTTGCCCACTTCCACCAGCGCCTTGGCCATGACCGGGTTGAGCTGCGTGGTGTCGGCGTTGGAGTTCGGCGGCAGCGCCCCCTGCTCCAGTGCCCAGGTGAGCTGGTTGCCCGGATCGGCGTAGTGCTCCAGCAGCGCCATGGCGCCCTCGGGATTGGCTGCGTCGGCCGACAGGGCCCATCCGTCGATGGGTCCCAGCGCGGCGTTCTCGATGGCGGGATCCAGCACCGGGAAGTTGAAGAAGTCGTAGTCGGTGACGGGTTCGAGGCCGATGCCGTTCCAGTAGCCGGTGATCCATGTGCCCATCAGGGTCATGGCCGCCTCCCCGTTGGCCACCTGATCGGCGGCGTCGGTCCAGGTGTAGGCGTTGGCATCGTCGACGAAGAAGCCCGCGTCGACCAGTTGCTTCCAGAGCTCCATCGCTGCGACGACCTGGGGATCGGTGTACGACGCCTCGCCCGACATCAGCTTGGCCCTGTAGTCCGGCCCGGCCGTGCGCAGGATGAGGAAGTCGAACCAGAACTGGGCCGGCCAGCGGTTCATCGAGCCCAGAGCGATGGGCTTGACGCCGCTGGCGGCGATCTGCTGGGCCGCCGCGATGAACTCCTGGCTGTTGGTGGGCATCGAGGTGACCCCGGCCGCCTCCATCACATGGGGGTTGTAGAAGAAGGCCACGTAGTGGAACCCGAACGGCAGCAGGTGGGGCTCGCCGCCGTGGATCCCGGCGTCGACCAGCGCTTGCGGGAAGTTGTTCCAGACGTCGGCGTTGTCGAAGACCTGGGTGATCGGCCGGAGATGGCCGTTCTCGAACACGGACTGGGTCCGGGCTCCGGCCCAGTAGGAGAACACGTCGGGCGGCTCGCCGCCGGCCAGGGCGACGAGGATCTGGTCCTTGAACGCCTCGTGCTCGATGGGGCTGACGACGGCCTCGCCGGCCTCGAACGTGGCGTTGACGTCGAGGATTCCCTGCTGGCCGAGGTCGGATCCGTAGTAGTGGGCGACTTCGACTTGGCCGGCGCCAGGGTCTTCGCTGGTGCCGCTGCATGCGGCGGCCACGAGCGCGACTATCGCTATGAGCGCGAGCGCGTAGCTACGTCGAATCTTGGTGAGTCTGGTCATGTGTTCCCCTCTTGGAATCGGTCCAGGCGCGGCCTCCCCCGCGCCGGACCGGACTTTAGCAAGCGGTGCCAAATAGTCAATGCTATTGCGAGATGATCAACTGAACCGGGGAGCACATCACGTGGACGCCCCCGGTGGCGGTTTAGACGGGCGCGACTAGGCGGGTGCGACGTTGATGTATTTCACGACGGTGAACTCGGCCACGCCCTCGGCGCCGCCCTCACGGCCGAAGCCGCTGTGCTTGATCCCTCCGAAGGGCGCCTCGGCCAGCGCGATGGCGAAGTCGTTGATGCCGACCATGCCCACCTCGAGGCGGTCGGCCACGTCGAGGCACCGCTGCAGCGACCCGCCCAGCACGAAGCCGGCCAGCCCGAAGTCGGTGTCGTTGGCTATGCGCACCGCATCGTCGAGGTCGTCGTAGGCGCGGATCGGTGCGATGGGCCCGAACGGCTCGGCCACCATGATCTCGGTGCCGAGGTCTACGTTGGTGAGCACGGTGGGCTCGAACCACCAGCCGGCGTCCCGTTCGATCCTCCGGCCCCCGGACTCGACGACTGCTCCGTCGCTCACCGCGGAGGCCACCAGCTGCTCCATGGCCTGAAGGCGCCGCTCGTTCTGCAAGGGACCGATGTCGCAGGACGGGTCGTCGCCGGGTCCCATGGCCAGCGCTTCGGTGGCGGCCACGAAGCTGGCCACGAACCGGTCATGCAGCTCGGCCGGTACCAGGAACCGGCTGGGAGCGATGCACACCTGCCCGGCGTTGCGGAACTTGCCCCTCGCCGCGGCCTCACCGGCCCACTCGGGGTCGGCGTCGTCGAGCACGATCACCGGCGAGTGGCCCCCCAGCTCCAGTGACACCGACTTCAGTTGCTTGGACGCCTCCTCCATGATGTGGCTGCCCAAAGGCACCGAGCCGGTGAGGGTCACCTTGCGCACCCGGGAATCGCCGAGGATCATCTCGGAGATCATCGCGGGGTCGCCCACCAGCACGTTGACGACCCCGGCCGGGATCCCGGCGGCCTCAGCAGCCGCGGCCAGCCACAGGGCCGCGGTGGGCGTCTCCTCGGCCGGCTTGACGATGATCGTGCATCCGGCTGCGGTGGCTGCGGCGATCTTGCGGGCCGGCAGCAGGGCCGGGAAGTTCGACGGAGCGAACGCTCCCACTACTCCCACCGGCTCGCGTTGCACCAGCAGGCGCCGGCCGGCTCCCCGCGCTGGGATCACCCGTCCGTAGATGCGGCGGGCCTCATCAGCGCACCAGTCGAACTGGTCGGCCGCGCCGGCGACCTCGCCCTCGGCCTGGGCCAGCGGCTTTCCCTGCTCGGCGGTCACCGACGCGGCGATGTCGACGAGATGGTCACGGATGTAGGCGGCTGCATCCCGCAGATGCCGGGAACGGGCCCACGGGTCGGTGTCGCGCCAGGACTGGAGGGCGCTGGCGGCGGCGTCGAGAGTCTCGGCGACCTCGGTGGGCGTGACTGTGGCGACTTCGGCCGCCGTCGAGCCGTCCGCCGGGTTGACCACTGCGAGCCGCGGGCCGCTGCCGCCCCAGGCACCGCAGAGATACGACGAATCCGGTGCAGCCGGCGCCCCGGCGTCCGCGTGCGAGTCGTTGTGTTCCGTCACCGGCCCCATTCTGCCCTGCGACGGCGCTAGGTGTGCTCGGCGTCCAGGGCCTGGGGAGCTTCGGGGTCGGTGATCCACTCGGTCCAAGACCCGTCGTAGACGGCTACGTCGTCGTGACCGGCGATGGCGTAGGCCAGGGCCGTTCCGCAGGCGCCCACCCCGCCGCGGCAGTAGGCGATGGTGGGCTCGGGGGCACACGCGCCGGCTGTAGCTAGGCGGCGGCGGGCCTCGCCGGGCTTCGCCCAGGTGCCGTCGGGTCCGGTGAACTCGATACCTGGAGCGACGATGCTGCCGGGGATGGCCCCACCGTCCTGCTGGCGGGCACCGGCCATGCGCCCGTCCACCAAGCGGGTCGAGGTGCCTACGGCCGCCCTCATCTGCTGGTGAGTGGTGTAGAGGTCCGGATTGAACCGGGGCGTGAAGCGGGCCCGCGGATAGCTGGACTCGGCGCTTGTGGTGGACCGGCCTTCGGCCTGCCATTTGTTGATCCCGCCGTCGAGCACGGCTACGCCGGCGTGGCCGTAGACCCTCAGCGCCCACCACACCCGGGCCGCCACTGTCACGTGCTGGTCGTCGTAGGTCACCACGAACGTGTCGTCTCCGATGCCGCGGGAGGCCATGGCGTCGGCGAAGCGGTCGGGGCCGGCCAGCATCCACAGGTCGGGCCGCTCAGGGTCGGCCAGGTCGGTGTCCCAGCGGGCGTGCACCGCGCCCGGTATGTGGGCCTTGGCGTACTCGTCGTCGCCGTTGCGCATATCGAAGGGCCGCAGGTACCAGCGGCAGTCCACGACCCTCACACCCGGGTCGTCCAGGTGCTCGGCCAGCCACTCCGTCGATACCAGCGGTCCGTCAGGCATGCCGTCCAGCTTCCCAGATCGGGACATCGCCGTCATCCCCTGTTGTCGCGGTGAGAGATCACGAGTTGACGACGGCGGGGCGGACCTGTTCGGCCAGTAGGCGTATGCCGGCGTCGCGGTCGGGTCCGAAGGTGTACCAGGCCAGGGGCAGGTCGAGGCCGGCGTCGGCGAACGGCTCCAGTCCCTCGATCACGTCGTCGGGAGTGCCGGCCACCCCGAACACGTCCACCAGGCTGTCGCTCAGGACCGCCGCGCCGGCCTGCTCGCCGCCCTCAGCGACCGCGGCCCGGACCGCGGCCACCGCGTCGGGGTCGGCGCCGGCCTCATCGACCACCACGCCCTCGACCCGGGCCAGGTAGTAGGCCAGCACCTCCTTGACGGCGTTGCGGGCCTCGCGCCGGTCCGGGCCGACGCTGGTGAGCACGTTGGCGCTCAACAGCAGATCGTCGACGTTGCGACCGGCTCGCTCCGCGCCGGTCGCGAGCCGCTGGCGGGCCCACCGGGTGTAGCCCACGCTGGTTATGGCGCCGAGCTGGACGCCGTCGGCGAACTCGCCCGAGACCTCCATCATCCGCCGGCTGACCGCGCCGACATCCACCGGAACGGGTACCGGCGGAAATCGGTCCAGGCGCAGGCCCGGTGCCACCGAGAACGTCGTCGGAACGAAGTCCAGCTCCTCACCGGCGGTGAGGCGGCGCACCGCCCGCACGGCCTCGACGGTGTTGGTGAGGGGGCGCCAGCCGGGCGGGTCCATGCCGAAGCGCCGGACCGTCCACTCGGCCGCGCCCAGCCCGAAGCGCAGCCGGCCCGGCCCGATGTCGGCCAGCGTGGCCGCTTCGAGCGCCAGCAGAACGGGGTTGCGGAACACCGGGTTGGCCACACCGATGCGGACGGTTACTCGCTGCGTCGAGTGCAGCGCGGCGGCCGCCACCGGCATCACCGAGTTGAACAGCCGGCTCTCGGGCAGCGACACCTCCTCGAAGCCGAGGCGGTCTGCCGCGGCCACCACGGCTAGCGTGTCGGCGACGGGATCCTCGTTAGACAGAGAAAGGCCTAGGCCTCGGAACCCGTTCATTTTCCTCGCGATCGTCACGCCGACAGGAGCTGCGAATGTGGATCTCCACGATTCCATACGACGAGGCTGAGGGCGAGTTGAGGGCTCACTATGACCGTCAGGCCCGAGCACTCGGCGAGCCCACCGAGATGACCATGGCCGGGTCGCTTCACCCCGCGCTGGTGGCGGCCCGCCTGGATCTGTACGCGGCGACCGAGAAGTGTCCGTCGCGGCTGACGCCCCATCAGCGCAACCTGATCAGCTTCGTGACCTCGGCCATCAACGGCACGGTGCACTGCATGAGCCAGGTCACGATCAAGCTGCGCCAGACCGGGCTCGACGATGAGGCCATCGCCAAGCTGGCCGCCGACCCGGACTGCTTCGAGTCGTTGGGCCTGTCGCCGGCCGATACGGCGATGGTGCGCTACGCGTCGAAGCTCACCCGCTCCCCCGCCTCGGTGACCGAGGCCGACGTCGAGGAGCTGCGAGCTGCGGGGTTCGACGACCTCGACATCATCGACGCCAACTCCCAGTGCGCTCACCTCAACTACGTGAACCGGGTGGCCATGGGCTTGGGGATCCACTCCGTCGTCGATCCTGACTTTCCCGCGTACTCGGCCATTCCGCAGGCCTAGAGCGGGCACTCCCGGCCGGCGGGTCCTGTCGCCGGGCTCCGTCCGGCCTCGCCGTGCCGCCGGCCGATGGCTCCCTGTTTGAGCTAGGCGTTGTTGAAGATCTTGGCGCTGGCTTGGATGTGGTCGGCTGAGGTGGCTTCGTCGTTCATGGGCAGCATGAAGATGTCGAAGCAGTCGCGGAGTTCGCCGATCTGGGCTGAGACCTCGGCTGGGGTGCCGGCTACGCCGTAGCGGTCCACTAGGGCGTCGGGCAGCAGTTCGGCCGCCTTGTCCATGCGTCCGGCCAGCATCAGGCGGCGGACTTCGGCGGTGGTGGGACCGTCTAGGCCGTCGGCCTCGCGCACGTCGGGGGGAGCGTCCACTGCCATGTAGGAGAAGTGGGGCAGCACCCGCCGCCGCTCCGTCTCGCTGTAGGCCAGATAGGCCGACCAGGCGATTTGAGCGGAACCCGAACTCCTGATCCGTTCTGCGGCGGCTGGGAGTTGTGCCGGGGGCGCGGCCGACAGGATCACGCAGTCGGAGTGCTCGGCTGCGAGGCGCTGAACCCGGGGTCCGCGCCCGGCCACGGCGATCGGCATGGGCTCATAGGGTCGGAACCAGGGCAGGGACGCCTCCCCCACCGTCTCGCCCGCCAGCAGGCGCCGGTTGAGCTCGAACGTCTCCCGCAACGCGGTGAAGGGACGCTCGGGGTCCATCCCGAGCGGCTGGAGGACCCGGCTGCCGCCCACGCCGAGACCGTGCATCACCCGGCCCGGTGCCAGCTCGGCGAGGGTGGCGATAGCCGCGGCGGTGGCCACCGGATGGCGGCTGAAGGGGTTGGTGATGGCCGGCGCGACGGTCAGGCCGGTGCTTTCGACGATGGCCGTGAGCGCGACGTACACGTCGCGTTCGGTGCCCTCGTCGGCCACGAAGCACATCTCGGCTCCCAGCGACTCGCCCAGGCGGGCCAGCTCGACTAGCCGCCGGACCGGTTGGGTCGGCTCGAACCAGACACCCCAGGGGACACTCACGAGGCTTGCTCCTCCCGTTCTGCTCGTCCCTGGCGCAGGGACTCTCGGCCCAACGGTATGTACTGCACTGCGGACAGGTAGCTGTAGACCAGCGAGGGCACTGCGCAGACCCACCCCGCGACCCGGAAGCCCTCGGCGACGCCCAGGTCGGAGGCGCCGGCCAGCAGCAGCGGGAAGCAGAAGTACAGGCCGAAGGTGGCGCACTTGCCCCACCAGGTCACGTCGATCGGCTTGGCGCCCAGCGACAGCAGCACCAGCCCGACGACGGCGACGATCCCCTCCCGGGCCAGGGTGAGGATCACCAGCCACCAGGGCACTGAGCCGTCGATGCCGACCGCGAAGACTCCGACCAGCAGCACGGCCCGGTCGGTGATGGGGTCGAGCATCTTGCCGACCTTGCTGACCGAGTTGAAGCGGCGGGCCCACCAGCCGTCCACCCAGTCGGTGGCGCCGAGCGCTCCCCACAGCAGCGCCGCCCCCCAGCGGTCCCCGGCGCTGAACAGCAGCCACAGGAACCAGGGGATGCAGGCCAGCCGGGCCGCCGAGATCAGGTTGGGGACGGTGAGGATCCGGTCCTCGCCGGTGCTCGGTTCAGCCATGGGTCTTCAGCCTACGATCAGGGGATGCCCTCAATCTTCACCCGGATCATCGACGGAGAGATACCCGGCCGGTTCGTCTGGCGCGACGACACGTGCGTCGCCTTCATGGACGTGCGGCCCCTCAACCGGGGCCACGTGCTGGTGGTGCCCCGAACGGAGGTCGACCACTGGGTGGACCTCGACGGCGACACTGTGGCCCATCTGATGGCCGTGGCCCACCGCGTGGCTGAGGCCCAGCAGGCCGCCGGGCTTGCCCCGGACCGGGTGGGCCTGATGATCGCCGGTTTCGAGGTGCCCCACGTGCACGTCCACGTCGTGCCCATCTCGACGATGGCCCATCTCGACTTCTCGAACGCCGACACCAGCCCCGACCCCGACGACCTCGACGCGGTGGCCGCCTCGCTGCAGGAGCGCCTCAGCGGCTCCGGCTGACCGCCGCCAGCCTCAGCTGCTGAAGATGTCGAGCGGTTCGGCCGGTTCGATGAGGTGGGCGCCGTTGTTGCGGGCACTGTTCACCTCGGTCGACACCGGGTGCATCCGGATCAGGCCCGGCGGCGCGGGGACGAGCAGGCTGGTGGCGGCCTCGGCGTCGCTGATGGCGGGATCCAGCCAGAGGTCCCAGGCGCCGGGCGGCAGCACCACCGGCATCCGGTCGTGCACCTTGGCCATGGCCTCATTCGCCTCGCAGGTGATGATGGTGCACGAGTGCAGCTCGAAGGGCTCGCCGTCGCCGTCGGGGCTGTCCTTGTCGCGCCACTGCTCCCACAGGCCCGCGAAGGCGAACGGCTCGCCGTCGGGACGGCTGATGAACATGGGCTGCTTGTGCTTGGAGCCCTCCAGGCGGCGCCATTCGTAGAAGCCGTCGGCCGGGATGATGCAGCGCCGGCGGGTGAGGGCCACCCTGAAGGCGTTCTTGGTGGCCACCGTCTCGGCCCGGGCGTTGATCATCCGGTTGCCGATCTTGGGGTCCTTGGCCCAGAACGGCACCAGCCCCCAGTGCAGCGCGTCGAGGCTGCGGGCCCCGTCGCGCTCCCGCACGGCGTACACGGTCTGCGTCGGCGCGACGTTGTGGTTGGGTGCAAGGGTCAGGTCGGGCGGCGGGGCGGCCGCACCGAAGTACTTGGCCAACTCGTCGGGCGGGGTCGCCGCCACGTAACGCCCGCACATGGGACCGGAAGCTAGCTGGGCCGTGCCGGAGCGATCCGGTCGAGGGCGGCGACGGCCTCGGCCACGATCCGCTCGATCAACTCGGCGCAGCTGGGCAGGTCGTCCACGACGCCCACGCATTGGCCGGTGGGCAGGACGCCGGCATCGATGTCGCCGTCCACCATGGTGGCTCGGGTGAGCATGGGGGCATTGGCCGCCATCGCCATCTGGCTCCAGGTCAGTCCCTGGCTGCGGCGCATGGCCATGCCCTCGCGCAGCATCGCCGACATCGACATGCCGGTGACGCCCCGGAACCGCCAGGCGTTGGCCGCGGCCCGAAGCAGTCGGGTGACTCGGGCCGACTCCAGCGACTCGACCAGGCGGGTGCGGACAACCCGCTGGGGCTTGCCGTCGATGCTGCTCGACACCACCGTGCCGGTGACTGGCGTGCCCAGGTACACCGCTTTGACCGTGTCGGGCACCTTGGACTCGGCGGTGAGCAGGAAGCGGGTGCCCATGGCCACACCGTCGGCGCCCCATGCCAGGGCCGCGGCCAGGCCCCGGCCGTCGTGGAATCCGCCGGCCGCGATCACCGGCACGTCCACCGCGTCGAGCACCTGGGGCAGCAGCAGCGAAGTCGGGATCGAGCCGGTGTGGCCGCCGCCTTCCCCGCCTTGGCACAGGATGGCGTCAGCACCCAGTTCGGCCATCTTCTCGGCGTGCCGGCGGGCACCCACGGTCGGCATGACCAGCACGCCGCCGTCCCGGAGGCGCTGCACCACCGAGGCCGGAGGAGGGCCGGCGAAGCTGGCCACCCGCACGCCGGCGTCCACCAGCCGGTCGGCCCGGTCGTCCAGGTCGGCGGCGTCGGGGCGCAGGTTCACTCCGAAGGGCCGGTCGGTGCGGGACCGGACCTCGCCGATGGCAGAGTCCATCTCGTTGAGGGTCATGGTGGCCGAGGCCAGGATCCCGAGTCCGCCCGCTGCGGCGGTACCGGTCACCAGCGATGGGCCGGCGACCCATCCCATCCCGGTCTGCACGATCGGGTAGTCGACGCCGAACAGCTCCGTGGCCCGGGTCCGGAGCCGTGGGTCGACGCTCACGGCTGCACTCTACGGCCGCTCCCCTTCTACTCGGGCGACTCACGCCGCCGTCCCCGGCGTGGTGCGGCCGGCCGCCGATCCTGCGAATGCTCCTACAACGGCGTGCACGAGAGGGGGTGACTGCGATGGCCCGAAGGCTCACTGAGTACAGCCACGGCGCTGGTTGAGCCTGCAAGATCGCCCCCGGCGATCTCGCGCACGTAGTGCGCGGCCTGACCCCTGACCCCCCGCCGGAACTGATTGTCGGCCTGGCCACCGGCGACGACGCCGCCGTGTGGCGAATCGGCCGCGGGCGCGCCTTGGTGCTGACCGCCGACTTCATCACGCCGGTGGTGGACGACGCGCGCACCTGGGGCCGTATCGCGGCCACCAACGCGGTCTCCGACGTGTACGCAATGGGCGGCCGCCCGCTGCTGGCGCTGAACTTGGTCGCCTGGAACTCCGAGGAGTTGTCCAACGACCTGCTGGCCGAGGTGCTGGCCGGAGGCGAGGACGCTGCCCGGGCCGGCGGTTTCGTGGTGGGCGGCGGGCACACGGTCGACGATCCCGAGCCGAAGTACGGGATGGCGGTGGTGGGCGAGGTCAACCCGGGCCGCATGCTCACCAACGCCGGCCTGCGTCCAGGCAATGCTCTGGTGCTCACCAAGCCGCTGGGCACCGGCGTGATCTCGACTGCCATCAAGCGTGCCGAGGCCCGGGCCGATGTCGTGGATCGAGCAGTCGCCGAGATGACCCGATCCAACGACAAGGCGGCCGAAGCCGCCATGCGGCACGGGGCCACCGCAGCCACCGACGTGACCGGCTTCGGCCTGCTGGGCCACGGCCTGCGCATGGCCCAGGAGTCGGGCGTCGACCTGGAGATCTCGGTCGGCGACGTGCCGATCATCGAGGGCGCTCGCGAGCTGGCCGCGCTGGGCACGGTGCCCGGCGGGACCCAACGCAACCTCGACTGGGTGACACCCCACCTGGACACCGGTGACGCGAGCGCCGCGTCGGTGACTCTGCTGGCCGACGCTCAGACCTCAGGGGGACTGCTGCTGGGCATGGTCAGCCACGACGCCGGGCTGGCCGCGGTGACCGAGCTGAGGGTCTCCGGTCACGAGGCCGCCGTCGTCGGCGAGGTCACCGAAGGCTCCGGCCGCATCCGCCTCCTTCCTTGACCGGCGACCTCAGTCGAGGTCGGGCGAGGTCAGTCGAGGAGGTCGGGCTGCTCTCGGGCTATCTCGGTGTAGAGGGGCTGGAAGGTGAACCACATGGCCAGGCCGGAGCCGACCATCGAGTAGGTTTGGCGGGCGACGTCGTCGGGAATGTCGATCGGGTCGCCGGCAGCCTCGGCCAGCAGCTGCGACTGGCAGGCCCGGTCCATGGCCACAAAGGCACCCGCGGCCGCGTCCACCGATGCGCCCACGGTGAGCAGGCCGTGGTTCTGGAGGATGGCGGCCTTGCAGTCGCCCAGCGCGGCCGCGATGCGCTTTCCCTCGTCCAGCTCCATCACCACGCCGCTGTAGCCGTCGAAGATGACGTGGTCGTCGTAGAAGGCGCAGGCGTCCTGGGTCAGCGGCCGCAGCGGCCGTCCCAGCGCCGAGAACGACTTGCCGTGCATCGAGTGGCTATGGGCCGCAGCCACCACATCGGGCCGGGCGGCATGGATCTGGGAGTGGATGGCGAAGGCTGCGCCGTTCAGGAGCGCGCCCTCGCCGTCGACGATGTTGCCGTCTGAGTCCACCCGGATCAGGCTTGAGGTCGTGATGTGGGAGAACGGCACGCCCCACGGGTTGACCCAGAACGTCTCGGGATCCTCGGGGTCGCGCACGGTGACATGACCGGCGGCACCCACCGCGCCGTCCTCGAAGCCGAGCTTGGCGAAGATCCGGTAGGTGGCGGCCAGGCGCTGCTTGCGGTACTGCCGCTCCTCCTCCACCGTGTCGAAGGTGGGCAGGTACCACTCCGGTTCCGGGCTCATGGCCGAATCGTAGTCCTAGGCGGTCAGCGGTTCCCCAAGGGTCGGGCCACGGTCCGGGTGGTGAACACTCCGACGGCGGCTGCGAGCATCAGCGAGCTGCCGACTATGCCGAGCACGGTCGCTCCCGCGCTGTCGATGAGCAGTCCGCCCAGCAGGGGTCCTCCGGCGCGGCCGGCGGCCATCAGCGCCTGAGCGTCCCCGACCCGCTCCTCGGGGTAGCGGGACCGGCTGGCCAGCACCTCGAACACGCCCGGTATGGCGGCCCAGAAGAAGAACCCCCACGCCACCAGAGCGGTCAGGAACAGCCAGCCCCAGCCGGTGGTGGCTACCACGATCGCGCACACGGCGGTAGCCGCCATCCACGGGCTCGGGATCCTTCGGGTGGCCCTCATCCGAGACGCGGGGATAGCCAGCACCGCGTTGAGGCTGAACCCCGCCGCGACGAGCGTGACGGTCAGCCCCGGGTCGCCCGTTCCCAGCACCACGGCGTACATGAAGACCGCCGATCCGCCGAGGGTGAACAGGCCCAGGCAGACCAGCAGCACCCGCGCCGCGGTGACCGCCCGGTGGCGCGCCCGGTCCCTGGGGAGCTCCCTCACCTCGCTGCGATAGCCGAACGCGAGCGGCACCAGCGACACCGCGGCCAGTGCGGCGAACACCAGCCTCGGCCCGCCTGCTTCAAGGAGCAGCGACACCAGCGGCGCGGCGACCACGCCCACCACCGGGCCGGCCACGGCCACGTCGCCCATGCGGCGGTCGTCGCCGAAGGCCTGCACCCAGCCGTACCAGGCCAGCAGGCCCAGAGCCACGCCGCTGACTAGGCGCAGCGGCACCAGCAACGCGAAGGCGGGCAGGGCGGCCGAACCGAGGTTGGCGGCCGCTGCGGCCAGCAGCGAGGCCACGAAGACCCCTTCGCGGGGCTGCAGCCAGCGTCCCGCGCCCCAGGAGGCGATCACGAAGCCGCCGAGCTGGAACACGCCGATCATGGAAGCCACTCCGAGGCTGATGTCGTAGTGCTCGGCGATCTCGAGCAGCAGGAACGGCGTGGACACGAAGGCCAGCACGCTGAAGCCGACCGCGAGCAGGATCCCGACCTTGACGGTCGGCCGCAGCAAGTAGACGAGGCGGACCGGACTCTGCACCAATCGAAACTACCGGCGCAGGTTCAGACCACCTGTGTGGCACGGGGTGACATCGGCCACATCGCGCCCAGCGTCATGCCGTCGCCTGCTGACCCATTGGTGCGAGACTGGCGGGATGGCTCAACGGCTGTGCGAGGGTCAGGTTGCACTCGTCACCGGCGCCAGCAAGGGCGGCACCGGTACGGCCATCGCGCTTCGTTTGGCTGCCGAGGGAGCTCGGGTGGCGATCACGGCCCGCAGCATCGACGGCCTTGAGGCCACCGCCACCCGCATCCGCGAAATGGGCGGCGAGTGCCTGGTGCTGCCGTCGGACCTGAGCGACCCGCACGGCGCCCGGACGGAGCTGGTAGCACGCACTGAGGCCGAGTTCGGCCCCGTCGACATCCTGGTCAACAACGCCGCGGCCGGCGGCTACGGCGCTTTCGAGTCGGTCGGGCCCGAGCGCCTGGAGCGGGCCCTGCAGGTGAACTTGTGGGCGCCGTGGGAGTTGATGGCTGGGGTTGTAGACGGGATGCGCGAGCGGGGCCGGGGGGCGATCGTGAACATCACGACGTTCTCGGCCGAGCTGCCGCCGGGTCCGCCGTTCCCGACCAACAAGCCGTCGAAGGCCGGGGCCATGTACGGAGCGAGCAAGGCCGCCCTGAACCGACTCACGGTCTCGGTGGCCAGCGAGTGCGAGGGCCAGGGCATAGCGGTGAACGCTCTGTCGCCCCAGGGTGCCATTGCCACGCCGGCGCTGGTGGCCGCCGGGTGGGTGGAGGGCGTGATGTTCGAGCCGCTGGAGACGATGGCCGAGGCGACGCTGGCCCTGTGCACGGCCGACCCCGCGGTACTGACCGGCCGGATTGCCTTCAGCCTGCAGCTGCTGGTGGAGCTCCAGCGCCCAGTTCTCGACCTGCGGGGAGAGGAGCTGCTCGAGGGCTGGCAGCCCGAGGATCTTCCCGGCATCATCGCCCGCCAGGAGGAGAGCCTCGCCGGCCGGGGCTGGCCTGACGCCTACCGCTTCGGCCGGAGCCACAGCCCCAGGCCATGATGGTGGAGCGAGAGCGGAGGGATAGTCGATGTTCGATCTGAGCGGACGCACCGCCCTGGTGACCGGCGCCGGTCAGAACATCGGCGCCGGCATCGCCCGAGGCCTGGCCGGCCAGGGTGCCCATGTCGTCGTCAACGACTACTTCGCCGACCGGGCCCAGGCGACGGCCGACGAGATCACCGCAGCCGGCGGGAGCGCGCTTGTCAGTGTCTTCGACGTGACCGACCTCGACGCCGTGCAGGCCGCGGTGGCCGGGATCGGCGTGGTCGACATCCTGGTCAACAACGCCGGTCTGGCCGGACCGACCGACATGAAGGCCGAGCAGTTCCGCGGCATGGATCCGGCCGACTGGCAGGCCTCGGTCGATGTCAACCTCTACGGGGTCATGAACTGCTGCCACGCGGTGATCGATGGCATGTGCGAGCGGGGCTGGGGCCGCATCATCACCATCTCGTCCGCCGCGGGCACCCACGGCGTCAACATCGGGGTGGCTCCCTACAGCGCGGGCAAGGGCGGCGGCCTGGCCTTCACCCGCTCGCTTGCGCTGGAAGTGGCCCGCTCCGGCGTAACTGCCAACACGCTGGCGCTGGGCCTCTTCGAACGTAAGAACCGGGAGATAACCGAGCATTTCGCCAGGGCGGTCCCGGTAGGGCGCACGGGCCGGCCCGAAGACGTGGCCGCCGCCTGCGTATGGCTCGCCTCCGACGAGGCCGAGTGGGTCACCGCCCAGACCATCGGAATCAACGGCGGATCGCTCACCAGTTGACCGCGAGAAGGGAGCGGCCATGAGGCTCGAGGGGAAGGTGGCGCTGATCACGGGAACGGCCAGCGGGATCGGGCGGGCCACCGCGCTGCGCTTCGCTTCCGAGGGCGCTCGGGTTGTAGCGGCTGACATTGTCGAGGCCAACGACGAGACGGTCGAGATGATCCGGGCGGCCGGCGGCGAGGCCACCGCGGTCCACGCCGACGTGTCCGACGACGCCGAGGTCGCGCTGGCGGTCAAGACCGCGGAGGCCACCTACGGGCAACTGGACATTGCCTTCAACAACGCGGGGATCATGCTGGCCGACGACGCCGACGCCGTCGCCACCAGCACCGAGACCATCGACAAGACCCTGGCGGTCAACCTGAAGGGCGTGCTGTACGGCTGCCGGCACCAGATCCCGGCCATGCGCCGGGCGGGCGGCGGCTCGATTATCAACACGGCGTCGTTCGTGGCGTCGGTGGGCGCGGCCACCCCCCAAATCGCCTACACGGCCTCCAAGGGAGCGGTGCTGTCGCTGACCCGCGAACTGGCCGTCATCCACGCCCGGGAGAACATCAGGGTCAACGCCCTGTCCCCGGGACCGCTGCGCACCGAGCTGCTCATGTCGTACCTCGACACCGACGAGAAGCGCCAGCGCCGCCTAGTGCACGTCCCCATGGGCCGCTTCGGCGAGGCCACCGAAATGGCTTCCGCCGCGCTGTTCCTGGCCTCCGTCGACTCGTCCTACATGACCGGCGCCAACCTGCTGGTCGACGGAGGCCTAACCGCCGCCTACGTCACCCCCGAGTAGGCCGGGGCTCGCGGGGTAGGCCGAGGATGCGTTCGCCGATGATGTTGCGCATGATGGCCGACGTGCCGCCCTGGATGGTGTAGGCGGGGGCGTAGCAGATGGCGGTGGGCACCGCATCCCCCACGGTGGCGGCCGGGCCCAGTACCCGGGCCGCGAACTCGGCCACCCGCTGCTCGTGCTCGGTGCAGAAGGCCTTGGTGCCCGCGCTGTAGTCGGCGGAGCCCTCGCCGAGAGCGCCCCGATACACCATGAGCCGTCCGAGCCGGTAGCCGGTCTCGATGGCTGCGATCTCCTGGCGTGTCTGGGGGTCGGCGAGATCGGCGTGCTCCAGCGCGAGTTCGTACAGGGGCCGGTTGGACACCAGACGGTCGATGCCGCCCCGCTCGTAGCCGAGCTGGATCATGGTCTGCTTGAACGCCCCGCCCTCGGTGCCGACCAGATTGTCGGCCGGCACCCGCACGTCGGTGAAGAAGATCTCGCAGAAGTGCGAGTTGCCGACCATGTCGCGCACCGGCCGCACCTCGATGCCGTCAAGGCCCATCGGCACGATCAACTCGCTCAAGCCCCGGTGGGGCGGCCCTTCGCTGCTGGTGCGGCAGATCGCGTAGCAGTACTCGGCGCTGGCCGCCCCGCTGGTCCAGATCTTCTGACCGTTCACGACATAGCAGTCGCCGTCGCGCACGGCGGACGTCTTCAGCGCAGCGAGGTCGGAGCCGGCGTCGGGCTCGCTCATCCCGATGCACCAGGACGCCTCCCCCGACAGCATCCCGGGCAGGAACTCGACCTTCTGGGCATCGGTGCCGTAGCTGTAGATGGACGGGCCCATCTGGCGGTCGGCGAACCAGCTGGCCGCGATGGGCGCACCGACGCTGATCATCTCCTCGGCCATGATGATGCGCTCGATGCCGGGACGGCCTCCCCCGCCGTACTCGGCCGGCCAGGTCATCCCGATGAAGCCTTCGGCCGCCAGCACCCTGGAGAACTCCTTGGAGTGGCCGTTGATCCACGAGTCGCTCCACCGGCCGTAGCCGGCCACGCCCTGCTCGGCCACGGCCCGGGCCCGGGCCCGCAGCGCCTCCCACTCGGGGCGCATCGAGAAGTCGAGACTCACGACAGTCTGTATATCCGGGAAGCGGTGCCCGAGAACAGATCCTCCTGCTCGGCGTCGCTGTAGCCGACCGCCATGATCTGCAGCGCGTTCCACAGCACCGGGTACGGCAGCGCCTGGCGGTCGACCGGGAAGTTGGACTCGAACATGCACCGGTCCGGCCCGAACGTGTCGATGCAGAACCGCACGTCGTCGCCCCAGTGAGCGGCCACCTCCTCCGATCCCGGCGGCGCATCGAGGGTTGCCCAGCCCATGCCGTGGTACATGTCCATGCCGATGCCGCCCACCTTGAGCGCCACGTTGGGGCAGGCTGCTACGAGCCGCATGGACGCCTTCCAGCCGGCCCGTTCCCGGTCGCGGTCGTAGGGTCCCACGCCCAGCGGCCCGCCCAGATGGTCGAGCACGATGGTCAGCTCGGGCACCGCCCGGGCCAGTCCGGCCAGATCCGGGAGCTGGGGGTGGAACATCCAGGTGTCCAGGCTGAAGCCCATCGCCGCCAGCCGGCGGGCCCCGGCCCGGAACTCGTCGGTGTTCATCATGTGCTCGAACGGGTTGCAGTGGCTGTTGTGGATCTCGTCGCTGGCATCCCACGCGGTTGCGTGGCGGATCCCGCGGAACCGGCCGCGGCCGGCCCCATCATGGGCGGCGAGTACCTCCTCGACGGCGTCGCCCAGCATCAGATCTGCGTGACTGACGATCCCGGCGACGGTGGGGCCCTCGGCCGCGTCGAGCCACTCGGCCTGGCCGGCCACGAAACCGGTCTCCCCCACCGGCTTCATGTGCTCGGCGCAGTCAGTGTCGTAGTGAGACATGCACTCGGCGAACACGGTCTTGACCACGTTGTGGCTGCCGGTCAGGTCCTCCAGCAGCTGAGGCGCGAGGTAGGTGCCGATGCGCCAGTCCCACAAGTGATGGTGGGCATCGACGATCACGCGCTCAGGATCGACCGCTTCCTCACGGCGCAACGCCAGCCACTCGAAACGGTTCAGATCCATCCAGCCCCTCCAGGCTTGGTCGGGACGGGTCAGCTACCCGGACCGCTCCAGGCAGCGCGGGGCAGTTGCTTCTCCTTGTCTACGAACGGGAGCGTGTCGACGGTTGCCTCATGGAAGCTGCCGTCGTGGTCGTGCAGCCGGACCGTCTTGCCGTTCCAGTCGTCGCCGGTCAGGGGCGCATCGAAGCGCACGTAGCCGATGCCGGCGTCGAGCGTCGGCGACCACGATCCGGCGGTCATGTGGCCGACCGGGCCGTCTTCGAAGTGGACGTGCATGCCGGCCTCCGGCGTGGCGGTTGCACAGACCAGGCCGAACAGCAGCTGGCTGCGATCAGCGGTCTCCAGCGCGTCCCGGCCGATGAAGCCGTCCTTGTCGAGGTGGACGAACTGCCCGAGGCCGGCGCCGTAGGGCGTCAGGCCGGGCTCGATGTCGGTGCCGTTGTCGAGGATCCCCGACTCGATTCGCCGCAGTCCCATCGACGACGACGAGCTGAACTCCATCCCGAAGGGCTCCCCGCAGGCCAGCAGGCCGTCCCAGAGGGCGTCGTGGTCGGTGGTCTCCGGGCCGCTGTTGCAGTAGATCTCGATCCCGACCTCGCCCGTCCACCCGGTGCGCGACACCCACAGCCGCTGGCCGCAGACATCGAAGAACCCGGCGTGGAAGTACTTGAAGTCCGGCGACAGCCCGCCGCCGATGGCGGCGTCGAGCACGTGCAGAGACTTCGGTCCCTGGATCTGGAGCACCCGCGAGTGGGGGTCGCGGACCTCGACGTCGAGGCCGATGGCGTGGGCCTCGAGCCAGCTCTGGAACTCGCCGTTGGCCTTGACGTACATGTACCGGTCCTCGGCCAGTCGCATGACCACTCCGTCCATCAGGATGGTGCCGTCGGCACGGCAGGCCAGGCCGTAGCGGGCCCGCCCGACCGGAAGGGCCTCGACCCGGCAGGTGAGCACCTTCTCGAGCAGCCCGCCGGCGTCGGGGCCGATGATCTCGAGCGGCTTCTCCGGGACGTCGTACAGCATTACGCCGCGGCGCAGCTTCCAGTAGTTGGGGACGGGGTCCTCGTCGTCGGTCATCTTCACGGGGTAGAGGCGGTCGCAGTAGATGCAGAAGACCGTCTGATCGGTCGCGTAGCGGTGAGCGAACGGCGACTGGCCGATGCGGAACGCGCTCAGCTGGACAGTGCCGAACGACTCGATGTAGTAGTGCCTGTCCCCGGTCATCGCTCCCCTACATGCTCGGCCTCTCGATGGGCCGGCTCAGGGTAGCCACGCAACCCGTGTGCAACGATGGTTGGAATGGTCGACACCACACCGCTGGACGAGGCCGAGATCTTCGGCACTGCCGTCACTGCATCGGGTCTGGTCGCGGAGGCCCCGGTGAGGATCCCGGTCGAGCGCTACATCTCGGCCGAGTTCGCCGAGCTCGAGCACTCCAGGCTGTGGCCCAGGGTGTGGCATGTGGCCTGCACCGTCGACCATGTCGCCAACCCCGGCGACTGGTTCGAGCACCGTCTCGGCCGGTACTCGGTGCTGCTGGTGCGGGGCGACGACGGTGTGCTGCGCGGCTTCCAGAACGTCTGCCGCCACCGGGGCAACACCATCTGTGTGGGATCGGGGTCCGGCGCGACCGAACTGCGCTGCCCCTATCACCGCTGGGCGTGGGACCTGGCCGGCCGGCTGCGCGAGGTTCCGTCGCGGCGGGGCTTCGGGCCGCTGCGCAACGACGAGCTGGGCCTGGTGCCGGTGCGGGTGGACACCTGGACCCGTCTGGTGTTCGTGAACCTGGACCTCGATGCCGAGCCGCTGGACGACTGGCTGGAGGGCGTCCCCGACGACATCGCCTGGGCCAACCTGGACGAGTTCCGGTGCGACTACTCCACCGTCACCCCGGTCAACAGCAACTGGAAGGTGGTCAACGACGGCTTCTCGGAGACCTACCACGTGCAGGGCCTGCACCGCGAGATGCTGGCCAGCATCGACGACGTCAACGCCCCCCAGCGGATCTGGAACCGCCACAGCGCCTCATACCAGCGCTACGGGGTGCCCAGTCCCCGCCTGGGCCGCAACGTCGACGACCAGGCGGTGTGGGACTCCTTCGTGATCACCCAGGGCGGGCGCATGGGGCCGCAGTACCGGGAGCCCTGCGACCTTCCCGACGTGCCGGCCGGACAGACCCTGCAGGACGTGATCGCCCAGAAGATCCGCGACCATCAAGCCACCCTCGGGGTGGACCTGTCGGCCTACGACACCCACCAGATCACGAGCCTCAGCCAGTACAACCTGTTCCCCAACGCGACCGTGCTGGTGAGCGCCGACCTGTTCACCGTGATGACCGCCCGACCCGGTCCTACCCCCGACGAGGGCGAGCTGGCCGTCATCAACCTCCGCCGGATGCCGTCGGCCGACGCTCCGGCCCCGCCGCCGGTGCATGTCACCGTGCCCATGGACAAGTCCGACTTCGGGTTCGTGCTCAACCAGGACCTGAGCGTGATCCGCACCATGCAGAACGGCCTGCACCAACCCGGCTGCACCCACGTCCTGCTGTCGGGCGAGGAGTGCCGGATCGTCAACATGAACCGCCACCTGGAGCAGTACCTCGGCCTCGAGCCCGGCGGCTGGAAGCCCGGCTCGTAGCGGCGATCCCGTGCGGATCTCCTACCGGATAGCGAGGCGGAGCGTGAGCTCGTAGACCGGGTCGCCCAGCCACTTGCGGACGAACAGGGCCGGTCGCCCCAGCATTCCCTTGACGTACCGGCGGCGCGGCTTGTCGGTGGTTGCGGCTTCCAGAAACACCTGGGCCAGCACTTCGGCCTTGGTGCCGCGGTCCGCGACGCGCCCGCTGTCCCTCATTCCGAGGAGCGGCGCTATCTGAGCCTTGTAGGCGCCGTGGCCGTACTTGCGAAGCTGGTCGGCGGCCACGTCACCGAAGTCGGTTCTGATCAGGCCCGGCTGGATGAGCACGACCTGGATGTTGAACGGCGCGGTCTCGAGGCGCAGGCAGTCCGACCAGCCCTCCAGGGCGTGCTTGGTGGCGTGGTACCACGACCCGAAGGGCGAGAAGACCTTGCCCCCGACCGAGGAAACGTTCACGATCCGGCCCGACCGCTGAGCCCGCATGTGGGGCAGAACGAGCTGGGTGAGGTGAGCCACGCCGAAGAGGTTCACCTCGAACTGGTACCTGGCGTCGTCGAGCGGGATCTCCTCGACCGGCCCGTACAGGCCGAAGCCCGCGTTGTTGATCAACACGTCGATGCGCCCCTCGGCCTCGACGATCCGGTTCACGACCCGTTCGTTGTCGTCGCCCCTGCTCACATCCAACTCGACCGGGGTGACGCCGTGGTCGGCCAGATCCGCCATGCGGTCCATCCGCCGGGCGGCGGCGTAGACGCGGTGACCCTCGCGGGCAAACAGGATGGCGGCCTCGCGGCCCATGCCCGCGGACGCTCCGGTTATCAGCACAACCTTGCTCATTGCCTCAGCTCCTGACTGACGAGGCTCGCAGCCTCTACCCTGCCGGGCACTCTATGGAGACCGATGACGCCGCCATCCACAACGACGATTTCCGGCTGGCCAACGGCCTGGGCGGCGAGGCGCTGACGATCCCGTCGGCCAACCCCAGGAACTTCCATCAGGCGATCTCCGACACCGGCGCCATGCCGGGCCAGGACTTGCGGGCCAAGCTGTTCCTACCGGAGGGACCGGGGCCGCACCCGGTGGTGATCATCGCTCCGGGCAGCCTCGGGCTTCAGTTGCATCACATGGAGATCGCAGCCGCAATCACCGACGGCGGTGTCGCGGCCTGCGCCGTCGATCCGTTCAGCACCCGCAGCGTCGTTAGCACTGTCGTGCGACAGGTTCAGTTCTCCTTCGCGGCCAGTGCCTGGGATGTCCTGGCCGCGGCCGAGGTCCTCGCGGCCCGCTCCGACATCGACCCGGCCCGGATCGGCGCCCAGGGCCACAGCCGGGGCGGCTCGGCGGTGCTCAACGCGGCGTCGGTGCACCTCGCGGCGGCGGCAGGCGCTCCCAAGCTGGTCGGGGTGTACGCCGCCTACCCATGGTCGGGGCAGCAGTTCCTCGACCCCGACGTGGGCACCACCCGGGTACGGGCCATCATCGGCGACCGCGACGACTGGTGCCCGCCGGTGCAGGTCCAGGCCCACATCCAGGCCATGCGAGCCTCCGGCGGCGACGCAACCGTGCGGATCGTGCCCGGCGCCAACCACAGCTTCGACCGCACGAGCCCCCTGGAGTACATACCCGAGGCCTCGGTGACGCCCGGGGCGCCCACCCTCTACATCGCCGACGACGGTGCTTTCATCCTCCCCACGTCTGACGAGCCCGATCCAGAGCTGGTCGACCGTGACGGATTCCTCTACGCCATCGAGGCCGGCTTCGGAGTGCGCGGCGCCCACATTTCCGGCAACCCCGACCTCGTGCCGGTCTTCTACGAGGACATGATGACGTTCTGGTCCGACGTCATGTTGCCGGACGGATAGACCCGAGATTTCAGATTTACTCATTATTTAGACTTAGTCCAGAATAGCTGCTATAGTGGCTCCATGATCCAGGACGCCCGGCAGCTGCTGCGAGACAACCGGATCCAGGTGACCGCCCAGCGACTGGCCGTGCTGACGGCAGTGTCGGCCCGCCCCCACGCCACCGCCGACGACATAGTCGGCGATGTGCGGGCCAGCATCGGCGCGGTGTCGCGCCAAGCGGTGTTCGACGCGCTGGGCGTGCTGTCCGAGAAGGGCCTGATCCGGCGCATCCAGCCGGCCCGGTCACCGGCCCGCTACGAGGACCGGGTCGACGACAACCACCACCACCTGGTATGCCGCGAATGCGGCCGCATGGTGGACGTCGACTGCGCGGCCGGCTACCGGCCATGCCTGGAGGTCGACGACGACTTCGGTTTCGACATCGACGAGGCCGAGGTCATCTACTGGGGCTACTGCCCCACCTGCCAGAAAGCGCCCGTCGCCGCCGGTCAGGAACCCTGAGAGATCGACACCATCAACCCCCCAAACAGCCAAGGAGCATCGATGACCACCCAAGACACCAGTCCCACTACCGAAGCCGCGCCCGCCGGAGGATGCCCCGTGCTGCACGAGGCGCCCGCGGCGGCCATGGGCTCGCTGGCCAACCAGCGCTGGTGGCCCGAGCAGTTGAACCTGCGTCCCCTGAACAAGAACTCCGCCCAGATCGACCCCATGGGCGGCGGCTTCGACTACGCGGCCGAGTTCAACAGCCTCGACCTCGACGCAGTGAAGGCCGACATCGCCGACGTGCTGACCACGTCGCAGGACTGGTGGCCGGCCGACTACGGCCACTACGGGCCACTGATCATCCGCATGACGTGGCACAGCGCCGGCACCTACCGCATCCACGACGGTCGGGGCGGCGGCGGCTCGGGCACGCACCGCTTCGCGCCGCTCAACAGCTGGCCCGACAACGCCAACCTCGACAAGGCCCGCCGGCTGCTGTGGCCGGTCAAGCAGAAGTACGGCCGCAAGATCTCCTGGGCCGACCTGATGATCCTCGCCGGCAACGTGGCGCTGGAGTCGATGGGCTTCAAGACGTTCGGCTTCGGCGGCGGTCGGGTGGACGTGTGGGAGCCCGAGGAGGACATCTACTGGGGTCCCGAGACCGGCTGGCTCGACGACGAGCGCTACAGCGGCGACCGGGAGCTCGCCGACCCGCTCGGCGCCGTTCAGATGGGCCTCATCTACGTGAACCCCGAGGGCCCCAACGGCACCCCCGACCCGCTGGCCGCGGCCCGCGACATCCGTGAGACGTTCGCCCGCATGGCCATGGACGACACCGAGACGGTGGCGCTGATCGCCGGGGGCCACACGTTCGGCAAGACCCACGGCGCGGCCGACGGCGACCAGTACGTAGGTCCTGAGCCCGAGGGCGCCAGCCTGGAGGAGCAGGGCCTGGGCTGGACGAGCACCTTCGGCACCGGTGTGGGCGGCGACGCCATCACCAGCGGCCTCGAGGGCGCCTGGACCCCCACCCCGGTGGCCTGGGACAACTCCTTCTTCGAGACCCTGTTCGCCTACGAGTGGGAGCTGACCAAGAGCCCGGCCGGCGCCTGGCAGTGGGTTCCGGTCGACGGCGGCGGGGCCGGCACGGTGCCCGACGCCCACGACCCGTCGAAGAGCCACACCCCCGTGATGCTGACCACCGACCTGTCCCTGCGTATGGACCCGGCCTACGAGGCGATCTCGCGGCGCTTCCTGGAGAACCCCGACGAGTTCGCCGACGCCTTCGCCCGGGCGTGGTTCAAGCTGGTCCACCGCGACATGGGTCCGGTGGCCCGGTACCTGGGCCCGGAGGTCCCCGACGAGGAGCTGATCTGGCAGGATCCGGTCCCCGCGGTCGACCATGACCTGGTCGACGACGCCGACGTGGCCGCCCTCAAGGCTCAGATCCTGGACTCGGGGCTGTCGGTGGCGCAGCTGGTGTCGGCTGCCTGGGCGTCGGCGTCGACGTTCCGTGACAGCGACATGCGGGGCGGAGCCAACGGCGCCCGCGTCCGGCTCGCCCCCCAGATCGATTGGGAGGCCAACGATCCGGCGTCTCTGGCCGAGGTGCTGGACGCGCTGGAGGGCATCCAGGCCGAGTTCAACCGCTCGTCGGACGGCGGCAAGCGAGTCTCGCTGGCCGATCTGATCGTGCTGGGCGGCGGCGCGGCCGTCGAGGAGGCCGCCCGGCGTGCCGGGGTCGATGTCACGGTCCCCTTCTCGCCGGGCCGCACCGACGCCTCGCCGGAGCAGACCGACGTCGATTCGTTCGCGGTGCTGGAGCCGAGCGCTGACGGGTTCCGCAACTACTGGCGGGCCGGCGACAAGCGCCGTCCCGAGACGGTGCTGGTCGACAAGGCCAGCCTGCTCTCGCTGACCGCGCCGGAGATGACGGTGCTGGTCGGCGGCATGCGGGCCCTGGGAGCCAACTCGGCGGGATCGTCGCTGGGCGTGCTCACCGGCCGGGCCGAGTCTCTGACCAACGACTTCTTCGTGAACCTGCTCGATATGGGCACCGAGTGGCGGGTGTCGGAGACCGAGCACGTCTACGAGGGCCGAGATCGCGACACCGGCGAGCTGCGCTGGACGGCCACCGCGGTGGACTTGGTGTTCGGCTCGAACTCCCAGTTGCGGGCCATCGCCGAGGTCTACGGATCCGACGACGCCCAGGAGAAGTTCGTGCACGACTTCGCGGCGGCCTGGCACAAAGTCATGAACCTGGACCGCTTCGACCTGTCCTGAGCCTCAACGGCGGCCTATAGCCGCCGCCGGTAGCACGCCTACCCTTGTGGGCGATGCAGGACGGCAAGATCGCGCTGGTGACCGGAGCCGGCTCCGGCGTGGGCCGGGCAGCGGCGGTTACCCTGGCCAGGGACGGCTGGCATGTGGTGGCCGTGGGCAGGCGGACCGACCCGCTGGCCGAGACCGTCGCGGAGTGCGAGCGCGAGGGCGGGTCTGGCTCGGCCGTGACCGCCGACGTGAGCGACCCTGCCTCAGTCGAAACTCTCTTCGAGAGGGTGCGCGCCGATCACGGCCGCCTCGACCTGCTGTTCAACAACGCGGGCACGGCCGCGCCGCCGGTGCCGGTCGACGAGCTCGACGTCGAGCAGTGGCAGCGGGTGGTGGACGTGAACCTGACCGGCTCGTTCCTGTGCGCCCGGCAGGCGTTCGGGTTGATGAAGACCCAGGACCCCTCCGGCGGGCGGATCATCAACAACGGGTCGGTGTCGGCCCACGTGCCCCGGCTCCACAGCGCCCCGTACACGGCCACCAAGCACGCCATCACCGGGCTGACCAAGTCTCTGTCGCTCGACGGTCGCCCGTTCGGCATCACCTGCGGCCAGATAGACATCGGCAACGCCTCGACCCCGCTCACCGCCCGCATGCCCGAGGGGGTGCTCCAGGCCGACGGCAGCATCCGGCCCGAGCCGACCATGGACGCGGCCGACGTCGGCCGGGCCGTGGCCTACATGGCCAGTCTTCCCCCGGACGCCAACGTGCTGACCATGACGGTGATGGCCAACGGCATGCCGTTCATCGGCCGGGGCTGACGTTGCTGATCGCCCGGGGCTGACGCGATGCGGGTCCTCATCACCGGCGGTGCGGGCATGCTCGGCCGCAAGCTGACCGGGTGGCTCGTGGAGCGGCGCCATCTGCGGGGAGACGGCATTGACGCCATCGACTTAGTCGACCTGGTCGAGGCCCCGATCGAGTCCGAGCTGTGCACCGCCCATGTGGCCGACCTGTCCCGCCCGGGCGAGGCGGAAGCGCTGGTCGCGCTGGAACCCGACGTGGTGTTCCATCTCGCTGCCGTGGTCTCCGCTGAGGCCGAGGCCGACTTCGACAAGGGCATGGCGGTGAACCTCGACGGCACCCGCCAGCTGTTCGACGCCATCCGCCTCTCCCCCATCACGCCCCGGGTGGTCTACGCATCGTCGATCGCCGTGTTCGGCGCGCCGTTCCCCGATCCCATTCCCGACGACTTCCATCCCACGCCGCTCACCTCCTACGGCACCCAGAAGCTGGTCGGCGAAGCGCTGCTAGCCGACTACTCCCGGCGAGGATTCTTCGACGGCATCGGGATCCGACTCCCGACCGTCAGCGTGCGTCCGGGAGCCCCCAACGCGGCCGCGTCGAGCTTCTTCTCCGGCATCATCCGCGAACCCCTCAACAGTGTCGAGGCCAAGTTGCCGGTCGGCCGCGATGTGCGCCATCCCCACGCCAGCCCGAGGGCCGCGGTCGGGTTCCTGGTCCATGCCGCCGAGCTGGACACCGAGCGGCTACAGGGTCGCCGCAACGTCACCATGCCGGGAGTGTCGGTCACGGTCGGCGAGCAGATTGAGGCCCTAGGCCGGGTGGCCGGCCCTGACGCCGCCGCGCTGATCGTTGCATCACCCGACCCTGCCGTAGCCGAGATCGTGGCCGGATGGCCTTCCCGCTTCGACACCGCCCGTGCCGCCGCCCTGGGTTTTGCGGCCGACGCCGCCTACGACGACATCATCCGGGCCTACATCGAGGACGACTTACGCTGACGAGGTGTGAGGCCGAGCGGGCTGTCGTCACCCCTGAGCGCGGGCAGGGTCCGTTTCGACGATGGCGGTGACGGTCTTGCGACCGAGTCCCGACGCCTCGGCGATCTGCCGCAGCGAGGCACCGACCCGGTGGGCAGTCCGGATTATGTCATCGCGGATGGCAATCTCCTTGTCGGCCCGCTCGGCACAGAGGCCGACCACGGCGAGAGCGGTCCCGACCTCGTAGTCGAAGCCCGACCGGTACTTCTCCATCCTCGCGATCGCGGCGGACACGTCTGCTTCGGTATAGCTCATTGCTCCTCCTGAAGGCCCGCGGCCAGCTTGTCGCGGATGCCCAGGAGGGTCGCCAGTCGCGGTGCCAGATCGCCTGACGCCTCAACGACGTTCAGATGCGCGACCACCATCCCCATCAGCTCCAGCGCTTCGATCCGCTCCAGTTCAACACGTACCATTGGCCCATACTGTACCACTAGTGGCCCATATTGCACCACCAGGAACCCGAGCGGTCAGCTGCGGGGTCGCTGGTGGTCGGGGTCGTAGATGGCTTGGCGGTGGCGGGTTGCTGGGCAGGCGGTGCCGAAGACGTCGATGGTGAAGCCGTTGTCGGCGGCCGCGAACTGTCTCTCGACGTAGCCGAGGCAGACCCGGGTGCCGGTCCGAAAGCCGGTGCCGGCCGAGGTGACGTAGCCGGCGGGCCGGCCGTCGATCCGGATGGTGGCCGACGGGGGCGGATCGCCGGGCTCGCCCGGGAGCGGGCCGAGATCAACGGTCCAGATCCCGTAGCTCCACTCCGCCGGCCGCTGGCTGGCCTCAAGGGCGGCGGCGCGGCCGATGAACTCGCCCTTGTCGAGATGGACGAAGCGGTCGAGACCGGCGTCGTAGGGCGTGTACTCAACCCCGAACTCGGTCTGCCAGCCGTGGTAGCCCTTCTCGATGCGCATCGAGTCGAGGGCGTACGACCCGAAGTCGCTCACCCCCAGGTCCTCGCCGGCCTCCCACAAGGCCTCATAGAGGGCGACGAGGTCGGCGTCGTCCACATGCAGCTCCCACCCCAGCTCGCCGACGAAGCTGACCCTCAGCGCGGTGGCCTCGACGCCGGCCACCGTGATCTGCCGAACCGACATCCACGGCGCCGACGCCCTTGAGAGGTCTTCGTCGCAGAGGCGCGACAGCAGCTCGCGGCTGGCCGGTCCCATCACCATCAACGTGGCCGCCCGCCGGTCGCCCAGCCGCAGTTCTACGTCCTCGCCAGGTCGGAGGTTGCGTCGCAGCCAGTCGAAGTCGCGTTCGCGGGCCGCGGTCGGGCCCAGCAGCAGGTAGCGGTCCGGGTCCAGGCGTGCGATGGTGGCCTCGCTCCACACGGTCCCGTTCGGGCGCAGCATGTAGGCCAGCCTGACTCGCCCCACGTCGGGGAGCCGGGTGCAGAAGACCCGGTCCAGGAAGCCAGCCGCCCCCGCGCCGGAGACCTCGAAGCGAGCGAACCCGGGATGGTCCATGATGCCGACCCGGTCTCGCACGGCCAGGCACTCGGTCCGCACCGCGTCGTGCCACGGCTCGTCGCGATAGCTAGCTTCCTTGTGGCTGTAGCGGGCGGTGGACGAGAACCAGAAGGCCCGCTCCCAGCCGGCGACCTGGCCGAAGTTGGCTCCCCTGGCCGCGAGGGTGCTGTACAGCGCCGACCGGTTCACCGGGCGGGCCGACTCCCAGATGCGGTGCGGGAACGGTTCGGCGTACTGGTGCTCGTAGAGCTCCCGGACCCGCACGTTGGCGTAGCTGCGGCGCCCGTGGCCGATCAGCGCCCACGAGCCGAACCGTCGGGGATCCCACGGCCACATGTCCCACTCGGTGTCGCCGCCGGTGATCATCTCCGTCAGCGCCTTGCCGGCCGCGGCGGCGTGGGTGATGCCGATCTGCACTCCGGCGGCCAGATAGAAGTTGTCGAGCCCGGCGGCGGGACCGACCAGGGGGTTGGCGTCGGGGCTGTAGGCGATCGGACCGTTCACGAACCGGGCTATGCCGACCTCGCCGAGCAGTGGCACGTGGGCGGCGGCCCGGTAGGCCACTTCGGCGATGTCGTCGGTCGAGGCGGCGAACAGGCCCGAGTCGAACACGTCGGGCGCGCCCGTCTCCCACACCGTGCGGCCCTCGTGGCCGTAGCTCCCGAACAGGAAGGCGTCCTGCTCCTGCCGCAGGTAGAACATGATCTCGGGGTCGCGCACCAGCGGCAGCACGTCCCGGTGGCCGGCTAGTTCAGCGACCGGGCCGGTGACCAGGTACTGGTGCTCCAGCACAGCCAAGGGAATGCCGACCCCGGCCATGTGGCCGACTTCGGCCGCGTAGAACCCGGCGGCGTTGACGATGATCTCGCAGTCGATGGCCGCTGGGGCGTCGCCAACGACCAGATGGACCCGCCAGTCGCTGTCGTGCCCCGGCCCCAACTGCTCGATGCCGACCACCGGGCTGTGACGGCGCACCCGGGCCCCGAGCCGCCTTGCCCGGCGGGCCAGACCGTGGGCCAGGCCGCTGGGGTCGATGTCGCCCTCGTAGGGGTCGAGGAGGCCGGCGATCACGGTCCCGTCGTCGCGCCAGAACGGGTGCATTGCCTCCATCTCGGCGGGTGACACGAGATGGAGGTCGAGCCCGAGGCCGGTGGCGATGCCGATGACGTGGTGGAAGTGGTCGATGCGCTCGGCGGTGTGGCCCGGCCAGAACGCCCGGGTGTGGCGGTAGGTGATGGGATCGTCGGGGTCGGCGGCCAGTTCGGAGTAGAGCCGCCAGGCGTAGTTGCCGGCCCGCTGGCCGAGCCAACTGTTGGAGAAGGTGGGCACGTTGCCAGCGGCGTGCCAGGTCGACCCCGCGGTGAGTTCGTGCTTCTCGACCAGTACGGCGTCGGTCTGGCCGGCCTGGGCCAGGTGCCACAGGATCGAGCAGCCGACCGCGCCACCGCCGATGACCACGATGCGGGCCTGGTCGATATCGGATGCCTGGGTCACGGAGGTCACGACTGGGGCGGCACGAGGATGTCGAAGGCGGACCGGATGGACTCCTCCGCGCCGGCGGGCAGGTGGCCGGGACGGCCGGCGGACAGGATGTCGCTCACCCGCTGGCGGGCCCGGTCCCAGATCGCGGGCCGGCCCGCGGTCTCCCAGTCGGCCACCGAGGCCCGGTCGCCGATCGTGGGGTACACGTACTCGGTGCGCATCAGATCCAGCGTCTGCGGATGGCCCAGGTAGTGGCCGTCGCCGGTCACCACCGACTCGACCATGGCGAGGTCGAGGGCGTCCGTCGTGACGTCGATCCCCCGGACCGAGCGCAGGATGGCTCCGCACATCTCGTCGTCGATGACCAGCGCCTCAGGCGAGGCGACCATTATCGATCCCAGCATCCCGACTGAGAGCTGCACCATGTCCGCTCCCGCCTGGGCGGCCAGCGCCACTGTGTAGCCCTTCTCGTACCCGGACTGGGTGTCGGCCATCTTGGCGTCGGTGATGCCGGCCGACACGGCGTTGGGCAGCCCGAGAGCGTTGAGCAGTTGGGCGGCCCCGGCGGAGGCCACCGCGGCCTCCCCTCCCCCGCCGGTCATGGCGCCGGTGCGCAGGTCCGACACGAACGGCATGAAGGCGTGGATGGCCGGGTGGCCCGGCTTGATGGCGTCGATCAGCACGACGGCGGCCAGGATCTCGGCCAGCCCTTGGGCCAGGGCGCCGGCGAGCGAGGCGGGGCTGGTGGCTCCGGCCTGCCCGGCCGAGCAGGTCTGGACCACCATGCCTCGCTCGATGGCGGCCTCGATGATGTCGCACCCGTCGTCGCTGAACCGCAGAGGCGGGACGACGTGGACGGCGACCGCCATGCAGAACGGCCGCCGGGCGAAGGCCCCGGTCGATCCGAGAGCGAGGTCGAACAGGTCGACGACCGCATCGACGTTGTCCGCGGTGGTGAAGCTGACACCGATCGGCTTGCTAGTGGCGGCCACACAGGCGAAGGCGGTGTTCAGGTCGAGGTCCCGGGCGGTGGGTGCGTCCCGGCCGACCAGGGGACGCAGGCCGTAGTGGATGTTGGGGCTCGCGTCGACGACCCGCATCATCGACCACAGATCGGCCAGCGTGGAGGGGCGGTACGCCCCGGTGGCCGCGTCGAGGGTCTGGACCGCAGCGCCACCGGTGCCGATGTGCACCGTCCCCCCGCCGATGGTCAGTCCACGGTCCTCCACGAAGCCGGGCAGATCGACCCGCGACGGCGACCGCTCGACGGCCGCCTCGACCATCGGCCGGGGAAGCGTGAGCCGCCCGTCGTCGCGCTCGACCGTACCGCTGGCCACCAACCGGTCGCGGGCGCTGGCCGGCGCGCCCGCCAGCCCTACATCGGCGAGGATGGCGAGGGCGTGCTCGACGATGGCGTCGCAGTCGCGGTCGGACAGCGGTCGGTAGGCGCCTCCCCGCGGCGGAGGAGTGGTCGCTGCCGCCGGCTGAGCGGCTTGCCGGCTCCGGCGCCTGGCCATCGGTCTAAGTCTGTCAGCGCAGTCCGGGGCGGTCAGCGGGTGGCCGGTCCCGACGCGGCCGCGCTGATCGTTGAATCACCCGACGCTGCCGTGGCCGACGCTCTGGGTTTCGCGGCCGACGCCGCCTACGACGGCGTCATCCGGATCTACATGGAGGACGACGCATGACTGAGACCGGCGAGCATCCTCCCGCAGGCCAGCGGCGCACGGTGAACCTGTCTGGTCAGACCGGTTTGACGTTCCGAGCTTCATCTCCCTTACGGCCGGGCCCGATGTCGAATTCGACTACCTGCCCTTCCTCAAGGCTCCTGTAGTTGTCGCCGACGATGTTGGAATAGTGAACGAAAACGTCGTCACCGTCGTCGCGCGAGATGAAGCCGAAGCCCTTTTGGCTGTTGAAAAACTTGACAGTTCCTCGCACTGATTCTCTCTCCTCAACCGGACTCCGTGTCCAGCGAACATGTGAGTGTACGTCGGCCGACGCCAAGCCGACCGCGCGAGGGATCAGCCGATGGCGCGGCGGAGAACGTTTCGATGATGATCCGATCAGCGATTCCAATGCGGCGTAGCTAACGACGGGAGAAACAGCCGTGGCCTCCGTCAGCGACGCCGGGTCGAAGGCGCCCCGGTCGACGGCCAGCACGGGCAGGCCCGCCGCTCGCGCCGACGCGATCCCGGCGGGCGAGTCCTCGACGGCAACCACCACATCGCGTGCCAGCGCTGAAGCCGCCTGCCGGTACAGGTCCGGGGCCGGCTTGGGTGACGCCACCTGGTCCGCACCCACCGTCTCCTGAACCAGCCCGACCAGGCCGGTTCGCGCCAGCGCGGTCTCGACGTCGGCGGAGGTGGAGTTGGAAGCCACCGAGACGGGGATGCCGCGGGCCTGCAGTTCCCGCAGAGTCTCAAGCGCGTCGGGGTAGCTGACGAGGTGATCCTGCTTGGCCGCCGCGAACGCGGCCGCAAACCGTGCGCCGAGGTCGGCCAACTCCGGCTCCCCCAGCCACTTCCTGAAGTAGCTGACGCTTTGCTCGTCCGTGCACCCCGTTATCGCCCGCAGGTCCGCCAGCGTCAGCTCGATCCCGTGCTCGCCTGCCAGAGCGCGCCATACCTTCCATCCGAGCTCCTCGGTGTTGACCAGCACGCCGTCGCAGTCGAACACCACGCCCCAGCCGGCGGCACCGGTCATCGAGGCCGTCGCCGGCGCCTGAGGGCCGCTCGCATCACGGTGGGGTACCTCCCAAGACAGCCTGGGCCGCGGTCAGTGGTTGTGGCGGGGCAGGCCCTTGGTGCGGGAGGTGTCCTGGTACTTCAGTGCGGGGCGCAGGACCATGCCCTCGTCCATCTGGGTGACCATCGACCTCTGGATCTCCTGCCAGGGGGTGTGCGACTCCGGCACCGGGAAGCCGCCGGAGGCTTCGAGTTCGGCTCGGCGCCGCTCGAGCTCGGCGTCGTCGACCAGCATGTCGGCTCGGCCGCGGCGCAGGTCGATGCGGATGCGGTCGCCGGTCTGCAGCAGGGCCAGCCCGCCGCCGGCCGCGGCCTCGGGCGAGGCGTTGAGTATCGAGGGTGAGCCGGAGGTGCCCGACTGGCGGCCGTCGCCGATGCACGGCAGCGAGTGCACCCCCCGTACTAGCAGCGCAGCCGGGGGCTGCATGTTGACCGCCTCGGCCGCGCCGGGGTAGCCGACCGGCCCAACGCCGCGCACGATGAGCATGCAGTGCTCGTCGATGTCGAGGTCGGGGTCCTCGATGCGGGCCCGGTAGTCCTCCGGCCCGTCGAAAACGATGGCCCGGCCCTCGAACGCGTCGGGGTCGTCGGGGTCGGACAGGTAGCGCTGCCGGAACTCGTCGGAGATGACGCTGGTCTTCATGATGGCGCTGTCGAACAGGTTGCCCGACAGGTGCACGAAGCCGGCGTCCTCCACCAGCGGCTCATCGGCGGTGCGGATCACGTCGGGATCGGCGATGACCGCTGCCCCGCAGTTCTCTCCGATGGTGCGTCCGTTGGCGGTGATCGCGTCGGGATGGGGCATCAGCCCGCCCCGCATGAGCTCGCCCACCACCGCGGGGACCCCTCCGGCGTGGTGGAAGTCCTCCCCCAGGTACTCGCCGGCGGGCATGAGGTTCACCAGCAGCGGCACGGGCAGCCCGTGCTTCTGCCAGTCGTCGTTGTCGAGAGCGACGCCCAGGTGGGCGGCGACCGCGTTGAGGTGGATCGGGGCGTTGCTGGATCCGCCGATGGCGGAGTTCACGACGATGGCGTTCTCGAAGGCCTCCCGGGTCATGATGTCGGAGGGGCGCAGGTCCTCCCGCACCATCTCGACGATGCGCACCCCGGTTCGGTAGGCCATCTGGCCCCGCTCCCGGTGGGGCGCGGGGATGGCGGCCGAGCCGGGCAGCTGCATTCCCAGCGCCTCGGTCAGGCTGTTCATGGTGGTGGCGGTGCCCATGGTGGAGCAGTAGCCCACCGACGGCGCGGCCGAGGCCACCAGGTCGATGAAGCCGGGCTCGTCGATCTCGCCAGCGGCGTAGAGCTCGCGGGCCTTCCAGATGATGGTGCCCGAGCCGGTGCGCCGGCCCTCGTGCCAGCCGCTGAGCATGGGGCCGACCGACAGGGCGATGGCGGGCAGGTTGACGGTGGCCGCGGCCATCAGGCACGCCGGGGTGGTCTTGTCGCAGCCGATGGTGAGCACCACCCCGTCGAGGGGGTAGCCCTGGAGCACCTCGACGATGCTCAGGTAGGCCAGGTTGCGGTCGAGCGCGGCGTTGGGGCGCTTGCCGGTCTCCTGGATGGGGTGCACACCGAACTCGAAGGCGATCCCGCCAGCTTCGCGGATGCCTTCCCGGACCCGTTTGGCCAGCTCCAGGTGGTGCCGGTTGCACGGCGAAAGGTCCGAGCCGGTCTGGGCGATGCCGATCTTGGGCTTGTCGGACTGGAGTTCCTCGCGGGTCAGCCCGTAGTTGGCGTAGCGCTCAAGGTAGATCCCCGACATGAGCGGATCGTCCACGATGTCGAACCAGGCCGCCGACCGCAGCCCGCCCCGCCCGGGTCCCGGGTCCGGGGCGGACCCGCCCGATGGGTGCAGCGGGCGGGGTTCGCCGGATCCGGGGGAAGCAGTCATCGCAACCACGCTACGCGCTCGCCGGGCGGGTGGGGCTCAGCGGGAGACCTCGTCGAGGACGCGGGCCAAGACGCCTACGAAGCGGTGTATGTCGGTGAATGAGTTGTAGAGGGGCACGGGCGCCACCCGGATCACGTCGGGGTAGCGCCAGTCGCAAGCGACGCCGACGTCCTCCAATCCCTGGTGCACGGCCTGGCCGTCGACGCCCGGCATGAGGATCCGCAGCGAGTGCTGGCACCCCCGCTCGGCCAGCGCCGAGGGCGTGATGCTCTCCACTCGGTCGCCGAGTACCTCGGCCATAAGGAGGTCGAGGTACTCGATCTGCTGTTGAGACTTGGCCCGCAGTGGCTCCATGCCCCCGGCCCGGTCGAACACATCGAGCGACGCCCGCAGCGCGGCCATGACAAGGATGGGCGGGTTCGAGAGCTGCCACGACTCTGCGGTGCCTATGGGGTCGAAGACGGTGCCCATCTCGAAGCGGATGTCGGGGCGCTGTCCCCACCATCCCAAGAACTTGGGGAGCGAGCGGTCGCCGACGTGGCGCTCGTGTACGAACGCGCCCCCGACCCCGCCCGGGCCGCCGTTGAGGTACTTGTAGCTGCACCACACGGCGAAGTCGACTCCCCAGTCGTGCAACGCCAGCGGGACGTTGCCCGCGGCGTGGGCGAGGTCGAAGCCGACCCGGGCGCCCACATCGTGGGCTGCGGCCGTGATCTCCGCCATCGGCAGCACCTGGCCGGTGTAGTACTGGACTCCGGGGAGCATCACCAGCGCCAGCTCCGGGCCGTGCTCGGCGATCAGGGCCAGCAGGTCGTCACGCTGCAGCGTCTCCTCGTCGGCCCGTGGCCGGGCGACGACCAGCGACTCGGCAGGATCGTGGCCCCGCTGGCGGATCTGGCTCTCCACCGCGAAGTGGTCGCTGGGGAAGGCGTGGTCCTCGATGAGGATCTTGTGCCGGGTCGCCGTGGGGTCGTAGAAGCTCACCATCAGCAGGTGCAGGTTCACGGTCAGCGAGTTCATGGCCACGACCTCGCTGGGGCGCCCCCCGACGAGGCGAGCCAGCGGGTCCGTCAGCAGCTCGTGGTACGGCAGCCACGCCAGCTCGCCCTCGAAGTGCGCGGCCGCGCCCAGCCGGGCCCACCGTTCCAGCTCGGCGTTCACATAGTCGGAGGCTGCCCGGGGCACGGCCCCCAGCGAGTTGCCGACGAGGTAGATCTGCGGCAGGCCGTCGGGACCGGCCGGAATGTGGAACTCGTCCCGGAACCCGGCCAGCGGATCGGCGGCGTCCAGAGCCGCCGCGGCATCGGCGTCCAACCTAGACACCGACCCCGAGGTACCGATCGGCGATTCCCGGCGAGGCGACAAGGTCCGGGGTCGTTCCCGACCACACGGTGCGTCCCTTCTCGACGATCACGTTGTGATCCGTAAGGGTGAGCAGCTGCCGCAGGTAGGCGTCCACGATCAGGATGCTCTGGCCCTCGGCCTTGAGGATCCTCAGCACCTCGAAGATGGCAGCCCGCACGGTGGGGGCCAATCCCTCGGTCGCCTCGTCGAGCACGAGCAGCCTGGGGTTCATCACCAGCGCTCGCCCGATGGCCAGCATCTGCTGCTCGCCGCCCGACAACTGCGCGCCAAGGTGGGTCTTGCGCTCGGCCAGCTGGGGGAGCAGCTCGAAGATCGCGGCCGGAGTCCATCGCCGGTTCCCCGTTACCGAGGGCCGGGCGGTGGCTTCCAGGTTCTGTTCCACTGTCAGCAGCGGGAACACCTGGCGGCCCTCCGGAACCAGTGACAGGCCCCGGCGGGCGATCCTGAACGGCCTGATGCCGGCGATGTCGCCGCCGTCCAGGGATATCGCGCCCGACACCGGCGCCAGCAGACCGAAGATGGTGGTGATGGTGGTCGTCTTGCCCATGCCGTTGCGGCCGAGCAGCCCCACTATCTCGCCCTCGCCGACATGGAGGGACACGTCGTACAGGACCTGGGTGGACCCGTAGCCTCCGGCCAGCGACTCAACCGACAGCATCATCAACTCTCCACGTCGTCGCGCAGGTACAGGCGGTGAACGTCAGGATCGGCGCGGATCTGGTCGGGATCGCCCGAGGCGATGAGCGAGCCCTGGTGCAGCACCGATATGCGGTCGGCGACGGAGAATACGACGTCCATGTCGTGTTCCACCAGCAGCACCGCGACGGCCTCGGCCAGGCTCCGGACCAGCTCGGCCAGCCGGCTCGCCTCGTCGGGGGCCATGCCCGCCATGGGCTCGTCCAGCAGGAGCACCTGCGGGTCGGAGGCCATGGCCATGGCGATCTCCAACTGGCGGGTCTGGCCGTGGGACAGCCGCTGTGCCGACACGGTGGCCTCCTCCCCCAAACCGACCTGATCGAGAAGCGCCTCCGCCCGCTCGATGCGCTTCGCGTTCCGGGCCGCCGGGCGGAAGAACCTGAAACTGTGGCGGTCCATCGCCTGCAGCGCGAGCTCGACGTTCTCCCTGGCCGTGAAGTCCCGGAAGACCGAGGAGATCTGATAGCTGCGGGCGACGCCCGCGTGGACCCGCTGCGGGAGGCTCAGATCCGTTATGTCGGCACCGTCGAGCCACACCGTGCCGGCGTCGGGACGCAGCTCTCCCGAGAGCTGGGCCAGCGCCGTGGTCTTGCCCGCTCCGTTGGGGCCGATGAGTGCGTGGATCTCGCCCGACGCCACCGACAGCGCCAGGTCGTCGGTGACCACCAGCCCGCCGAAGGCCTTCTGCAGCCCCTGGCACGACAGCTCAGTCATGGCTGCGCCTCCCGCCGAGCAGCGTCCCCGTGAGCCCCCGGGGCGCCCCCAGCACGATGGCGAGAAGGCCGATGCCGACGAAGAACTGCCAGTTGTCAGTGATGTCTATGGACAGCTCCTCCAGCAGGAACAGCGCGCCGGCGCCGATCACGCCGCCGATCAGGCTGCCCAGCCCGCCGACGATCACCATGATCAGGAGCTCGCCCGACTCGGTCCACTCCGCGAACGACGGCGACAGGAACTGCGACTCGGTCACCGCCATGGCGCCGGCCAGCGAGGTAATGGCGGCCGACAGGGCGAATGCGGCCAGCCGGTACCGGTAGGTCTGGTAGCCGAGGGCGGCCATGCGGGCCATATTGCTGCGGCAGCCCCGCACCACCCGACCGAATGGTGCTCTGACCACTAGGTTCAGGATCACCGTGAAGACCACTAGCACCGCGAAGCACACGTAGTAGAAGACCATGTCGTCCGACGCGTCGATCGGTCCGATGGCTCGGCGGGCGGCGAACAGGCCGACGCCGTCGTCGCCGCCGTATATCTCGAGCGCGTTGAACAGGAAGTAGATCATCTGGTTGAACGCCAGGGTCGCCATGATGAAGTAGACGCCCTTGGTACGCAGGCTCAGGCCGCCGATAACCAGCCCCAGCAGCGCGCCGACCACCGTGGCCAGGGGCCAGGTCACCAGCGCCTGGTCGGTGCCGGGGATCCCCAGGAGCCGGGAGCCGTCCAGGCTGTGGTATGTAAGCGCGCCCGCGGTGTACGCGCCCGCGCCGAGGAACGTGGCGTGGCCCAGGCTGACCATTCCCCCGTAGCCCATGACGAAGTCGAGGCTCATCGCGGCCAGCCCGAAGATGACCACCCGGGTGAGCACCGTCACCAGGTAGCCCCGACCGCTGGCCTCCACCCACAGCGGCGCCACCGACAGCAGCGCCAGGAACACCACGGTCAGCGCGACGTGCCACCGGGAGGGCCCCCGCGCCCAGAGCCCGAAGCGGAGGCCGGTCCGCCTGGGGCTCGCCGGCGCCGTCTGGGGGTCACTCATCGGCCAGGCCGAACAGGCCGTTGGGCTTGACTACCAGCACGACGACCATCACCAGGTAGATGCTGGCCGACGCCACCGAGGCTCCGGCCGTGGCCGCGGTGCTCGGGTCGACGAATTGCCCGAAGAGGTCGGGCAGGTACGTGCGGGCCCAGGTGTCGGCCAGGCCCAGCATGAGTGAGCCGTACAGGGCCCCTTTGAGCGAGCCGATGCCGCCGACCACGATCACGACGAAGCTCAGGATCAGGAAGTGGTCGCCGATGCCCGACTCCACCGACAGGAACGGCGCGGCCACAACGCCGGCCAGTCCCGCCAGACCCGCCCCTACGGCGAACACCAGGGTGTAGAGCAGCCGGACGTTCACTCCGAACGCGCCCAGCAGTTCCCGGTGCGTCCGGCCAGCCCGGATCCACATGCCGACCCGGGTGCGCTCCACCAGCAGGTGCAGGAAGACGATGACCGCGATCCCGACCGCGGTGATGGCCAGACGGTAGGCCGGGTAGGGAAGGCCGGGCAGCACCGGCACCGTCCGATCCAGGAACGCGGGGGCCGAGACGCTCCTCGGCGTCAGGCCCCAGATCATCTGCACGGCCTGGTTGGCGATCAGCACCAGCGCGAAGGTGGCTAGGACTTGGTAGAGGTGATCGCGGTGGTACAGGCGCCTGATCAGGCCCAATTCCACGATCAGGCCGGCAACCGCCGCCCCGGCTATGCCGGCCAGGAGGGCCAGCAGGTAGTTGCCGGTGCGGCCCCCCACGTCCGCGGCCACGAACGCCCCGACCATGAACAACGAGCCATGGGCCAGGTTGATGATGTTCATGATCCCGAATATCAGCGTGAGCCCCGCTGAGACCATCAACAAGGTGAAGCCCAGCTGCAGCCCGTTCAGGGTCTGCTCAATGAACAGGTTCATGCTGTCGCCGCGCCGCTAGTCGGGAATGGGTCGGGCCGGTCCGCGGGAGCGCGAGCACCCGGCGGACCGGCCCGAACGTAGCCGACGTTCAGCCGGTCAAGGGGCAGTCGGAGGCGTAGGCGTCCTCGTGATCCTCAAGGATGGTGGCGACGATCGTGTTGGTGAGGTCGCCGTGGACCGGATCCCTGATGACCTCGAGGAGGTACCAGTCCTGGATCGGGTGATTGTTGGTGTTGAACCTGAACTTGCCGCGGACGCTGTCGAAGTCGGCAGCCTTGAGCGCTTCGCGCATGCCGGCGGTGTCGCTGGCGCTGCCTCCGTTGGCGTCCAGTGCGGAGATCAGCAGCAGCGCGGCGTCGTAGCCCTGGGCTGCGTAGGCCGTCGGGGTGGTGCCGTACTTCTCGCGGTACGCCTCGACGAACACCCTGTTGGCCTCATTGTCCATGTCGGGCGCCCAGAACGAGGAGTTGAACAGGCCCAGGGACACGTCCCCGATGGCGTCCACTATGACCTCGTCGAACGACGACATGGGGCCGAATATCGGGATCTCGAGACCGGACGCGATGTACTGCTGCACGAAGGCGATGCCCATCCCGCCGGGGTAGAAGAAGTACACCGCTTCGGGGTTCGCCTCCCGGATCTGCGCGATGGCCTGGGCGTAGTCGGTCGCTCCCAGCTCGGTGTAGATCTCCTCGTCCACTTCGCCGAAGAAGCGCTTGAAGCCGGCCACCAGGTCGTGGCCGGCCTGATAGTTCGGCGCCAGCGCGATCACGCTGTCGTAACCCTGGCTTGCGACGTACACGCCCATAGCCTCGGACTGGTTGTCGTTCTGCCAGGACGCCACGAAGTAGTTCTCGTGACACTGGGCGCCGGCGAACGGTGACGGCGCTGCGTTGGGGCTGATGTAGATGGTTCCCGCGTTGACCACCTGCGGCACGACCGCGCCGGCGACGTTCGAGAACACGATCCCGGTCATCACGTCGACTTCGTCCCTGGTGAGCATGCGGTCGGCTAGCTGCTGGGCGAAAGCCGGATCGCGGCCGTCATCCTCGACAATGAGATCGAGTTCGTAACGGCCGTCGAGCTCGAAGGCCAGTATGAAGGCGTCGCGGATTCCCTCGCCGAGGTAGGCCGCCCCGGTTGAGAGGGTGGTGATCATCCCGACCTTGACCTCCCCGCCGACCACCTCGGGCTCCTCGGCCGGTTCCGGCTCAGGTGCAGCCTCGGGCTCCTCGGCCGGTTCCGGCTCAGGTGCAGCCTCGGGCTCTTCAGCCGGTTCCGGCTCAGGTGCAGCCTCGGGC
>VXWX01000054.1 GCA_009835735.1 Acidimicrobiaceae bacterium
AGCCGGTACCGTCTGCGGCGTGCTCGACCTACGCCTGCTGAGGACTGAGCCCGACGCTGTCAAGGCTGCCGTCGCCCGGAGGGGCGAGCCCACCGGGCCGCTGGACCAGGTCGTGGTCCACGACGAGCGCCGTCGGGCCGTCGTCAGCGAGGCCGACGATCTGAGGGCGGAGGTCAAGCGCATTTCCGCCGAGGTCGGCGCCATGCACCGCGACGGACGGGCCGATGACGCCGAGGAGTTGCGGGCCCGGAGCCGGGAGTTGGGCTCCCGCATCGACGAGCTGGCCGCAGAGGCCGACCAGCTCTCGGAGTGGATCAGGCGGATCCTGCTCTTCATTCCCAACATGCCGGCGGACGACTGTCCCGACGGTTCGGGCCCCGACGACAACGTCGTGGTACGCACGATCGGCTACGACGCCGGCTCCTACGGCGACCACAACCGGGTGGCGCACTGGGACATCGGCACCGAGCTCGGCATCCTCGACATCGACCGGGCGGTGCGCATGTCGGGCGCGATGTTCGCCATGTACCGCGGGCTGGGAGCCCGGCTGGTCCGGGCCCTGATCGACTACGGGCTGGATCGCAATCGCGACCTGTACGAGGAGATCCGGCCGCCCACGCTGGTGCGTACCGAGACAATGACCAGCACCGGCCATCTGCCCAAGTTCTCCGACGACGCCTACCAACTCGAACGCGACGGGCTGTGGGCCATCCCCACCGCCGAGGTGCCGCTCACCTCGCTGCTGTCGGGTGAGATCGTCGACGAGGCCGATCTACCCATGAGGCTGATGGGCCACACGTCCTGCTTCCGGCGCGAGGCGGGCTCCGCCGGGCGCGACACCCGGGGGCTGCTGCGGGTGCACGAGTTCGACAAGGTGGAGCTGTACGGGTTCTGCACCCCCGAGCAGGCCGCCGATATCCACGCCGAGATCCTTGACCGGGCCGAGCGGGCCATCGTCGACCTGGGCCTGGCCTACCGGGTGCTCGACCTGTGCGCTGCCGATCTGGGCGATGCCTCGGCCCGGACCTTCGACATCGAGGCCTACGCGCCCGGATCGGACCGCTGGCTGGAGGTGTCGAGCGTGTCGTGGTGCCGGGACTACCAGACCCGCCGGGCCGATGTCCGCTACCGACCGGCTGCCGGGGGGCGCACCCAGATGGTGCACAGCCTCAACGGATCGGGCCTGGCCGTGCCGCGGGTATGGGCCTCGCTGGTCGAGACGTACCGCCAGCCCGACGGCTCGATAGCGGTTCCCGAGGCCCTGCACCCTTACATGGGCGGGATCACGTCCATCGGGCCGGCCTGAGGGTGCCTGGAACGATCAGCTGGCTCGAGCCCGAGCGCGAGGTGGTGAAGCCGGCGCGGTTCGGCTCGGACCACCCGATGCGGACCGTCACCGAGCAGATCGGCTCCGGCGGTGGCTGGTCGCCGGAGCGGGCGTCGTTCGTGGCCGGCGTCTTCGACCAGTTGAGCGTCGACTGGCACGCTGATCACAGCAGCGACCTTCGGCTGGCGCCGTTGGAGGACGCACTCGACCGGGGCGATGTTGGACGGGGCCGGTGGGTGGAGATCGGCTGCGGGACCGGCGCGGCCACCGAGCGCATCGCGACCCGCTGCCCGGTGGCCGCCGCTCTGGACTTGTCGCCGAGAATGCTCGCCCTCGCCGATTCGAGCGTGGCGCCGTTCGTGCGGGCCGATGCCAGCGCGCTGCCGCTGGCGACCGGCTCGGTCGACGTGATGGTGCTGGTCAACATGTTCATGTTCGCGGCCGAGTACGACCGGGCGCTGGCTCCCGGCGGCCGGTTCGTGTGGATCAGCACCATGGGCGACGAGACGCCCATCTACTTGCCTCCCCAAGAGGTGATGGAGTTCCTGCCGGGCCGCTGGACGGCCATCGGCAGCTACGCCGGCACCGGCTTCTGGCTAGTGGCCCGAGCGGCCCGTGAGCGGAGCGAACAGGAGCGGGAGTGACAGTGCCCGTCGGAGTTAGTCGGCGCCCCTAGAGTCGGGGCGTGGACCTTGCCCAGATGCGCGAGCAGTACTCCGAGGTGGGGCTGCGCGAGGCCGACGTCGCCGACGACCCCATCGTCCAGTTCAAGCGCTGGTTCGATGAGTGGCTGGCGGCCAAGCCCTATGACGCCAACGCATTCATCGTGGCCACCACCGACGCCGACGGATGGCCCTCAGCTCGGGCGGTGCTCCTCAAGGGCTTGGATGAGCGGGGTTTCGTGTTCCACACCAACCGTCACTCAGCCAAGGGACTGGACTTGGAGGCCTCGGGCCGGGCCGCGCTGTGCTTCCTGTGGCACCCGGTGGAGCGTCAGGTCCGGGTAGTGGGCACGGTCGAGCATCTGTCCGACGACGAGAGCGACGCCTACTTCGCATCCCGGCCCCGCGGCGCACAAATCGCCGCGTGCGCTTCGCCGCAGTCGCAGGTGATTGCCGACCGGGCCGAACTGGAGCGCATGACGGCCGAGACCGAGGGTCGCTTCGCAAGTGACGAGATGGTGCCAAGGCCCTCGCACTGGGGCGGCTATCTGGTGCGACCCCACAGCGTGGAGTTCTGGCAGGGCCGCCGCAGCCGCCTGCACGACCGCCTGCGCTACCGCCGGCAGGACTCCCCAGGCGGCGTCAACTGGCTGATCGAGCGCCTCGCGCCGTGAGGGGCGGTCCAGGCGTCGACGGCGTCCACCAGGGCGTCGATGAGGGTGCTGACCTGGGGCGCCCGGGGCGTGCCCTCGTGATCGGACCAGTTGCGGGCTTCCTTGTTCCAGCGGATGGTTGGGGGCAACTCCAACTGCACGCCCGTGCCGGAGGGCAAGTTCACCGGGTTGGCCTCGTGCAGGCCTCGCAAGCCGCGCGGGATGTCGTCGAGATCGTCGATCACACCGAAGGCGTCGGGAAGAGCGGCTCGCAAGTGCTCGGCGAGGTGGTTGGCCAGTTCCCGGTTGCGTCCGCCCAGGAGCACGTTCCAGAACTGGGTCTCACGGCCGTAGCCGTGCACGGCGATGACCGTGTCGACGTGGTCGAGGAACTGCTGGAGCATGGTGGAGTGCTCGGGCCGGATGGTGATGGAGGGAACGTGCTCCCGCAGCGGCGCGTGCTGGATCACCGCGTACAGGGAGGCTCCGGTGCGAGTTGCGACTTCTCGGGCGATCACGTCGGTGGTGCGTTCCAGGTTGCCCCCGTGGAAGGCCATGATCCCGAACGGGTCCCGCAGCTCGCACACCTCGTCCACATTCGGGTGGGCGAGCAGCGCCGGAAACATGCTGGTCAACTTGGTGGGCTGAAAGTGATCGGCGCGGGCCGCTCGCGGTGCCTGACCCGTCTCACGGCCCGCCAGGCGATCCAGAGGACCAGGGCTGTGAACAGGATCTCCAGCGGTACTCCGTAACGGGCCGGATCGGTGAACCAGTGGCCGATGCGCAGCGGCCATCCGGCCACGAAGCGCCAAACCGGCAGGACCACGAACTCGGCCTGGTTGAAGTAGAACTCGACCACCAGGTAGAGCGCCACATAGGCCGCGCTCACCGTGCGGCGCAGAAGTGCGCTGGTCTCGCCCTGGCGCCAGCCCAGCACCAGCACGCCTAGCACCCCCAACCCGCACAGAACGCCGATGCGCTCGGCGGTGGCGTCATCGATCCAGTTGCTGACCGCCGCCTGGAACTCGGTGAACTTCTCGACGAAGACGTTGCTGGCCAGCGGATCGTCGATGACCTGCAGTTCCCACCAGCCGTAGTTGGCGACGTAGATCCCCGATGCGATCAGCACCAGTCCCGAGACCGGGTTGATCCAGCGGAACATCTTGCGCATCGCGGGGACCACGCTGGAGCGGGCCAGCGCCAGCGCCAGGGTCAGGAACGTGATGACCGCCCCCATCCCGACGCCGTAGGCCACGAAGTTGGCGGTGCCGTTGGCCACTCCGTCGGCCGAGAAGCTGGTCGCCACCGCCGCGATGAACAAGCCGATCGTGCACGACAGCGACACCACCGCATAGCTGACGCCGAACATGAACACCGATCCCAGGCCCCGGCTGCCGGTGCCCCGGTTCATCTTCGGCAGCCGGAGGTTGATGGCCCGCCCGGCCAGCAGCCACAGGCCCAGCAGCGCCATGATCACACCGATGGCGATGGTGACGTAGCCGATGCGGTCGAGCACGGTGCCCTGGCTGAGTACCGTCTCGAACAGCGCCCCGAAGGCACCGAACACGACCACGAAACCGGCGGTGAGCGTGAGGGCCACCACCATGGCCCGCAGCATCGCGCCCAGCGCTTGCGCGCCTGATGACGGCCGTGCATCGTCGGACTGCTCGACACCGATGAAGTACCCGAGGTAGGCGGGCAGCAGGGCGAAACCGCAGGGGTTGAACGCGGCCACCAGTCCCAGCGAGAAGGGGTAGGCGAGTGTGGCCAGATCCATGGTCCTAGCCTCCGGTCACCGCGTCGAGATCCATTGCTCTACGGTCTAGCCGCTATGCCGAGCTCATCCTCGATGAAATCGGCAAGTGACTCCGCGTCGAGCGCTCCGGCGAAGGTGTCGACCAGCTCCCCGGAGGGCGAGACGAGAGCGGTGGTGGGCATGGCGATGCTCCCGGTCGCCTCGTACACCTCAAGGTCCGGGTCCCAGCCCACGTCGTAGGTGACGCCGGTCCTCTCGACCAGATTGAGGGCGGCCTGGGCCGACTGGTCCTGGGAGAGTCCGAGGAACGCAACCTGCCCGTCGAGTTCTTCGAAGACTTCCTGGAAGTCGGGCATCTCCCTGACGCAGGGCGGGCACCACGACGCGAAGAAGTTCACCACCAGCGGTGTGCCCTCGTAGTCGGCGAGCGTGCCGGCACCGCCGTCGAAGCGGTCGAAGGTCAACTCGGACAGGTCGGTGCCGTCACCGGCGCCGGGCTCCAGGACGGCCTGCGCGACGAATGCGATCCCGGCCGCGGCCAGCACCACGGCAATGCCGGCGATGAGGCGCGGTCGGATGTTGCCTCGCAGGTCTGGCTCGGCTTTCGTGGAGTGGCCGTTCGCGACGGCACCGGTGTCTCCGTGGTCAGGCACGCGGTGGGGACCCCGCCCGTTCGGGTGTCCGAGGTTCGTAGTGCAGCAGGCCGTCGGGGTCGCGACTGCTGTCGGCCTCTCCGATCACGCGGAGGTGCTCCAGATGAGCGAAGGTCTCGCTGGCGGCCATGTCGCCCCAGGCCCGCTCGCCGAACAGCTCCTTCATGTAGGCCTCCACCGGAGCTCTGCCCAGCGCGGATGCGGCCGCCCGGAGCGTGTCGAGCCGCTCTCCGTGGTGACGGCGGATGCTGGCCGTGCGACCCCGCAGATCGGTGAAGGGATGACCGTGGGCGGGCAGGCACACGTTGACGCCGGTGAATGCGCCCACCCGTTCCAGGGACTGGAAGAAGGCCGCCAGCGGGTCTTCGAGGTCGGTCGAACCCGCGATGTGGGGCGTGATGGTGGGCAGCACGTGGTCGCCCGACAGCAGCACGCCCTCGGTCGGATCCCACAGGCACAGGTGGTCGGTGGTGTGGCCGGGTGTGTGCACCGCGAACCAGTCCCGCCCGGCCAGGCGCACGGCGTCGCCGTCGGCGACCCGGATGGTCGGCTCCGGCACCCTGAAGCGGGGCAGGCTGCCGGCGACGTCGGTCTGGATGAAGAGCCGGATGGCCTCGTCGGGCGGCGGCTCGCGCGGCGTTCCCCAAGGGGTGCTGCCCCGGTTCGCCAGCTTCGCCTTCCACAGCTCGACAAGCGCTTCGGGATCCAGTTCCAGCAGTTCCAGGTCGATGTCGGCGTTGGCGTCATCGGCGGCGGGACTGGACGTGAACGCAGCATGGGCCAGCAGTTCGGTGCCGGTCTCCTCCCGCAGCTGGTGGCTGCCGCCGTAGTGGTCCGGATGGGAGTGCGTGACGATGGTGGTGTGCACCCGCCGCATGGGGATGCCGGCCTGCCTGAGCCGGTCGCCCAGCGCGGCCCACGACTCCTCACCGGGCAGGCCCGGATCCACAAGCGCCGCACCGTCGGAGTCGACTAGGGCGTAGCAGTTGACGTGGCCGAGGCCGGGCATGCTTATGGGCAGTTGCATCCGCAGCACCCCCGGCGCCACCTCGGTCACCTCCGAGGCTGCGGGCTCCTGCTCCTGTTTGGTGTACGTCGTCCGGGTCATCGAAGTTCTGAAGGCTGGATGCCGATGAACCCTGCCCGCCGGTACCAGCGCAGCTCCTCGAGGCTCTCGGTGATGTCGTCGAGGGCCCGGTGGCCCCCGGCCTTGGCCGGTGCACCTTCATACACCGATGGTTGCCAGCGGCGGGCCAGCTCTTTCACCGTCGATACGTCGATCGACCGGTAATGCAGGAAGTTCTCGATCTCCGGGAGGTACTGGGCCAGGAAACGGCGGTCGGTGCCGATGGAGTTCCCGCACAGCGGGACGGTGCGGGGCTCGTCGATGTGTTCCCGCAGGAACCCGAGCACGGCTGCGCCGGCGTCGGCCAGGCTCACCGTCGACGATCTCACCTGCTCGAGCAGGCCGCTGGTGGTGTGCATGGTTCGGACGGTGTCGTCCATGCGGGCCAGTGCCTCCTCTGGCTGGTGGATGACGAGATCGGGTCCGGTGGCCACGATCTCGAGGTCGTCGTCGGTGATCAGGGCGGCGATCTCGACGATGGAGTGGAACCCGGGATCGAGGCCGGTCATCTCCAAGTCCATCCAGGCGAGCACTGAGGCAGGATAACTAGGCCTATAGGCGCTGCGGGATGGTCGCCCACCCGCTCGACCTCTTGGCTACTCTCGGCCGGTGCTCGAGGTTCCCATACTGCGGTTGGACCCGGACCTGCCCCTTCCGGGCTATGCCCGGCCCGGCGATGCCGGTATCGACCTGATGGCCCGGAGCGCCACGGTCCTGGCCCCCGGAGGGGGGCGGGCGCTGGTGCCGACCGGCGTGGCCGTGTCGTTGCCCGAAGGCTGCGCAGGCTTCGTTCTCCCTCGCAGCGGGCTCGCCCTCAAGCATGGTGTGACCTGCCTCAACACTCCCGGCTTGATCGATTCCGGCTACCGGGGAGAGCTGAAGGTGATCCTGGTGAACACCGATCCGTCCGAGCCGTTCACGGTGGATCGGGGCGAGCGCATCGCCCAGCTGGTGGTGATGGCGGTTGAGCAGGTGCGCCTGGTGGAGGTGGAGAGCCTCGAGCCGTCGACGCGCGGCGACCAGGGCTTCGGCTCGACCGGCCGCTAGACCAGCGGTCAGGCTGCGGGGCGGCTGCCGGGGCGGCCGACAGGTTTGCGCATCAGCAGCCAGCCCCGGTCAGACTCCACCGTGGCGGTGACGTTGGAGGCGTCGACCACCTTCTTGAACCGGGCCGCGTCCGTCGCCGCCACGCTGGCCTCGTCGGTGCGCCGG
>VXWX01000114.1 GCA_009835735.1 Acidimicrobiaceae bacterium
ACTGGCGGTCGATGGTAAACGCCGACATCGCGGCCAGCGTCTACGACGGCACCGAGCTGATCTGGCCCGCGCGATGAGACGGCCCGGGCTTGACACCCCACTGGTCCCTTGAGACCGGCGGGTCGCCCACGCAGGCCGAGCGACTAGGCGAACGAATCGGCGTTGGGGGCGTGGTGAGCAGGGCAGACGCCGCGGCCGATGCGGCCATCAGCTTCGAAGCGGTGTCGAAGTGGTTCAGGCGCAAGGACCGTCTGGTCCACGCCCTGTCGCGGGTCAGCCTGGATGTGCGCCAGTCGGAGTTCGTCAGCCTCATCGGGCCCTCGGGCTGTGGCAAGTCGACCATGCTGCGTCTGGCCGGGGGGCTCCTCGAACCCGACCGCGGGTCGGTTGTCGTGAACAACCAGTCGCCCGCCGAGGCCCGCCGCCAGAAGCGCTACGGCTTCGTGCCCCAGCACCCGGCCCTGCTGCCGTGGCGAACGGTGCGCAGGAATGTCTCGCTGCTCTCCGACGTCAACCGCCAGCAGGAAAACCCGGGCATGTCCACCGACGACCAGCTGGCCATGCTCGACGACATCGGACTGACCCCGTTCCTGGACTCGCTGCCCCGCGAGTTGAGCGGCGGTCTCCAGCAACGGGTGAGCATCGCACGCGCCTTCGCCCTGGGAGCGCCCGTGCTGTTGATGGACGAGCCGTTCTCGGCCCTCGACGAGATCACCCGGGCCGACATGCGGTACCTGCTGCTCCACCTGTGGGGCAAGATCGGCAGCACGGTGCTGTTCGTGACGCACTCCATCCCTGAAGCGGTCGTGCTGTCGGACCGTGTGGCCGTCCTGGGGTCCAGACCGGGGCGCATCACCCAGGTCATCGACGTGAGCCTGCCCAGACCGCGCCACGCCGGGGTGGAGGACAGCGACGACTATCACCGTGTGCTGGGCGAGGTCCGGGCTGCACTCAGGCAGGGTTGGTCGAGTTGACGGGCTGGACTGCGTCGCCTGTTCCGGGCCCGCCCGACCCTGAAGGGGGCACCGATCCGGGCCTCGACCCGGAGTTCGGTGTCGAGGAACCGCCTGAGGCGCCCCGGCGGCCGATCCGGCGAGCCGCCCTCCTGGTGGCGCCCTTCGCCGGTCTTGCCGCCTTCTTCGTGGGCTGGGAGATATACGTCTTGGTCCGCAATCTTCGACCCCTAACGCTGCCGCTGCCGTCCGACGTGATCATCCACGTCGTCGAGAATCCGGGCTTCTACTCACGGAACGGGCTGGTGACGATCCAGGAGGCGTTCTGGGGGTTCTGGATCGCCTTCTTCGCGGCCCTTTTCGTGGCCACCTGGATGGCCCACTCGCAGTTCGTGGAGCGGGCGACGATGCCCGTGATCGTGTTGATGCAGTCGACGCCGGTGGCGGTGCTGGTCCCGATCTTCCTGCTGTGGTTCGGGTTCTCGCCCTGGCCGAAGATCCTCACCGCCATGCTGTTCGCGTGGGTGCCGTTCGTGGCCAACGCCCTCATTGGATTGCGTTCGATCGACAGCGAGACGCACGAGTTGCTGCGATCGGTGAACGCCAGCCGCTGGGAGATCTACTGGCGTCTCAGGATCCCCCATTCGCTGCCGTATCTGTTCGCCGCGGGCCGCATCTGCGTCGGCCTAGCCCTGGTGGGAGCGGTGGTCGGTGAGTTCTTCAACTCGAGGGAAGGGCTCGGGAACGCGGCCCGGGTCGCCCAGTCCCGGCTGCTGGTGGATCAGCTGTGGGGCAGCGTCTTCGTGCTGGCCTTCATCGGCGTGGCCTTCGTTCTGCTGCTGATCGCCGTCGAGAGGCGCGTGTTGCGATGGCATTCCTCCCAGGACAGCGACCACCGGGGCTTGTGAGACCGGGCACTCGGCCTCCTAGAAGGGGCTGAGCCCCATCCGGTTGCGGATGGAGACCAGCTCGCCCAGGTGGTTGATGCCGTGCCCCACCGCACTCCACTGGAGGAACCATGCGGTCGGCTTGCCGTCCCACATGGAGTAGAGCCAGTCGAAGCGATCCTCCGGCGTGCCGATGGCGGCCAGCGCGGAGCCAGTGTCGGGCCGCTCGTCCATCGACGGCAGCCCGCGGTCATCGAGCCAGTCGGCGGTCGACTGGATCACGGCCAGGGTGTAGCCGCCGACGGCCTCGGGGTCCAGGACATCCACCAGATCGGCGTCCTCGCCCTCGGCCAGTCCCCGCCACAGGTCGCGGTCGATTCCGAGACGGCCGGCCCAGCCGTCCACTACGGCTCCAACCCCCCGCAGCACACCGTTAACAGCCACGTCGTGATGGCGGGCCAGGTGCCATAGGACGTATACGGGGGCGATCCCGCCGCCGTCCGCCCGCTCCCGGCGCCGCTCGGCCGGGATGCGTCCTAGCACGCCGCCGTCCAGCTTGGCTCCAAGCGACTTCAAGTCGCCGACTATCCAGTCTCGCAGGTCCACGTCAAGCACTCTAGAAGGGCTCGGCCTCTAGTTCCCGCTCTTGTTCGCTGCGCTCACGGGCCGCTCGGGCCACGGCCTCGCAAGCTCGGCCTCTGGGGCGCAGTACCCTCCGGCTGTGCGCTTCGTCGTGTTGCACGCCCACCCGCAGCAGGACTGCCTGAACGTCGCGCTGCTCGACCGCGTGGTCGAGACCCTGGAGCGGGCCGGTCACGACGTGCAGGTCGTGCGGCTCACGCAGGGCGAGTCGATCGACGGGTTGAGCGTCGTCGGCGCCCAGGGCCTCGTACTCGTCTACCCCACCTGGTGGGGTGGCCTGCCGGCACCCATGCTCAGATGGGTCCAGAGCGAACTCGTCCCGTGGATCGATGGTGCCGCTGACCTCGCGACCTCGCCGCTGCGCACCGTCCGTCACCTGGTGGCGGTGACCACCCACGGCTCGACGCGCTGGGTGAACCGGCTCCAGGGCGAGCCGGGCCGCCATCTCCTGCGGCGTTCGATCGCCCGCCTGTGCGCCCCGGGCACGAGGCTGCGGTGGGTGGCCCTCTACGGCGTGGATCAGCGAAGCCCAGCCGAGGTGTCTGCCTTCGTGGACGGTGCCGCCGCCGAAGTGGCCTCCATCGCGGCCTAGAGGCCGAGCGAGCAGGCGAGCGAATCGGCTGCATACGGGTGAGGCCGTGGCCCGAGCGGCCCGTGAGCGCAGCGAACAAGAGCGGGAAACAGGAGGCCGAGCGAGCGGCTCAGCGGGAGGCCACGACCGCGATCTCGACCTTCCAAGCAGGCTGGGCGAGCTCGGGAACGACCAAGAGCGTGGAAGCGGCCAGACGACCGCCGAGGAACCGGTCTCGCTCGGCCATCACCGGGGCGAGATCCTGTCCGGGCACGACGTAGGTGGTCACCGACACGATGTCGCTCGGCTCCATGCCGGCCTCGGCGAGTATGGCCGAGATGTTGCCCCAGATGTCGCGGGCCTGCTCGCCTACGTCATCGGCTATCGACCCGTCGGCCCGGGTGGCCACGATCCCAGACGTGTGCAGCCACTTCTCCGCTCCGGTGGTGACGACTGCGTGGGCATAGCGCGCCGCGGGAGGAGCGATTCCATCCGGTTCGACGGCCTTCGATCCCATTACCGCCGATCGTAGGCGGCATCTGTCGATGTGGAACAATCTGCGGCCATGACGCAGCGGATGGCGCTCTATTTCCAGGACAAGCACGACATCGCCTACGAGATCGAGATGGCGAAGTACGCGGAGGAGAAGGGTTTCAGCGAGATCTGGCAGGGTGACACCCGGCTGGCCCGCGACTGCGTGGTGATGATGAGCGCTCTGCTGGCGTCCACGAAGCGGCTACGCATCGCCAGCGGCGTGCTGCCCATCTACACCCGCAACCCGGCGGTGATCGCGGCCACATGGAGCACGATGCACGAGTTGGGCGGCCCCGCGCCCGACGGGGGCAGCCGGGTGATGCTGGGCCTCGGCGCCTGGTGGGAGCCCATCGCCGGGCGAGTCGGTGCCGGCCGGCGCAAGCCGCTCACCGCCATGCGCGAGAACGTCGAGGCGATCCGGGCGCTGTTCACCATGGAGGAGGTCAGCTACGAGGGCGAGTTCGTGCACCTCGACCGGGTGAGCCTCGACGTGGCCTACGGCGACACCTCGCCCCGCGACATCCCGATCTACATCGGTGCAACCGGTCCGAAGATGCTGGAGCTGACGGGCGAGATCGCCGACGGTGCCATGCTCAACTACGTGGTGTCGGTCGACTACATCCGCAGCGCGGTGGCCCGGGTCGCGGCCGGTGCAGCCAGGTCGGGCCGCACCATCGACGACATCGACCGGCCCGAACTGCTGATCTGCTCGCTATCGGACGACGATCCCGACACCGCCCTGCTGACGGGCAAGTCGCTGGTCGCGTACTACCTGGGCACCGAGCCCCACATCATGGCCGCCTCCGGTGCCGATCCCGGGCTCATCGATCGGGTCCAAGAGGTTGTCGGCTGGCCGGCAACCGAGGCCGACTACTACAAGGCCGCCCCGCTCATCGGCGACGACCTGGTGCGGGGCATCATGGCCGTGGGCAGCGCTTCGGAATGCCGCGACACGGTGGCCGAGTTCATCGACGCGGGCGTCACGTGCCCGGTGCTGTACCCGCTCATGGACGACATGAGGCCGGTAATCGACACCTTCGCCGGCTGGTCTCCCTGAGCCTTGTCGAGTCCGTGACCGATCAGGATCTGCTGATCCGCGGCGGTGCCGTGGTCACGGTAGATGACGTTGGCGCGGTGCACGATCCGGGGTGGGTGTATGTCCGCGGCAACCGGGTGGCCGAGGTGGGTGCGGGGGAGCCTCCATCCCCTCGCCTGGCCCAGGCCGGCGACGTGATCGACGCTGCGGGTTGTGCCGTCATGCCGGGAATGACCAACGCCCACACCCACCTGTTCCAGGCCCTCTTCCGGGGCTTGGCCGACGACAAGGCCCTGCTCGACTGGCTGCGGGACTGCATCTGGCCCGCCGCCGTCCATCTCGATGCCGACATCGCGTATGCCGCGGCCCTCGCCGGGCTGGCCGAGAACCTGCGTGGCGGGGCCACCACGGTGATCGACCACCAGTACATCCACACCGACGAGGCCATCAATGACGCGGTGTGCCGGGCTGCCGACGAGCTGGGGGTGCGCTTCCTGCTGGCGCATGGCTGGGCCGATCGCAATTACCACCCGGCCCTGGAGCAAACGGCCGAGCAGGCGGTGGCGCGCGCCGAAGCGGCTCGGCGCCGTTGGGACGGCCATGACGAGGACCGGATTCGCGTGGAGTTGGCGCCCTTGATCCCGTGGGGATGCTCCGATGAGGGGATGCGCACCACGGTCAGCGCAGCGCGCAGCTGGGGTCGTGGCACTCACATCCACTGCGCCGAGACTGCCGTCGAAGTGGAAATGAGCCTTGAAGAGCGGGGGATGCGCCATGTGACCTGGCTCGACTCCCTCGACGTGCTCGGCCCTGATATGCAACTCGCCCACAGCGTGTGGGTCGACGACGACGAACTCGACCTCATCGCCGCATCGGGCTCGGTGGTGGTGCACTGCCCGGTTTCGAATATGTACCTGGCCTCGGGAGTGGCCCCGCTGACCGGGATGCGGGCCCGGGGCATCACGGTGGCGCTGGCCAGCGACGGTCCCGGCAGCAACAACCGTCAGGACATGTTCGAGGTGCTCAAGGCCACCGTGCTCCTGCAGAAGGTGCACCATCTCGATGCGCTGGTGCTCCAGCCCGAGGACGTTCTGCACATGGCGTGCCGGGGCGGGTCGGCCGCCTTCGGCATGCCGGATGGATTCGGTGCGCTGGCCGAGGGTCGGCGCGCCGACCTGCTGGTCGTGGATCTGCGGGCGCCGTTCGTGGCGCCCGTTCACCGGGTGGCGAGCGCCCTCGTCTACAACGCCACCCCCCGAGACGTCCGGGACGTAGTGGTCGACGGCCGCATCCTGCTGCGAGACGGTCGGCTGGTCGTGGCCGATGAGCGACAGATCATGGCCAAGGCCGACGCCGCCACCTGCCGTCTCTTCGACCGGGCCGGCATCTCAACCCGCGTGACCGGAAGGTAGAGGCTTGCCGCCGGGGTATGGCCGCCTGGCGGATGGGAGAAGTCCACAGGGGGAGCGCTAGCGTTTCTACTCGTGCCGCTGGTTACCGCATATCACCGCCCCGCGTCCCTGGATGAGGCGCTAGACCTGCTGAGTGCTCCCGAGCGGGTGGCTCTCGGAGGCGGGACGACGCTCAACGCCGACCGGGAGCCGTCCGACCTGGAGGCCGTAGACCTGCAGTCCCTGGGGCTTGACGCGATCGCGACGACCGAAGCCGGTCGCGTGCGCATCGGGGCCACCGCCACCCTCGATGCTGTCCGGCGCTGCGAACACCTGCCCGACTCGCTGCGGGAGTTGGCCAGACTCGAGCAGCCTTCCACGCTGCGGACGCTGGCCACTGTGGGCGGTCTCGTGGCCAAGGCTTCGGCCGAGAGCCTGCTGCTGGCCGGCTTGCTGGCCCACGACGCCCAGGTGGAACTCGCCGGCCCCGTGTCCGGGTGCAGCCTGGCCGAACTGCTGGCTGCCGGGCTGCCGCCGAGCTCGCTCGTCACCGCGGCCACCGTCGATCCGTCCGGGCGTACCGCGACCGCCCGCACCGGCCGCACCCCGGCCGACGTGCCCATCGTTGCTGCCTACGGGCGCCGCATCGAGGGCTTCGTGGCCATGGCTCTGACCGGCGTGGGCGGCCATCCGGTGCTGGTCGACGTCTACGACCCGACCGCCGGCCTGGAGCCGGCAGGAGACTTCCGTGGCAGCCGCGAGTACCGCCTCCACCTGGCGGGCACGCTCACGGCCCGGGTCATGCAGGAGCTGTACCCATGACCATCGACGTCACCTTCGAACTCAACGGCACTCCGGCCACGGTGGCCGTCGAGCCTCACCACACCCTGCGGGAGGCGCTGAGAAACCTGGGCATGTTCTCGGTGCGCTACGGCTCCGACAGCGGCGAGACTGGCGCGGCCGCGATCCTCTACGACGGCCGGCTCGCCTCCAGCGACGTCATCCTGGCCGCGTCGGCGGACGGCCACCGGGTCACCACCGTCGAGTCGCTCAACATCTCGCCGGACCTGCATCCCACCCAGACCGCCTTCGTGGCGGTCGGTGCCTTCCAGTCCGGCTATTCCGCGGGCGCGATGATCCTGGGGACCATGGCGCTGCTGGAGGAGGATCCCGATCCGTCCGAGGATGAGATCAGGGACATGCTCTCGGGCATCCTCGACCGCGAGACCGCCTACGTGAAGCCGGTGGAGGCGGTCAAGCGGGCTGCGGCGGTGCTGCGGGGCGAGGAGACCGAGCCGTTCGCCCCGCTGGTGCTGGAGCCCCTCACCGACGGCTACCGGCCCGCCCCCGACTCCGGAGGCCC
>VXWX01000116.1 GCA_009835735.1 Acidimicrobiaceae bacterium
AAATCGCCGTCGGAGCCGTACTCCAGGACCCCCTCAACCGTCTCGCCCACCACAGTCGCGGTCGCACCCCGGATCGAGTCGGCATGATCATCGGTCTGGGAGTGGTCATCGAGCGAAGCGGACACTGCTGCGATCTGTGCTGCGATCAAATCCCCCAGGCAATACAACAAACCGACAGAGTACGCCACCCAAGGCGACCCGCCTGCACCCGACTCCAGTTCCGCCTCGTCCAACGCGCCACGGATACAAGCCTGCTCAGCGACGCTCACACGGCCGAACACCTCCGACCAGATCACCTCCCCCCTGAAACTGCCGCCGCCGGATTCGGCGCCACCATCTGAGGACTCAGGAGCCAAGCCTGCCCCACTGACGCCCGGCGCATCCATCAACGCCGTCGTCGAAGTAGTCGAGACAGACCCCGCAATCGAGGCCGGCGCAGCGATCAGGCCGTCACCGCTACAGGCAGAAACCACCAGAACGAGAGCCAGGACCATTCCGACGACGCGCCGACGAGCGATACGAATCGCCGTGCGACAAGGAGCAACGGGCATGGTGGCCTCCCATCGCAGGTGCGACAACGGCATGGGCACAAGTATCGCCCACAGAAGCTGTCCTGTCAGCGCCCAGAACTACGAACTCTGTGGTTCGGGGCGGTTCGGGCACTGACATCGGAGACACCGACGACTCCGTAGACCTCATCATGGTGACGGTGGCATACGGCGAGCGCTCCGTGATCGACACCCCAGCCGCAGCAGACTACCGGTGCATGCTGATCGACCTGCATTGGACGGCCACCGGCATCGCTGCCGAGACTCGAACACCCACCTTCAACGAGCCGCTGCCCACCTGCTCACCCTAGCCACATCTCCTCAGAGCACACCAACAAGATCACGTTCTTCCACGTCATGCCGCCAGCGCGTCCACCGGCCTGACGCCGCCGAAGAGGCCCTGGGGCCGCAGCACCACAGCAGCCACCAGAATGACCAACGACGCCACCACGGCCAGATCGGTGCCCACCCCCTCGACGTAGACGGCCAACCCCGCTTCGACGAGGCCCAGCACCATCGCGCCGCCCAGCGCCCCCCGTATCGACCCGAGGCCGGCCATGGCGGTGATAGCGAACGCCTTCAACGTCAGCGGCGGCCCCTGGAAGGGCTGGACGGCCAGCACGGGGCTGACCAGCGCACCCACCGCGCCGGTGATGCCGATGCAGAGCGCGAAGACGATCACGCACACCTTGGAAACGTCGATGCCCACGATGCGGGCCGCCTGTCGGTTCTGGGCCGCGGCACGTATTCCCTTCCCCAGCCGGGTGCGGGACAACAGGACGCTCAGGCCGCCGAGCACGCCCCCCACGATCACCAGGATCCAGAACCTCGTGACGGGCACGGTCAGGGAGGCGGTGACCCGCCAGCTGCCGTCGAGCCCGGGGTCGGCCCGTACGTGGTGTTCGACAACACCGACAACGCCGGGCTGGGCGTCACTGAGTCGATCATCGGCCTGCATAAGCCGGACGGTCCAATGGGCGGGGCTGGCGTCGCACGACGTACCGTGCCCTCAATCACCGTCGAACAGACCCCCGCACCGGACTGAGCCCACCCGGCCGCAGGCCGCTAGCTAGCAGGCTGCCTCGGGCCAGAGTCTCCAGCTCCAACGGGCCGCCGCGCAGCGGCCCTAGGCCGGATCGCCGATCAACAGTCCACTCCTACGGGCTGCACGATGAAGCCAGCGAGGCTCCTTGATCGTGGATGGAATGAGAGATGTAGCGGCATTGGCGGCGGGACTGCGTGAGCCGAGAACGGTCCGCTGGCACAACGACCACTCAGTTGGTGAAACAGCATCCTGGCTGTGAACAGGTCCGCGGGCTAAATCTCCCAGCTGTAGGGGCTGCCGCGCTATCGGAAGTGGTTGGGCCTCAGTTCCGGCACTGCGATGCTCGCAGAACCGCTGTGCCTGGCGGTTGGTGGCACGCGTGGCTCGGGGATCTTCCTGGTCTGGTGCCGGCCCGCTCCAGCAGTCCCGCCAGCTCCCCCACTGGTGGAAGGTGGGTGTCCGTGCAGGTGCGGTCCAGCCTATGGGCGAACGCCCACAGCCCCGCGAAAGCCTTGGTGGTCCCAACTACGGCCCCGGTGACCGACCCCGGTGGCCCCCCAGTGGCCGACTCCCCCGGCGGCCGACTCCCCCGGTGGCCCGATGTCGGTGGCAGACGACTTCAATCTTTCGACATACTCTAAGTGGTAACAAAATAAGGATCGGTCAGCATAATAGCAGTTCAAATCCTACTTTTGATACAAGAAGTAGTGCCCGGGGTGAGCCGTTTACCCGGACACGCAGAGCCCGGCACCGCTCCGGTAGGCCCCGCCTAGGTCAATGTCCCTCCCGGAATCGTGCCGCCGACCAGCAGTCTTCCTTGGCCTATTGCCGGGTGGGGGGTTAGTCGCGGTGGGCAGCCATTGTCAGGGGTGCTGGTTGCTCATCCGATGTTGTCCGCTTTTGCTCGGTTGCACGGTCCGCAGAGGATTTGTAGGTTCTCGGCGGCGGTGGCTCCGCCCTTCGACACCGGGATGATGTGATCAAACTGGAGTTCGTCTTCTCGCTGGCATGATCGGCAGCGGCCCTGATCGCGGCGGTACACCTCGTCTCGGATCTCGGCGGGGATGTGCTCACGGGCGGGTGGTGCCGGATCCTCGCCTCGGTCCTTGCGTTTGCGGAGCCGGTCGAGCTGTGATCCTTGACGCTTGTGTCGTCCCCAGATCACAAGGGCGACGTCTTGGGCGCTCATCTCGGGAGTCGCCCAGTAGAGGGCGTGTTCGTCGCCGACGGGCTGCGCCCACCACATGACGCGGTCGTCTCGGCGTCCGATGCGGGCTACTCCATCGCGCTCGCGCTCAGCACAAAGCTGCTCGTAGCGTCGGCGTCCGACACTGAACTTGATCTGTTTGGTGGCGATGAAGTGGACGGTCTTGAAGAACCAGAATCCTTCGGAGTGCACTCGGCCGGTGTTGATGCGTCGAACACTCATCGCGCGCGTTGACGGTCGAGCGCGTCGAGAGCCTGTACGGCCTCAAGGAGGTCCAGCTCGGCTTCGGAGGCGGTCTCGTTGGCGACGACTGCGGCTTTGCCACGCCCAGGGCAGGCCTCGGCGACGGCCCGCTCGGCGGGCGCCGTTTCGGCCGAGGCCATGGGCAGGTCGCGAGATGCGCGCCCGATCCGGTCAGCCAGTTTCCTCGTCAACGGCGTCGACCAGTAGTTCGCGATGAGAAACTCATAGGGGCGCCGCGTCGGCTCGCTGTAGCGACATACCCAAAGAAGCCTACTACCAAAGCACAGGGTGCAACGTCAGCCGGTGCCTCACCCGCGGCCCCGTCACGAATCAAGTCGGCCCCGGGTGCGCTGAGCAACTTGATGCCGTCGCCCAAACTGACAGTCGAGGCCACCGACACGCCGTAGTGGTGTGGGGATCGTTCCTGGATCCCCACACCATATCCACCCAATAGCAGCGACGCCATCAAGCATCCTATGACTACATGGCGCGACATGCTGAAGTTCAACTGCTCGGAACTTGCCCGTGTCTCCTGCGAGCGCGATCAGTGGAGTTGTTTGGTGTTGAGGTCGACCAACTTCCCCGCGCAGACGTTTCCGACATACTGCGCGAAGCCATCGTTGGGATGGAGTTGGTGGCTGCCGTCGGTGGCGCAGTGCTGGGTCAAGACGTAGTGCTTCGACTGCGGAACATTCACCGAGTCCGAGTACGCCACGGTTCCGCACTGATCTGCCATGCTGCAACTGTTTTGCACATTGCGGATCGTGGGGCCATCCTCGCCGCCTCGACGCACCAGAACTATGAACCCGTGGTAGTCCTACTTGGTGCTGCCCTTAATGACACCGCGAATCCGGTAGCTCGATGATCCGCTCTCGTCGACCTTCATATCGCTAAGGGTCCACGGATCCGCTACAGCAGGAGCGCTCACCGCAACGACGAGCGTTACTGCAATCAGTATGGCACAGAGCTTGTTCACTTGTCTGCTCCTTCCAGAAGAGACTCGATGTTGACGTTGTCTGATGTGTGAGACTCGTGATCGTTCACACGGCCGATGACAGAAGTGAGCCTGTCATCGCTTGGAATGTCGGCCCACCCTCGATGGCTCGCGATAGTGGCATCGAGGAACTCGGAATCATTCGACAACGCAAACCCCGACCCATCCTCACCGATGAAGATGATCGCGACCTTGCCAGCTAGCACATCAGTCGAACAATAGAAGCCACGAATCGAGCCGACCTCAGCAGCCACATCGGCCGGTAACTGATCAGCAAGCCCACGCGCACGCAACAACGACGCCATCCCGCCGTCGGCTGTGCGTGAGAGCCCATCGCACATCGACGGCACAGAAAGATCCGACAACAGATGCGCAGGCAGCGTCTCATCGCTTCCGGTGCCACCGGGTGAGCTCGTCGATGGTGGCGCATCCTTGCTGCTCTCACCCACTTGCCCGACGGCTCCCGGCCCAGGGCCAGCACCCTCGCCCTCAGCCTCGCCTGTGAACCAAGCAGTCGCGATCCCGACTGCCAAGCCCGCCAAGCACAACATCACGATCAATCGCGGCAATCTATCCGCAGTCACGACATTCCTCACAATGACCTCCTCATTCTGGTCCTTCCTTCATGATTGGTTCAGCGACCACTGCTGTGGATCGCGTACTAACTTCTACAGAGCCGTCGATGCGCTCAATGAGTAATCGCCTGCCAACATGTGGCAGACATCTGCCAACTTCTGGCAGTAGTTGTCTTCGGCGGACCCGCCACAGCCGACGAGTTGTACGCTCATCAACAATGACCGGCCGATGTCTGGACTGAAGCCAAACAGCGCGCGCAGGTGCGTGTCGCTTGTGGCCGAATCGCAGGCGCTGCCGCCGCGATTTTGGAGGCGCACCGCCTCGGCACGGCCCAAGGCCCCCACGAACAGCCCTGGACCCCCGGCTACGCCCGCGACGCCGTGCTCATCTACGCCGAGTCGCTGCCGGCCTGGTACCAAAGCGACATCGCGGCACTTTTTGGTCACAGCACCACAATCATGGCCGAATGCACGATCCCGGCCCGGCTGAGCGCTGACTGGGTGATCGTCACCGACTACATGATCTCGGCCCGCGCCGCCATCGTGGAATGGCTCGCCTCGCTGGAACCGGAACCGCATCAGCGGCCATCGGCCTCGTCGCCGACGATCGACGCATGCGCGGACCCGCCTTTGATGATCCGCTTCGACGACCTGGCCGCATTGACGACCAGCGACGGCGCAAACCGCCTCCGCAAGAAGGGGGGTGACGTCACTGTCCAACTGAATGGTGGGCGGAACACCTGGCCGCCACTGGGCAATTCTGCTGGTCGTCAGTGGGCAGATCCCACTGGCCGTTGACTTCATGCAAGACGTCGGCGGTCACCAGGATGCCGGGTTCTCCGACTAGCGTTCTTCAGAGGTCCTCAAGTTCCGACTGATGAGTGCCCTGTCTGGAGGATATTTTGGGGGATAGATTCACGATTCAGGTGCCAAGAAATGGCTTCTGAACTGGAATTATATCAAGAGCCTCCGGCTCCGGGGGTGGGGCTCGAACCCACAACCTAGCGGTTAACAGCCGCTTGCTCTGCCAGTTGAGCTACCCCGGATCAGCCTGTGAGGCTACCAGCGCCCCCGACACGGACGCCTCGGATTGGCGTCCATGCTCTACCAGCCACGGCAGCAGGACCGCCAGCGTGTCGGCGCGGGTGTTCCGCTCATCGAGCTGCTCCGACTGAGACTTCAGCCAGGCGACGCTGGTGCTGTACTGCTGGCGCATGGCGGGATCGTCGGCGGAGGCCGCCATGCGTCGCAGGTCGTTCATGGCGCGGCCGGACGTGAGGCGGGCCACACGAGCGAGCACGTCCTCGACGGACGCATTGCCCGCGTCGACGGCCAGCCGGTGCAGCAACTGCGCCGCCGGCCCCGACAGCTGGTCGGACGCCTCCACCACTCCCCCGGTGCGCTCGAGGGCCTCGAAGGCCTCGCGGTGCACCGGATCGCCGAACAGGGTGGCGTGCAAGCGGCGGGCCACCTCACCCGGCCGGTGAATGGCCAACTGCAGCGCCTCGTCCTCGGGGGTCAGGCGCTCGCCGGTCGGGGCCTGGAACCTGTCTCCGTCCGCGGCACGGGCCGGTGCCATGCTCGGCCCGCCGGCCGCGAAGCGGCGCAGATGGTCGGGATCCACATGGCAGCGGTCGGCGATCTCGATCACGTGGGGGTCGCGCACCATCGGGTCGGGGTGCTCGTTGACCACGGCCACGGCCCGCTCGGCCGACCGGGCCCGGCTCTCGATGGTGGACAGGTCGGCACCGGCCAGGGCCCGGTCCACCCTGAACTGCAGGAACGGGATCGCTCCTTCGATGGCCCGATGGAGAGCTTCCGGCTCGGAGCGGCCAAGGTCGCCGGGATCCTTGCCGGGGGGCAGGTCGGCTACCAGCACCTCCAGCTCGAACTGGCGCTCCCAGGCGTAGACCCGCCCCGCCGCGGCTGCGCCCGCCGCGTCGGCGTCGAAGGCCAGCACCAGCCGGCTGGCCGAGAACCGCTTCAGCAGCCGCACATGCTCCTCGGTGAGGGCGGTGCCGCAGGTGGCCACGGCCAGCTCGATGCCGGCCTCAGCGCATCCGATGACGTCGGTGTAGCCCTCGCACACCACCGCCTGGCCCGCCTTGACAATCTGCTTGCGGTGCTCGTGCAGCCCGTACAGGACCCGGCTCTTGTCGTAGGTCTTGGCGTCGGTCGAGGTGTTCAGGTACTTGGGGCCGTCGGCGCCCGGCATGATCCGGCCCCCGAAGCCGACCGGATCACCCCGCTCGTCGCTGATGGGGAACAGGATCCGGCCGCGGAAGAAGTCCTGCTGGCGCCCGCCCCGGTTCACGAACCCGAGCCCGGAGTCGCGCAGGTCGTCGTCGGTGAGCCTCAGATGCTTGGCCAGATGGTCCCATCCGTCGGGCGCCCACCCGATCTTCCAGCGGCGCACGAGGTCGCCGTCGTAGCCACGGGATCTGAGATACTGCCGGGCCGATCCTGCGTCGCGCCCGTCGAGCAGCCTCTGGTGGTAGAAGTCCCTGGCCTTGGCCACTGCCTCCAGCAGCCTCCGCCGGCGGCTCCGGGCCGCGCTCTCGTCCCGGCTGGTGTACTGCACCCGTATCCCGGCCCGCCCGGCCAGCATTTCGACCGCGCCCGCGAAGTCGAGTCCCTCGATCTCCTGCACGAAGGTGATGACGTCGCCGCTGCGCTGGCAGCCGAAGC
>VXWX01000014.1 GCA_009835735.1 Acidimicrobiaceae bacterium
CGCAGCGCCACATGGTGGTGAAGGTGCCCTCCACCAGCGGCACGTAGAAGGCGGCGGGGTAGTCGTCGATGGGGGTGGCGGGCCGACCCGAGCGCACTGTGTCGGCCAGGCGAGTCCAGTTCTCGTGCGGGCCGGGCGCCACCGGGATCAGCCCCGCCATCGAGGCGGCCCCGTCGACGAGCAGGTAGCGGCGGGCAGCGTCGTTGAGCTTGAAGTGGTCCACCACCCGGTCGAGCAGGCCGAGGGCCACCACCGAGTCCAGCAGCGCCTCAAGGTGCAGTTCCGGCAGGTCCAGCCGCCCGGCCAGTTCCTCCGCCGTCATGCCAGCGTCCGGACCTTCGTCCAGAGCCTCGAACACCCCGAGTTCCAGCGCGGCCAGCAGCACGTGGTAGCGGCCTAATCCCTCGATCACCGCCCACACCGGCGCGGCCGCGGGCGGCTTGAAGTCTGTGAACGGCCGGCCCACATGGGCCATCGTGTGGGTCTTCTTCAACTCCGGATAGGGCGCGTCGCGAGGTTCGGCAGACATCAGCCCCTATGTTCGTCGCTCCTGATCGCCGGAGTCGAACTCATCCGGTGTCGGATTCTCACTGCGAACCGGTGAGGAGGGTGGCAGCCAGCCGGGCGGAGCTGTTCAGGACGCGGTTCCGGCCGTCGTTGCAGGCGACCAGCACGGCCCTCCGGCGGCGGTCGTCAAGGAGGGCGGTAGCCGACCACATCGTGTTGGAACCCTGCATCGCGTATCCGACACCCGGCAGGGAGCCGATCCCTCTCCAGCCCATAGCCATCCCGTACCTCCCGTCATGGGGCGTCAGCAAGAGGCGATCAACCGCGGCTTCATTCAGCAGGTCCGAGCCTCCAAGGAGAAAGACCCGCACGAACTTGGCCCAGTCGGCCATGGTGATGTGCATCGTGCCGGCAGCCGACAGCACCGCGGGGTTGTCGCTCCTGGGATCGGAGGGATCTGCCGGCGGTCCGGCAAGGAGGCCGAGACCGCCAAGACGGAACCGCGCCGGATGACCCCATACCTCTCCGGGCGGGCCGAAACCGGCAGTCTCGATGCCCAGAGGGGCCAGCACGTGGGCGTCCAACGCCTGCTCGAATGTCGTTCCTGCCAGCCGATCGATGGCCGCACCCACGACGATGTAACCCAGGTTCGAGTAGCGGAACTGACCGGGCTCATCCGGTCGCGCCCAGAGCGCCCGTCGGGCGGCGTCGGTGCGCTGGACGTCCAGCGGCCGAGAGTCCTCCCAAGCTTGATCCATCTGGTGCGAGCTGAGATTTGCACTGATACCCGCGTGATGCCAGAGCACCGAGTCAACGGTCTGGTCAGCCCAATCACCGTGAATGTCGCTGCCGAGGTCAGCCAGAGCCTCCACCAGCGGCATGTCCCATTCAGCCTGACCGCGCTCGACCAGGCAGGCCCATAAGACGGCGGTGAACGTCTTGGTGCACGAGCCGATGTGCCATCGATCCGACGCCAACGCGCCATCCTGACTGCCCCGCCGACGGACACCGACCACATGCACGTCGACAGGGCCTTCAGCAGGAACCACGCATGCGGCCACCGCTGGAACGCGGTATCGCCGCGCAAACCGTAGGAGAAGCTCGTCCATATGGGTAGTAGCTAGTTTCGCCTACCAGCGACGACGGGTCTCGGCTCGGTCACGATCCCAGCCCGGACGCGCTGATCGCGGCATTTTCTTGATGACATGGGAGAATCGGATGCATGAGGGAAGTGCACACCAACCCGGAACGGCTTTGGTCGCGGTTGATCGACATGGCCGAGGTGGGGGCTACCCCGGCGGGAGGCTCGAACCGGCAGGCGCTGTCCGACGACGACAAGGCTGGCCGCGATCTGTTCATCGGCTGGGCCGAGGGTGCCGGCTGCTCCATCGAACTCGACGGGGTGGGCAACCTGTTCGCCCGCCGGCCAGGCGCCGACCCCGATGCCCTGCCGGTGGTCCTGGGCAGCCACCTCGATACCCAGCCCACCGGCGGGCGCTTCGACGGGGTGTACGGGGTTCTGGGCGGGTTCGAGGTGGTCGAGGCGCTCAACGACCACGCTGTCGAGACCCAGGCGCCGGTCGAGGTGGCGGTGTGGACCAACGAGGAGGGATCCCGCTTCCCGGTGTCGATGATGGGCTCGGCGGTGTGGGCCGGCGCGCTGGCCCTCGACGACGTACGGGCCATCACCGACCGTTCCGGGATCAGCGTCGGCGACGAGCTCGACCGCCTCGGGTGGGGCGGCACCGCGCCGCTCGGCAAGCCGCTGCGGGCCTACCTGGAACTGCACATCGAGCAGGGCCCGATCCTGGAGGCCAGCGGGTCGTCGATCGGCGTCGTGACCGGTGTGCAGGGGATCCGCTGGTTCACGGTCACCCTCGACGGCTTCCCCGCCCATGCCGGCACCACGCCGATGGATCGCCGCCACGACCCGGCTCGGCCCCTGGCCATGATCCTTAGCGGCCTTTACGAGATGGCCGCGGCCTACTTCCCGGCGATCCGGGTGACGCCGGCCCAGTTCCAATCCGAGCCGGTGTCGCCCAACACGGTGCCGGCCAAGATCTCTTTCACCATCGACCTGCGCCATCCCGACGCCGACGCGCTCGACGACATGGAGACCACGCTGCGCAACCTGGTAGCCGGTGCAGCCACCGAGCACGGATGCCACCACCAGGTGGACATCATCAACGACTGCGCCCCGGTCGTGTTTGACGACGAGTGCGTGCGCGCCGTGGAGTCGGCCGCGCAGCGCTGCGGCTTCGCCTACGAGCGGATCGGCTCAGGCGCGGGCCACGACGCCTGCCACGTGGCCCTCAAGGCACCCACCGGCATGATCTTCGTTCCCTGCGAGGACGGCCTCTCACACAACGAGGCCGAGTCGATCGAGCCCGACGCCGCCGGCCGCGGCGCCGAGGTCCTCCTGCACGCCGCCCTGGACCTGGCTGGCGCGGCGTCCTGACTCCGGGGATTGGCGGCTCCGGCCGGAATCTTGGTGCGATTCCTGGGTCTCCAGGGCACGAAACCATCCCGAGATCTTGGGGGGAGCGGCTGCTAGGGGCGCAGGAGGATCTTTCCGAAGAAGTCGCTCTCCAGCATCTTCTGCTGGGCGGCGGCCGCCTCCGACAGCGGGAACTCCGAGTCGATCACCGCGGTGAACTCACCCGAGCCGACGCCTTCGCAGAAGGTGTCCCACAGCGGCGCCATCTCGTCGGGCCGGTACGGATCCGAGCCGATGATCCGCAGACCGTTGTGGAACAGGTGGCCGAGCGACCCGATGGTGGCTGTGTCGCCCGAGGCGTTGCCGCAGTTGACCAGCCGGCCCCCGATGCCCATCGCGAACAGCGACTGGGTGAACAGGGCGGTGCCCACATGGTCGAACACCATGTCCACGCCGCGGCCGCCGGTCACCTCCATGGCCCAGCCGGTCACGTCACCGGTGCGGTTGTTGAGCACGTGGTCGGCGCCGATCTCGGAGGCCAGCTCACACTTGGCGTCGGTCCCGGCGGTGGCCAGCACAGTGGCGCCGGCGTGCTTGGCAAGCTGGATCCCGGCCACCGACACTCCCGATCCGGCCGCGTGGATCATCACCGTCTCGCCCTCAACTAGACCGCCCGTGTAGAACAGCGCGTGGCCGGCGGTGAGCCACACCGTTGGGAAGGTGGCCGCCTGCTCCAGCGACACATGGTCGGGCACCCGGTAGCAGTGCGAGGCCGGTACCAGGCACTTGGTGGCATAGCCGCCGTCGAGGGTGGCGCCCAGGATGCCGAGCTCGCCGTACAGATCGCCCATGCCCGCAAGCTTGGAGTTGTCGGGCACGCCGGCCATGGAAGGGTCGACTACCACCCGGTCGCCGGGCTGCCACTCGCTGACTGCTGCCCCCACCTCGGCCACCACCCCAGCGATGTCCATTCCGGCGATGTGGGGGAAGGTGAACCCCGGCATGTGGTACCAGCCGTTGCGCTGGAGCAGGTCGAGCCGGTTGAGCGCGGTGGCCACCACCTCCACCACCACGTCGCCATCGCCGGGAATCGGGTCGTCGACATCGGTGTACTCCAGCACCTCGGGTCCGCCCGAAGCGTGGTACAGCATCGCCTTCATGGTTGTGGGGTCTCTGTTGTCGGCTGGCTGGCGGCGAGCGCTGCCGTCAAGTGTTGCGTCAGCCGTGGCCCTCGTCGGGGGTGGCGCCCCACTCGATGATCTGCAGCATGTTGCCGTCGGGATCGGCGACCGTGCCGATGAGCCCGAAGGGCATTTGCTCGACCTCACGCACCCACGTCGCGCCGTGGGAGTTGAGATGCGCCTCCAGGCCGCGGCAGTCGCCCACGTCGAGGTTGAGGATGATGCGATGCCCGTTCTCGTTGGGTCCCGACACCTCGCTGTGCTCCTCGATGAAGAGCTGGACCCCGCCGAACACGAACGCTCCCATCTCGTTCTCGTCGGGCCCGAAGCAGGCCCGGTACCAGTCCTTCATGGCGTCGACCTGTGACGATCCCACGAGAATGCTGCCCAGATTGGGTGCTGACATTGGATTCCTCCTGAACTCACGAGCTGCTGGCCGGACGGTACGCCCGGCAAGAGAGCCGGACCAAGTCCGCCCGGCGAGGTTCCAGCCGAAGTTCAGGGGTAGTGTCGCCGCCATAGGGGGTTGACATGACTGATACCGCTTCGCCTCCCGCCACGGTGCCCGCGGACAAGCCGCCGCCGTCGCTGCTCACCCACATCGCGCTGCCCGTGCGCAGCCTCGACGACACCCTTGCCTTCTACGAGAAGTTCACCACCCTGGTGAAGATCTCAGAGCGCCATGACGACGAGACCAAGATGCGAACCGCGTGGCTGGCCAACGAGCGCGACATCACCACCCCGGGGGCGGCCCGCTTCGTGATTGTGCTCATGGAGGGCGCCCTGCCCAAGCAGATCACCGGCGACATCGTCGAGGAGTACGGCTTCCTCACCTCCATTGCCCACCTCGGCATCTCGCTGGACACCCGGGACGAGGTGGACGAGGTCGCGCGCCTGGCCGCCGAGGACGGCTGCCTCGTGCTCGGACCGATGTACCGCAACCCCGATGTGGGCTACATCTGCCTGATCAAGGATCCCGACGGCAACAACGTCGAGTTCTCGGTGGAGCAGGTCCTGGGCTGATCTGCCCCGAGGTCAATCAGGCGTTCTTCTCGGAGGCCGATCCGGGCACGTAGGTGCCCTTGTTGCGCCACAGCACCACCTCGGCGCCCCACGGGTCGCGGAAAGCGGCGTGGCGGGCGTCGAATTCCTCCCAGTAGTACTCGTCCCACATCTTGGTGGCGCCCATCTCAATGGCGGCGGCGAGCTTGGCCGGCGGGTCGTCGACCATGACGTAGATGCGGGGCACGGGCCCGGTCACCGGCTCGGTCTCGAGGTGGATCCCGAGGTTGGGCTTGACCCCCGGCAGCACCTCGTGGAACTCGCCGGCCGGGCGCCGCTTGTATTTCCAGTCGAACAGCTTCTCGTAGAACTGCGAGGTCGCCTCCGGGTCGGGGGTGGGCAGATCCACGAAGATGAGAGGGTTAACCATGCCGGTCGCTCCTTAATGACGGTCGATGGATGGCAGTCGATGCCTGACGCCACGCTAGACCGGCCGGTCCAACCGGGCGACAGCGGCGTCACCGAGCTCCACGAACCGCTCGTAGTTGGCCTGGTAGGCCTCGTCGGGCCCGGGCTCGATCCGGGTCATGTCGGCCAGCGGCCAGGAGTCCATGCTGGCCGCCCCGACACCCTCCCACCAGTCCAGCGCCGCGCCCGCGGCCAGCGCGCAGCCGTGGGCCGACAGCTGCTCGGGCCGCTCGGGCATGTCTACAGCCACCTCCAGCACCGACGCCTTGATCGAGCACCACAGGCGGCTGAGCGCGGGCGAGCCGCCACAGCACATCACGTCCATTTCCACTCCGGCACTCCGGAGCTCCTCGTGTACATGCCGCAGGCCGTAACCGGCGGCCTCCAGCACGGCCCGGGCGATCTCGGCCGCGCCGGTGTCGAATGTCAGGCCGTGGATCTCGCCCCGCAGGCGGGACTCCCACCGGGGCGCTCGCTCACCGTCGTGATAGGGCAGCACCAGAAGGCCACCCGCGCCCGGCTCGACGCTCCCGGCCAGCGTCAGCAGTTCCTCGATGGATCGACCCGACGTGGCCGACCACCACTCCAGCAGCTGCCCGTGCCCGTTGGTTGGGCCGCCGACCACCTCGACCCCGGCCACCGGGCTGAAGTAGCCGGGTATCTCGACGGGGCGCTGTGCTGCGTCCACCGCCACGCCCAGCCCCCCGGTGCGCCCTCCGGGGTCGTGGCCCCGGCGGGGAGTGCCGAGTCCACCCGCCCAGAAGCTCATGTACGCGTCGTTGGACGCGCTCACCAGAGGCGTGCCGGCGCGCAGGCCCAGCGACCCGTCGCAATGCCCGATGATGGCCCCAACCTCGACCCGCTCGCCGTATCCCGCGATGGCCTCCTCGCCGGGCCACAGTCCCTGGATATCCCCCGCGCCCAGGCAGCGCAGCGCCCAGTCCCAGATCTGCGCGCCGGCCAGCGGGCGGCCCGCCTCGTGGCTGAGGAACTCAAGTTGGGCGAGGTGCTGCCCGGTTCGGTCCAAGCCGATGCCGGCCGGATGCCGGCAGGTCGCGGCCCACCCGACGGGATCCCTGCTCTGGTCGTGGAGCAGCGGGACGGTGGTGGGGCTCTGACCGCCCACCCCCACGGCTGCAACCGGTAGGCCAGCCTCGTCCACCCTGGCCAGGAGCCGGCCCAGGCCGTCGAGCCAGGCGGCGGGAGCGGCCCGCCCCGCCGGCCAGGAGTCGGCCCCCGCGAACGGCTCGTACATCCACAGCCTCACACTCCCGCTGCGAGCCAGTGCAACCGCGCGAGCTCCGCCGGTTCCAAGATCGACACCCAAGACGACCGAGCTCACCGCAGAGAGTCCTCCATCTCAGCCAGAGGGTCGTCTCACCCCACCATCACCCGGTAGACGGGCTGCGACACAGCCAGCGTCATGGCGTCGGCGACCTCGTCCAAGCGGTAGCGGGCGGTCACCAGCCGGTCGAGGTCAGCGGCCAGCGCGCCCGAGGACAGCAGGCCGGCGGCCGTCCGCCAGTCCTCCGGCTCCTGGCTGAACACCCCGATGATCGACAGCTCGTGGTGATGGATGCGGTCCGCACCGACCGACGCCATCACGTCCTTGGGGAAGGCGCCGTAGAGGACCACTGCGCCCGCGTCGTCGCACAGATCGAGGGCCAACTCCACCGCGCCCGGGGTTCCGGCGGTCACGAACACGACATCGTGCTGGCCCAGCCACCCGGTCAAGTCGTCCGGCCCGGCCACCCAGTCAGCCCCTGCATCGACCGCCTCAGACCGGCGCTCCGCACTCACATCAACCATGCCGACGCACGACGCCCCCCAGGCCCGGCACAGAGCCAAGTGGAGCCTGCCCATGTAGCCCGCGCCGATGACCGCTACCCGGTCGCCGGCCCGGAAGCCGCCCAACCGTACGGAGTGCACCACGCAGGCCAGCGGCTCGCCCATGGCGGCGTGCTCGACCGGGATCTCGCCGACCCTGTAGGTCTGGGCCGCAGCCACCCTGACGACCTCGGCCAGACCGGCGCCCATCGAGACGGTGCCGTCGCTGAGCTTCCCGCCCTGGGGCCGTTTGCACAGGGCGCTGCGGCCCCGGCGGCACATGTGGCAGGTGCCGCAGCGGGTCAACAGGTCCATGGTGACCAGATCACCCACCTGCGGAGCCCCGGGAAGCGACGCCACTGCATCCCCGGCCTCAACCACCCGGCCTGCGGCCTCGTGCCCCGGAGCCACCGGGTATATCGGCTTCGTGCCGTCGAACAGGCGCCGCTCCATGGTGCATAGTCCGCAGGTGCCCACCTCGACCAGCACGTCGTCGGGGCCGGCGCGGGGGCGGGGCTCGTCGCGAAGCTCGACTGCTCCCGGCCCGGTGACGACGGCAACCTGCATGATGCTCCCTAATTCGCTCCAGTACAGGTTAGGGACACGGGATGTGGGGCCATCGCTGCGGTATCTCCAGACCGGCTCTCGCCAGCAGCGAACGCTGCGCCTCAGCGGCCTCAGCATGCAGTGCGACCAGGTCGACAGTGACGCAAGCGCCGTCGCGCACCACCGGCCGGCCGGCGACCACTACATCGCGCACGGAGCGCCCATCGGTGCCCCACACCAGCTGCAGAACTGTCTCGCCCCGCGGGTTCCAGGCCACTGAGGTGGTGTCGTGCACCACGATGTCGGCCTGTTTGCCGGTCTCCAAGCTGCCGATCCGGTCATCCATGCCGATCGCGGCCGCGCCCTCAATGGTGGCCAGTTCGAAGGCGGTGTGAGCTCCGAAGCGCTCAGGATCGACACGGGTGTCGCGGGCCAGGCCCGCAGTCAGGGCAGCCGCCCTCAGGATGTCGGAGGTGTCACCCGCGTTGGAGGCGTCGCAGCCCAGCGCCACTCGCCCACCCCGCTCCACGATCTCGGCGTGGCGGCCCTGGCCGGCCACGCCCTGGCCTAGGCGCAGATAGGCCCACGGGCAGTAGGCGAGAGCCGTCGACGTGGCCAGCACCAACTCCACCTCGGAGTCGTCCAGCCACACGCCGTGGGCCACCAGCAGGTGGGGTCCGAGCACGCCCAGCGCGTCGAGGTGAGCCAGCGGTCGGCGCCCCGTGCGGGCCAGGTACCGCTCGGGATCCGAGGACGTGGGCGACATGTGCATGGTGAGGCCGGTGCCCCGATCCCGGGCCAGATCCGCAGACCCGGCCAGCAGTTCGTCAGAAGCGAGATCATGACCGACCAGGGTCACCCACCCCTCGACGAGTCCCCCGGATCCCAGCGCGTCGACCACCTCGCGCTGGCGTTCGAGCACCTCGGTCGCCGGCGCGGTGAAGGGACCCTCCTCGATGTCCCATCCCCAGGTGCCCATCGTGCCGCGGATGCCGGCCCGGCGCATCCCGGCCGCAGCCCGGTACGGGTTGGCCACTGTGCCCGCTTCCACCACCGTGGTCACGCCGTTGGTGAGGTTCTCCACCGAGGACAGCACCGCCGAGAGCTCGTCGTCGTCGCCGGTGTGGGCCCCGTGAGCGGGCACCGACCATTCGAAGATCGAGGCGCCCGGGGGCAGCAGGTCGGGAATGCAGCTGCGGATGAGGGGATCACCCGTCAGGTGCTGGTGGGCGTTGACCATTCCCGGCGTGACCACACACCCGGTGGCGTCGATCACCTCGGCCTCGGGATAGCGGCCGGCCAGCTCGGTGCTGGAGCCGACCGCGGCGATCACATCGCCGGCAACCGCAACCGCACCCCCGACCAGCACCTCCCGGGCCGTGTTCATGGTCACGACGTCGCCGCCGGATACCAGCAACGTCGTGCGAGCCGCCGGCGCAGTCTCGGCCATCTCGGCCCCCATCGCGACCGAGCATAGGCGGCGAGGCTCGCGCGAGAATCAGCGGGTGAGCAGCGTGGAGCCACCACCTTGATCCTGAATCCGGGCCAGGGCCGTATCGACGGCGAGCACTACCTACCGGTCACCCCGGAGACGTGCCGGTGGGGCTGGTGGCCGAACCGGCTCACCGGACCCGTGCTGTCGGTGGCCGATGGCGCGGTGATCACGGTCGACACCCTGTCGCACGAGGGGATCCTCGAGGACCAGGGCCGCGATCCGACCGCCTTCTTCGGTACCCGGGGCGTGGCTTCCCGCGACGTGCTGGCCGACGCGGTGGAGATGGCCCGCGACGTGCCCCACACCTTCGGAATCGACGGCCCCCATGTGGTGACCGGACCGATCGAGGTTCAAGGAGCCGAGCCGGGCGATCTACTGAAGGTCGACATGCTGGGCTTCGCCATGCGGGTGCCCTACGGCGTCACATCGAACCGCCACGGTCTCGGCGCGCTGGGCGGCGAGATGCCCGACGGGACCGCGCCGGCCGACGCGCTCACGCCCGGCGCGCCCGGCGGCACCGTGTCGGTGTTCACCGAAGTGGAGGGCCATGCCGGCGACGGAACCGCTGTGCTGCGCTACACCGAGGGCCGGGCCGTGCGGTATCCGATCGCACCGTTCCTGGGAATGACGGGAGTCGCGTCTGACACGGCCGAACCTGTCGCCACCCGGCCGCCGGGGCGCCATGGCGGGAACCTCGACATAAAGCACCTCGTGAGCGGCACCACCCTGTACTTGCCGGTACAGACACCCGGCGCCGGCTTCGCGGTGGGAGATCCCCATTTCGCCCAAGGCAACGGGGAGGTGGCGCTGACCGCTCTGGAGGGCTCGCTACGGTCCGACCTGCGCCTGTCGCTGCTGCGCGGCTCCGAGGCCCGCCGCGCCTGCGGGTTGATCGAGAACCCGCTGGGCGAGACCGCAGACCACTGGATGCCGATCGGGCTCCACGCCGACCTGAACGAGGCGATGCGCGAAGCGGTCCGCGAGGCCCTGCGCTTCTGTGAGAGCCGGCTCGGTCTGCCCCGCCACATCGCCTACGCCTATCTGAGCTGCGCGGCCGACTTTGAGGTGACCCAAGTGGTGAACGAGATCAAGGGCGTCCACTGCATGATCCCCAAGCGGGACTTCCCCGGCGTCTGACGGTCCCCGGAGGCCCGGTCTCCGCAACGCCTACTTCCCGGCTTCGGCCGCCGGAGTCAGGTCCTGCTGACTGCCCTCCACGTTGAGGTTGGGCAGGATCCGGTCGAGCCATCCGGGCAGCCACCAGTTGCGGGCCCCGAGAAGTTCCATGGTGGACGGCACGATGAGCATGCGCACCAGGCTGGCGTCGGCCGCGACGGCGGCGGCGAGGCCTAGCCCGAACATCTTGATGGCGCGCTGGTCCTCGAGCACGAAGCTGCCGAACACGAACACCATGATCAATGCAGCCGCGGTAATCACCCGAGCGGTGGCGGCCAGGCCGTCGGCGACGGAGTTCACCGCGTCGCCGGTGCGCTCGTACTCCTCCTTCATGCGCGACAGCAGGAAGACCTCGTAGTCCATCGACAGCCCGAACAGCACCGCGAACAGCATCATCGGCATGAACGGCTCGATCGGGCCCGGTTCGATCCCTATGAGACCGCCGAACCAGCCCCACTGGAACACGGCCACCAGCACCCCGTAAGCGGCGCCGATCGACAGCATGTTCATGATGACCGCCTTGAGCGGCACCACCAGCGAACGGAACACGGCCATCAACAACAGGAAGGAAGCGCCCAGCACCGCCACGAAGAACACCGCGGTGCGCGACTTCAGGAAGTCGCTCACGTCCGCCTTCACCGCGACCAGCCCGGTGATCACCGGATCGAGATCGGTCCCTGCCGTCGCCGCGGGGATCACCGTGTCGCGCAGGTGCTTGACGAGGGCCTCGGTCTCGGCGGCCTGCGGTCCGGTGGTGGGTCGCACCTCGATGGCGGCAGCCGTCGGTGCTATCGGGCTGTTGGGGATCGGCGGGCTGACGAAGCTGACACCGTCGGTGGCCGCCATGGCCTGCACCACGCGGTTCAGCTCGGTCATCTGGGAGGCTCCCGACACCTCGGCCACTACCACCAGCGGACCGTTGGCGCCCGCCCCGAAGCCGTCGACGAGTAGGTCGTAGGCCTGGCGGGTGGTGGTCTCGGGGCCGTAGTTGCTCTCGTCGGCGAAGCCGAAGCGCAGCACAAGCACCGGAGCAGCCAGCAGAAGCAGCAGCAGCGTGCCGCCGATCGCGAACGCCCACGGTCGGGCTTGCACCGCCCGGCTGAGCCGGTACCAGCCGGTCTCCCGCACCGGCCGCTCACGGCGCGGCCGCAACTTGCGCCGCAGCGGGTTCCGGTCCCGGCCGAACATTCCTGCCACCAGCACGATCACCGCCACCGGCAGAGCCCCGAGCAGCGGCTCTATCCCGGCACCGAAGCCGAAGAGGGCCACGCTCAACAGCACCGCGGCGATGATGCCCCGCACCCGGGTGGTGGTGATCCGCTCACCGAGCAGCGCGATGAGCGAAGGCAGCAACGTCACCGAGCCGACCATGACGACCGCCACCGTGGCCGCGGCCGCCACACCGAAGCCGGTCACGAACGGGATCCCGATGAACAGCATTCCCAGCAGCGACACGACGACCGTCGCTCCCGCGAAAATGACAGACCGGCCTGCAGAGTCGAGTGCCACCACCAAGGCCTGCTCGCGCCCATGGCCCTCGCCCAGAGCGTCCCGGTAGCGGGTGATTATGAACAGGGCGTAGTCGATGCCGACGCCCAGCCCGATCATCAGGCCGATGGCCGGCGCGAAGTCCGGCACCGTCATGAAGTTGCTGAAGACGATGATGGAAGCCGCGCCGATCCCGACGGTCACCAGAGCCGCAGCCACCGTGGCCCCCATGGCCATCACCGAACCCAGCACTGCGATCAGGACGAAGACGGCGAACGCGAGTCCGATCGCCTCCGACTCGGGCGGCCGCAACTCGGCGAACCAGATCCCGCCGACCTCCACGTCCAGGCCCTCGATGGAGTTCAGGTCCAGCTCCTCGATCAGACCCTCGATGGTCCGGCCCATGTCCTGAGCCTCGGTGCCGCTCGTCCCGGGCGGGAGGCTCACATCGGCGTAGGCGATCCGGCCGGCTTCGTTCCCTTCCCGAGCTATCCGCAGCGCTCCGACGAACGGGTCATAGGGCGTGATGACGTCCGTGTCCTCAAGGGCCTTCACCCGAGCGAACAACTCGCCCATCGCGGATCTCACCTCGGGATCGTCGACCCCCTGCTCGGCCCGGAACACAATCGTCCCGGCGGGGCCGGCGCCGGCCCCTGAGAAGTGCCGCTTCAAAATGTCGTTCCCGTCGTGGCTCTCGGTGCCCGAGATAGCCAGATCGCCGCTGTAGGCCTCCCCGAGACGCTGGGAAGCACCCAGGGCCAGGAACAAGACGACGAGCCAGACGACAACACCGCGCCACGGATGGCGGAAGCAGGATCGAGCCAGCGACGAATACACCGCGGCGCACACTAGCCCAGCCGCGCCGCGGGTAACCCGGATAAAGCGCCTGTGTCAGTGCGGCCGCGGCGCCGGTGCGTCCGGGCCGGAGGCGGGCACAGTTCCCCTGATACGGAGCCATCCCGCCACCACCAGCACCAGCACCGCCAGACCGACAGCAGCCCAGGTCGGCCCGGACCCGAAGCTGTCGTACATCCAGGCCGCGGGGAGGGCTGCCACCGCCGCTCCCGCCACCTCGGCCGCGCCCATGAGGCCCAGGGCGGCGGCCTGGCGCTGCTGGGGCACGGCCCGAGCCACCACCACGTGGGCTGCGGTGAAGCCGTAGCCATCCGCGAAGCCCACCAGCGTCATCGCCCCCGCTATGGGGATGACGCCCGGAATTACGCCGAAGGTCATCGTGGCCAAGCTCACGGCGACGAGCCCGGCCATCGTCACCCGCACCGGCCCCACACGATCGGCCAGCCGGCCGGCCCGAGTGCCCACCATCATGATCGGCAGCGCCACCATGGTGAACGTGAGGCCGGTCATGATGGCGCCCGCGCCCCGGTCGGCGAACATCACCGGGAGTACGGCCTCCCAGGCGCCGATCATCATGAAGTAGCCGCCGACAATGATCAGCGCGCCCTGAAGGCGCCTTACCTTCAGGAGATCGAGGGATGTCGCCCGTCCCGAGACGTCGAGAAGGCCGCGGTCGGGGGGCAGTCTCATCGCCACCGGCAGGAACAGCAGCATGGCGGCAGCGAACACGGCGAAAGGCACGCGGATCCCGCCCGCCCACACTAGGAGGGCGGTGAGAGTGGGGCCGAAGATGAAACCGGTGGTCTCGGCCACCACCATCCGTCCAAGGTTCTCGCCGGCCTTGAGCGGATCAAGCACAGAGGCAGCCCGGCGCATCCCGGGAAGGATCAGCCCTCCGGCGAAACCCAGAGCCGCCCGGCTCAGTATCCAGACGGACAGACCCTCGGCGAAGACCATCACCACCATGGCCGCTGCGCTGAGCGCGATCCCCGCAGTGGCCATCATCCGGGAATGGCCTGCGTCGGCCAGCCGGGCCAGGGTGATCTGCGCCACGAAGGCGGCCACGAATCCACTGGCCACCATGACGCCGATCCCGGCGCCGCTGAATCCCAGCTCGTCGCGCAATTCGCCCAGCACGGTGACGATCCCGCCGATGCCCCCGGCGGTCACCCCCATGAGCAACTGGAAGGGCAACAGAGGTCGTGCGGTACCCCGGCGCGGCGAGGCGCCGGCCCGGCCGGTCACGGATTCAGACCTCTTTCAGCAGCAGGTCGCTGGTCTGGCCGGAGACGAACAGCTCACTGCCCGCCTTGAGGATCTCCTGGTATCCCTCCTCGGCCGGCAGCCGCTCCAGGAACTCGTCGAGCACGGCCAGGCTCGGGGCGTCGATCATCCAGTACACCTTGCCGTAGGAGCCGTAGGCCTCCATCCACGAGGTGACCGTCACCTGCTCGGGGTCGGCCGCAGCCATATAGCCGGTGTAGCGCTCTATCCACGCGCGCACCCGGGCCACGTCGCTGGAGTCGACCTGGGCCTTGCGAAGCATCCTCACCATCACAGTTACTTCCCTTCCCGAACTTCGAGGCCTATTCGCTTCGGCTCTCCGCCATTGGACGCCGACGTCTCGCTGGGACAGGCCGACACCGCGGCCAGCACGTCGATCTCGGCTCTCAGGTCGATGTAGTCGCCGGCAGCCGCGGGCGACTCCCGGAACACGAGACGCTGCTCGTCCTCCACGTCGGTGTACATGAAGACGTTGAATACGTCCGGTATCAGATCGGGGTCCACCCCCCAAGGTCTCACCGCCTCCTCCAGGTTGCCCTGGCACGTCCGGTGACCCGACTCGATGCCGTCGCGGATGTTGTAGACGCCCGCTGAGCAGCGGCCACCGTTCCAAGCGAAATGAACACCCACCGGGTCGTCGATGACGGTCATCATGGGCCGCTCGTAGGGCGGGCGCGACCACAGTGTCGTGACGCGCCGCATGGTTCCGGTTCCGGCCAGCATGTTGAGCGCCACGGTCTGGCCTGCGTGGTAGCCCTCGCGAGGGTTGTCGAGGGCCAGAAAGGTCGAGTCGGCCACCTGGGGACCGTCAAGCGCCACGATCCGGAGCACCTGTCCGGCCCGAACTTCCACGGCCCGGCCCTCGCATCGCGGCACGACCACTTCCTGCATGACCTGCCCGGGAGGCGTCATGCGGCCTTCTCGAAGCTGGTCTCGCCGGCGCGGGCCGTCGTGAGCTTCGCGTCGGTCGACATCAGCTCCAGCCAGGCCCGCAGATAGCCCCGCATCGGTCCCTCGTGGGTCACCGGCGCCCGCCTCACACCGTCGGCCGCCACTTCCTCGGCCGGGTGCCCGAGCCCCTTGCTCATGTCCACCCACTCGACCTCAGGTATGGCCAGTCCCTCCTGGCAGCGCTCGAATATCTCGAGGTCGTCGGGGTTTCCGAGGCTGGGAAAATCCTCCGCTATCCGCATGCGCAGCACGTTCACCTCGTCGGGCGCGCCCTCGGCGGCGGCCACCCAGGTGTGCAGCCGGGTCTCGCCGACGCTGACGGGATCCACCGTCTCGAGATGGTTGCCCTTGATGAGCAAGTTGGGGAAGATCGACAGGTTGATCATCGAGCCCGGAGCCATCTCCAGAACCTCGGCCGCGCCGTCGCCATGGGTCTCGACGATGCGGTCGGCATACCACTCCCGGCCCGGCACCGGTCGCTGCGTCTCCCAGAAGGACTGATGAAGGCCGGGACGCTGGTCCACGAACATGTGGCCGTTGCCGAGGTCCGCGCCGTACATGCCGGTGTCGTCGGGGCTGGCCTTGAACTGCGACAGCGAGCGGGCGCCGCCGTGTTGGCGCTCGTTGAGCACCAGGAAGCTGCGATGGGCGAAGGTGGGGTGCAGCCCGTCGCCGGCGTTGTCCCAGGCCAGCTTCCAGTTGCCTCGGTAGACCATCCGCTGGCAGTTGCGCACCTCTATGCGCCCAGAGGGCGAGCGGTCCACGAACTCGCCGATCAGGGGGCCGGCCGGCCCAAGCCACTCGGCGAGGCTCGGAGCGTCGGGATTGAGCGTGCCGAAGATCAGGCCCCGGTAGGTGCCCAGGCGCGGCACCTGGGCCAGGCCGTGGTCGGACAGGTCGAAGTCGGCCGGGTAGCCCTCGGCGAAGGGCACGTTCACCAGCTCGCCACGGTTCGAGTACGTCCACCCGTGGTAGGAGCACTGGAAGCGGCGGGCCGATCCGCACTCGGCCTGGCACACGGTCGAGGCCCGGTGGGCGCACCGGTTGAACAGCCCGTGCAGCCCGCCGTCGTCGTCACGGGTGAGGATCAGCGGGCGCAGGCCCATCCGGGCGGTGATGAAGTCGTTCGGCTCGGGCAGCTGGCTCTCGTGGGCCAGGTAGACCCAGGCGCCGCCGAAGATCTTCTCCATCTCGGTAACGAAGATGTCCGGATCGGTGTAGAGGGAGCGATGCACCCGGTGGGGCTGGATCAGGGTGTCGAGAGCGTCCATGGCGGCGCGGCCTCTATAGCACGAACGAGAACTTGCGGACGTCACTGCGGCTGTCCACTAGGCGCACGATCTTGAATCTCACCGACCAGTTCTCGCCGAGCGTGGCCAACACGTAGTCGTTGCGGCTGGCGAACGGGGTCAACCGATCCTTGCGATGTTCCCAGACCACGGTCGAGCACCGAGCCAGCGTGTCTCCGTCAGCGAGGGGCCATGCCTCGACGTTGGACACGATGCGACAAGTACGCGACGGCGGCTCCTGGGCATGAGCCCACCCGGTCTCCAGCAGCCCGATGCGGTCCTCCATGCGACGACGGTCATCCAGCAGGTACGAGACCCGGGTACGGGGATCGGCGGCGGGGTCGAGGGGGATCCAGTACACGCAGTCCTGGGTGAACCGGTCCAGCCAGGCCCGGTAGAGGCGCTCGTCCAAGAGTCGGGCCTCATGGTGGAGGGCCTGCTCAACCGCAGGCCGCAGATCGGGACGGCCAGGCCCGCGCTCAGCCCCGTCCGGCGCGGCCAGCTCGACAAGCCGCTGGTACAGGCGATCGTCGAGCACCGACGCCGCTGGCGCGTCCATCAGGCCGACCCGGCACCGTGGACGGCCTCGAGCAGGCGGCCGACCAGCGCAGCCGGATCGTCGGATCCCCAGACGTTGCGGCCGAAGGCCACACCGGCACCACCCGCTTCGACCACGCCGCGGGCCAGCGCGACGACCTGGTCCTCGTCGTCGACCTTGGGACCGCCCAGGGCCACGACCGGCGCGGGGCAGGCCTCGGCCACCTCCGCGAACTCCTCGGGGGGGCCGGGGCACATGGTCTTGACGATGTCGGCGCCCAGCTCCACCGCGAGCCGGGCCCCCCGGCTGACGTTCTCCGCGGTCCAGGGCACCGTGCGGGGCCAGCCTCCCGGTATCGACTCGGCCATGACTGGCAGACCGAGGAGCTCGCACTCGGCGGCCAGGCGGGCCAGCCGCCCAAGCGAGTGCTCCTCGTCGGGGGTGCCGGGGAACACCATGATCACTACGGCGTCGGCGCCGAGAACCATCGCCTGTTCCGCCGAGTAGAGCAACGAGGTCGTGTCGCTGGCCGGCGGATCGCCGAGATCGGAGATCCCGCCGTCGACCCGCAGCACCAGCCCCGCGCCCGCGAAGGCCTCGGGACGGGTGCGAGCCAGATGCCAGGTGGCGAGGACAGCGTCGGGCTGCCCTTGCGCTATCGCAGCCGCGGCGGAAGGCGCAACACCCATACCCATGTAGGCGGGATGGTCCATGGCCACGAAGACAGCCCGACCATCGGCGCGGAAGATGTGACTAAAGCGCCGGCGCTTTCCCGCCGACACCGCCGAGGCCGGAGGGCCAGCCTTGCTCATGGGGATTCTTCCTCTCGTCCGGTTCAGTTGGCCGGCAGCGGCCCGCTGAACTCGTCGGCCGCCAGGGGGGTGGCCACGTCGGCTCGCACCATCTTCATCACATGGGCGGCCCTGCCCTCCCAGGTGGAGGCCGGGCCCACCCGGTAGAACGGCGAGCGCAGGTTGTTCATCAGCACCGTCACCATGTCGGTGTCCTCGCGGTTGGTGACAGCCAGGCGGTCAAGTTCGAAGTCCTGCTCCGCGATCGACTTGTCGATCCCGTAGACGCGGCTGAAGAGCCGGGTGCGGTCCGGGGCGATGGGATCGGCCCGCACCAGGATGAGCTGCGTGGGGTAGGGCAGAGGCGTGAGGTTCGGGTAGATGTAGTCGGCGTAGTGGCCCAGGAGCTGCTCGGGGGTCAGGTCGGTGCGCCCGCCGGTGGCGTCCTCCTCGTCGGAGTGGGGCTTGAAGCCGCTGCAGGTGCGGCCCTCGAAGCGCACGATGGTGTCCATCTGCTTGCGCAGCTTGTTGAGTCGCCGGTGCACGAAGCGGACGTGGTAGTCGTCGTTGGAGTTCTCGGCGAAGGCCTTCCAGTTGATCGGGTAAGTCTGGTCAAGCTCGCGGTGGTAGCGGGTGAAAGTGCCGAACTTGTAGAGGTCGTATCGCTCGGCCAGCGGGGCGATCCACTCCGGGAACGGGGGTGCCTTGCGGGACAGGCATCCGAACACGAGCTTGTCCCAGGCCACCTCGATGCGGATGGGCGCCAGCCCGTAGTCCTCGGTGGGCATGCCCTCGGGGTACATACGGGCCCGGTCGGGGATGCCGACGAGCTGGCCGTCGATGGCGTACGCCCAGTTGTGGTAGGGGCAGGTCATGGTCTTGCCGCAGTTGCCGGCCGGCTCGAACAGCAGCCCCGAGGCCCGGTGGCGGCAGTTGTTGAGGAAGCCCCGCACCGAGCCGTCCTCCTGGCGGATCACCATCACCGGCTGGTAGCCGATGGTGCCGGTGATGTAGTCGCCGGGCTCGGCCAGGTCCTCGGTGTCGCCGAGCCACACCCATGACCGTCCGAAGACCCGCACCATCTCGAGGTCGAACAACTCCTGGTCGAACACCTCGTAGGGCTGGAGCATGGGGCTGTCGAGCGGAGCGTTGACCAGGCCCGATGTCTCGTCGACGGCGCGGCTCAGACGCTCCACCACAGGCTCGTGCTCCAGGTCCGCGATCATGCCGCGACCCTACCGGAGCGCCCAGAACCGAGTCCAAGCAGCCCGCGAGGCTCAACCCCCGGCGGCCGGGAGCCGTCGCGGCGGCCTAGAACCAGTCGTATGCGTCTTGCGGCCGGGCGGACCAGCCGGAACGGCCGATCTCGCGCATGGCCGGACCGAGGCGGCTCATCTGGTCGGCGTAGAGGGCGGCACCGACGTTGTGCCAGTTGCCGTGGCCCGGGAACACCCACTCGACCGCCAGCGTCGCCAGACGATCCATGGAGTCGGCCAGCACACCCCACGAATGGAACATGGCCCCGGCGAACACGTCCAGCTCGCCGCGCCGGTGGTTCCAGTGCAGGGTGTCGCCGGTGAGCAGCCAACGCTCTTCGATGTGGAACACGACCGAGCCCTCGGTGTGGCCGGGAGTCGGAACAGTCACCACCCCGGGTGCGACCTCGACGATCTCGTCGCCCTCGAAGACATTGGTGGCGTAGGGCGCGGCGTCGGCGTCGGCTGCGTGGATCCAGACATCGGCGCCGTAGCGGTCGGCCCAGCGGTCGGCGTCGGCCACGTCGTCTCGGTGGCTCAGCAGCACATGGCGCACCCCGCCCAGCTCATCGATCCGCTCGGCCAGAGCTCGGGTGAACCGCGGCGAGTCGGTCATCAGGTTCCCGCCGGGTCGGGGCAACAGGTACGAGTGCGCTCCGAACGATTCCCGGGCGTTGTGTCCCAGCGCATGGACGCCTGGCGTCAACTCGAACGGGAAAGCGGGCTCGGGCGGGCGGCGGGCCTCGGTGGTCCCGATGGACTGCGTCGGGCAAGCCACCGCGGCCCGCCACAGAGCAGCAGCCTCCTCAGGGTTCTCAGGCTGGCGGGCCACGAACGAGAGTCCGTCGGTGTCCATGTCGATGAGCCCGGGCGCCCAGTGCCGGGCGGCGTCGCATCGGATACAGCGCGTGTCGACGAACCAGGCCCCCTCGGCATTGTCCCGATGCGCCATGTCGATCCGAGCCACGGGGTGATGTTAGCTACGCCGCTCGGCAGTGGACCCACGACGCGATCAACGCAACGGTGCGACAATGAGAGACGCCGATGACCTCACCTGAAGCCAACCAGGCCATCCGATACGAGCCGGACGAACGGTGCCCGCCGCTGATCGCGCTGGGTGTCGGCGCTCAGGGGGTCATGCTGGTGCTGGCCACGATCGTGCTGATCGTGGCCATAACTGCCCGCGCCGGTGATCAGGACGACAGCTACCTCACCTGGGCCGTGTTCGCATCCCTGGTCATCGCCGGGGCACTCACCGCGCTGCAAGCCAGCCGGTTCTGGCGGCTCGGCGGTGGGCACATCCTGATCATGGGCCCCACGCCCAACTATGTGGCCATCTCCGTGCTGGCGTTGACAGCCGGAGGCCCGGCCCTGCTCGCCAGCCTCACCGTGGCGGCGTCGCTCTTCTACCTCGGGCTGTCTGTCTGGCTCCCACTGGTGCGCCGGATCCTCACTCCGGTCGTGTCGGGGACGGTGCTCATGCTGATCGCAGCCGCGATCCTGCCCGTGGCACTCGACCGGGTCAACGAGGTGCCCGAGGCCGCACCCGCCGCGGCTGGCCCCTTGGCTGCCCTGGTGACGCTCATCGCGGTGGTCGCCCTGTCGCTGCGAGTGTCGGGGTCCTGGCGAATCTGGTCGCCATTCATCGCCATCGCGGCCGGCTGCGTGGTGGCCGTGTTGTTCGGCGCTTACGACGTCGAGCACATCGGCGACGCCCGATGGATCGGACTGCCCGGCGGCGGGTTCCCCGGACTCGACTTGACTCCCGGCGTCGACTTCTGGGCGCTGCTGCCGGCCTTCGTGGTGGTGGCCCTGGTGGGCAGCGTCAAGAACATCGGCGACTCCATCGCCATCCAGCAGGTCTCATGGCGCCGGCCCCGAGTGACCGACTTCCGGCTGGTGCAGGGTTCGCTCAACACCAACGGGATCGGCATCCTGCTCTCAGGCCTGGCCGGCACACCGCCGACGAGCGTCTACTCGTCGTCCAGCCCGTCACTGATCAACCTCACCGGCGTGGCCGCCCGCCGTGTCGGCTATGCCGTCGGGGCGCTCATGGTGGTGCTTTCCCTGCTGCCCAAGGTGACGGCTGTGCTCCTCGCCATCCCCAGTCCGGTCATGGGTGCCTACCTGCTCACCGCCGTCGGAATCCTCTTCGTCAGCGGCATCCAGACCGTCGTAAGCGACGGCCTCGACCGGGGCAAGGCCCTCACCGTGGGAATCGCGTTCTCGGTGGGCGTCGGCCTGGACAACCAGACCATCGGCGCAGACCTGATGGGCGAGACATGGGGGCCGCTGCTCGACAACGGCATGCTGGCCGGTGCTCTCGTCGCGGTGCTGATCAGCCAGTTCGTGGAGCTGACTAGCCGCGGCCGTCGGGCGCGCCTGCGGGTCGACCTGCACCCGTCGGCCGTCGGTGAGATCGACGAGTTCCTCCACGGTTTCGCGTCCGACATCGGATGGGACGAGGCGGCCGCACAGCGACTTCGGTCGGCCGGCGAGGAGACGCTGGCAAGCCTGCTGGAACAGGGAGGCGACCGCTCCGTCGACGGCGCGCCCAGCCTGATCATCGCAGTCCGTCACAGCGGCACGGTGGTGGAGATGGAGTTCCTGGCCGTGTTCGAAGAGCAGAACCTCGAGGACCGGCTGGCCCACCTGGGCGAGGAGTCCCAGAGCACCGCCGGCATGGAGGAGGGCGAGATCTCGCTCCGGCTGTTGCGGCACTACGCGTCGTCGGTGCACCACCAGAAGTTCCACGGGCTCGATGTCGTGACGGTGCAAGTTAGAGAGACGGGCTAGCCCGGCCTTCGGGGCCGGCTCCAGCACCCGGTACGATCCACCCGATGGCCTCGGAAGCTGACTGGATCCTTCCCGAGCCACTGTCGGTCCACGACGTACCGGTGGAGGGGGACGCCACCATTACCTTGCGCCGGCACGGGAACCCGGAGGGCACCAGGCTCATCCTGAGCCACGGAATCGGTCTCTCGATCGATCTCTACTACCCGTTCTGGTCGCTGCTGACCGCGGAGTTCGACGTCGTCATCTACGACCTCAGGAGTCACGGCTGGAACGCGGCCAGCCCACTGTCGGACCACACCGTCCCCACCTTTGTCGACGACCATGACCGGGTCCTCGACGCCATCGACAGCCGCTTCGGCGCCAAGCCGCAAGTGGGCGTGTTCCATTCGGTGTCGTCCCTGGCTCCCCTGCTGTCCACCACCGAAGGTCGCCGGTTCTCGGCGCTCGTCCTGTTCGATCCCCCCCTGCGCAAGCCGGTTGAGACCCGCAACGAGTTCGACGAGGCCGTCAAGCGGGCAGCCAGGATGGCCGAGCGCCGCACCTATCATTTCGAGACTCTGGAGGCCTACACCGATCTGCTCGGCTTCCTGCCTGCGTACCGGCATACGGTTCCGGGCGTGCACGACCTGATGGCGCGAACCACGCTGCGCGAGGCTGCAAACGGCTCCGGTTACGAACTCCGCTTCCCCCGGGAGCACGAGGCGCAGATCATGGCTCATGCCAGGATCTTCGCGGTCCTGGTCGATCTGGATGCTCTGCAATGCCCGACCAAGGTGATCGGCGCCGACCCGACGCTGCCCTACTCGTACCTCCCCACGCTTGACTTCGGCGAGATGCTGACAGTGGACTACGACTTCCTGCCCGACGCCACGCACTTCCTCCAGCTGGAGCAGCCGGACAAGTGTGTGGCCATCATGCGCAAGTTCCTGGAGCCGATCGGCCTTGCCTGACCCGGCGCCACACGCTGGAGGCCCGCCGGGGCCCATAGCGGTTGTGGGCATGGCGTGCCGGTTTCCCGGCGCGCCCGATATACCGGCCTTCTGGCGGCTCCTGGACGAAGGCGACAGCGCCATAACCGAAGGTGTGCCGGGGTCCGGGGTGGGACGTGTCGGTGAGCTGTTCACCGACCCCGGAGTGCAGAACAGCGCATGCCGGTTCGGCGCCTTCATCGACGGGATCGACCAGTTCGACGCCGCCTTCTTCCGCATCTCACCAGTGGAGGCCCAACTGCTCGACCCGCAGCAGCGGCTGATGCTGGAAGTCAGCTGGCAGGCCCTCGAGGACGCCGGCATCGACCCGGACCGGCTCAAGGGCAGCCGCACCGGCGTCTACGCGGGCATAAGCAACAACGAGTACCGGACTCTGGTGCTCGACGGGAACGACACCGCGGAGCCCGCCGCCAGCCTCTACTCCGTCGCCGGGACCTCGTTCAACACCGCCATCGGGAGGGTCGCCTTCGCGCTCGGGCTGCGAGGCCCGGCCATGGCCGTGGACACGGCCTGCTCCTCGTCACTGGCGGCCGTGCACCAAGCCGTGTCCGGCCTCCAGAGAGGCGAGGCCGACCTCGCCCTCGCCGGCGGGGTGCACGCCATCCTGTCGGGCCGCCTCTTCGAGCTGCGAGGCAATGCGGGGATGCTGGCGCCCGACGGGCGATGCAAGACCTTCGACGCGGCTGCCAACGGCTACGTGCGGGGCGAGGGCTGCGGGCTCCTGGTGCTGAAGCGCCTCAGCGACGCCGAGGCCGACGGGGATCGGATCTGGGGCGTGATCCGGGGCACGGCGCTGAACCAGGACGGTGCCAGCCAGGGTCTTACCGTCCCGAACGGCGAGGCCCAGCAGCAAGTGATCGCCGATGCCCTGGCCTGGGCGGGCGTCACACCCGCGGACGTGGACTACGTGGAGACCCACGGCACGGGCACACCGGTCGGCGATCCCATCGAGGCCGAGGCCACCGGGATGGCCTACCGCTCCGGACGGGACCGTCCGCTGTTGATCGGGTCGGTCAAGACCAACGTCGGCCATCTCGAGTCGGCCGCCGGCGCGGCGAGCCTGATCAAGGTGATGCTGGCCATGAAGCGAGGGGTCATTCCCTCCCATCTCAACTTCCGTGACCCGAATCCCGAGATTCCGTGGGACCGGCTGCCGCTGCAAGTCACCGCGGAGCCCACGAATTGGCCCCGCCACGGCGACCGCCGGCCGCTGGCCGGGGTCAGCGGGTTCGGTTGGTCGGGCACCAACGCCCATGTGGTGGTGGAGGGGTACGGAACCCCGGACGCGGCCCTTGAGGGTGAAGACCCGCGGCGATGGCTGCGGGGGCCGGCCAGGCCCGTCGCCATCGATTCGCCGTCGGGGGTGGGCGACCCAGCGACCGCGCCGGCGGCTCGGCCCGCCCGGCTGCTGCCCTTGTCGGCCAAGACCGGCGACGCCCTGCGGGAGACGGCGGCCCGTTACGCGGGGTGGCTCGAGGAGCGCTTCGAGGATCCGTCCGGCGACGAGGAAGCGGACCTGCTGCTGTCTGACGCAGCCTGGACCGCAGGGGTGGGACGGAGCCACTTCGCCCGGCGGGCCGGCGTCGTGTTCTCGGACGGGGATTCACTGAAGGCAGGGTTGAGAGTGCTCGCGGAGGGCGACGAGCCGCCGCGCCGGACGGCCACCAAGGTCGCCTTCGCCTACACGGGCCAGGCCAGCCAGTGGGTGGGCATGGGCCGCGCCCTCTACGACTCCGAGCCGGTCTTCCGGGCCGTCCTGGACCGCTGTGACGAGGCGCTGCGATCCGAGCGCGGCGCCAGCCTGCTCGACGTGATGTTCGGCGTCGGCGCCGACGCCGAGGATCTGGACGATCCGGCCTGGACCCAGCCGTGCATCTATGCGATCGAGTGCGCCCTGACCAGCCTCTGGTCCAGCGTCGGAGTCCAACCTGATGTGGTCGTAGGCCACAGTCTCGGAGAGATCGCGGCCGCCCATGCCGCCGGGGCTCTCAGCCTCACCGATGGGCTGCAGTTCGCAGCCGCCCGCGGCGCGCTCATGGGCGCACTGCCCGAGGACGGTGCCATGGCCGCGGTGTTCGCCACGCCGGAGCGAGTGGCAGCTGCGGTCACCGAACTCAACGCCTCGACCGGAGGCTCGCCGGCGAGCGTGGCCGCCGACAACGGGATGCATCAGGTGATCAGCGGCCCGGCCAACAAGGTCGAGAGCCTTCTCGAAGGCTTCGAGTCCGAGAAGGTGTGGGTTCGCAGGCTGCGCAAGAGCCCCGCCTACCACAGCGCGCTGGTGGAACCGGCCCTGGACGACCTCGAAGCGGTGGTCGACAGCATCGAGACGGTGGAGCCGTCGGTCTCGTACGTGAGCAGCATGACCGGCCAGGTGATGGACGCGGGCCAGGCCCTTGACGGCCGGTACTGGCGGCGCCAGGCCCGAGCCCCGGTCGCGTTCCGCACCTGTGTCGAGACGCTGGCCACCATGGGCGTGGACACGGTGATCGAGATCGGTCCCGACACGGTGCTGGGCCCCACCGTCGCCACCGCATGGCCCTCCGAACCGGGCACGGCCGAGCCCGCTATCGCCTCCAGCATGCGGAAACCGTCGGCCGGCAAGCCGGACCCGCTCGACGGCAGCGGGTTCCTCGACGCGGTAGCGGCCGCTTACGGTGCTGGAGTCGACGTGTCGTTCGAGGGCCTCTTCGCAACTGAGAGCCGACGCCGCGTCCCCCTTCCCGGCTACCCGTTCCAGCACCAGCGCCACTGGGTGGAGGCCCCTCGCCGGCGCAGGCAGACCGCAGGCCACCCGCTGCTGGGAACACGCCACGACTCCCCGCGGGGCGAGACCCTCCACACCACCGATATGTTCGCCTCGGACCCGGCGTGGCTCGGCGACCACCGGGTGTACGGGCGGGTGATCATGCCGGGCGCGCTGTACGGCTCGATGGCTGCGGCGGCCTGCGAACCGCAGGGTGATTCAAAGTCGCTGATCGTGGAGGACCTTCAACTCCACAGCCCGATGATCTTCGAAGAGGACGACCCGGAGGACGCCGCCGAGGCCGCCGGACGCACCGTGCAGTTCGTGCTCGACCGCGCCGACGGGGCGGCGCCACGCCGATTCGAGGCGTTCAGCCGCTCCGACGGCGAAGACGGATGGACCCTGCACGCGCAGGGTCAGGTGACGTCCGGTGCCAGCCCGTCGCCCGATACCGAGCCGCTCGAACTGGAGCAACTCGAGGCCGATCTCACCGCAGTCGACATCGCGGAGTTCTACCGGGCCCGGGCCGATGCGGGAGTGGACCTCGGCGAATCGTTCCGCACGCTGCACTCGCTGTCGGTTGGCGACGGCGAGGCGCTGGGCGAGGTGGCCCTGCCCGACGGCGTGGACGGCGGCGGCGCGGTGATGCACCCTCTCCTGCTCGACGGCTGCTTCCAGGTGATGGCCGCCGCTCGACGCACCACCGGTGCGGAGGACGGTTCCCCCTACCTGCCGTTCGGATGGGAGCGACTGTGGCTCGACGGCCCGCTGGAGGACCGGCTGCTCTGCCATGCCCGCCTCCGCGAGCCGGGGGGCGGTGCCGAGGGCGAACCGGCGGGGCCCCGTGAGGTGATCGCGGCCGACCTTCGGTTCTACACCCTCGACGGCATCAGCCTCGGCGGACTGGACTCCTACACGGTCAAGCGGGCCACCCGGGCGGCTCTGCTCTCGGCGTCCGAAGGGCTCGACGACCTGCTGTACGAGGTTGCGTGGCGGGACCAACCCCTACCCGACGGAGTGGTGCCCGCCGATTTCCTTCCAAGCCCTGCGGTGGTAGCAGCCCGCTCCAGCCCGTTCGAGGCGTACCTGGAGGCCGCAGGGGTGGACACTGCCGGCCGGGCCAGCCTGCTGACCGACCTGGAGCGGCTGTCGTGGCGCTATGCGCTGCAGGCGCTGGAGCGCCTGGGCTGGCAGCGCACCGAGGGCGACGAGATCGAGTCCGACAGCCTGCGCCAGCAACTGGGAGTGCTGCCCGAGCACGGCCGCGTCTTCCGCCGGCTGTTCGAGTTGCTGGCCCGCGCGGGTGTGGTCGAGGCCGCCGGTGACACCTTCGTTGTCAGGTCTGGGTCCATCGACTCGCTGTCGCCGGAGATGCCCCGGGACCCGGAGGAGTTCGCGGCCGAGATGGCCGGCCGGTACGAGCACGGCTCGACCGAGATCGGTCTGTTCCGGCGCAGCGCCGACGCCCTGGCCGAGGTGCTCACCGGCGACACCGACCCGCTGACGCTGTTGTTCAGCAGCGGTGAGCCCACCGCGGCCGACCTGTATCTCAAGGCGCCGGTAGCAAGGGCGGCCAACCAGATGCTGGCCGACGCGGTGGCGGCCCTGCTGGAACAGCTGCCCGACGACCGGAGGCTGCGAGTGATCGAGGTCGGTGCCGGCACCGGCTCGGCCACGGCCGCGGTGCTGCCGGAGCTGCCCGAGGGGCGCTTCGACTACACCTACACCGATATCTCCGCGGGCTTCTTCGCTGAAGCCGAGGGGCGTTTCGGCGGCCGCGAGGCGTGCATCGAATACCGGGTGCTCGACGTCGAGAAGGACCCGGCCGCCCAAGGCTTCGACTACCACAGCTACGACCTGCTCATCGCGTCCAACGTGCTGCACGCCACCCGCTACCTGTCCGAGACGCTGGAGCACTGCCGGAACCTGCTGGCACCGTCGGGCCATCTCGTGGCCCTCGAGAACCTGCGGGGGCAAGGCTGGCTGGACCTGACTTTCGGGCAGCTGGACGGCTGGTGGCGTTTCGCCGATTCCTGCCGGCCGCACCACGCCCTGGCCGGCCCCGCCGTATGGCGGCAGGCACTCGCCGACGCCGGCTTCGATGGGGCCGAAGTCCTGGGAGCGGACGAGTCCGATCCCGACCAGGAGCCCGATCGGGGCGTGATCCTGGCCCAGGGTCCGGCCCAGGTGACCGAGCGCCCCGGAGTGTGGGTCCTGGCCGCCGATCAGACCGGAGTGGCCGGCGAGTTGGCCACCCGGTTGGCAGCCCGCAACCAGACGGTGGTGCTGGCCACCGACAAGACAGGGCCCGAGCAGGTTCCGATACCCCAATCCAGCGGGATCTCGAGAGCAGCCATCGACATGGAACAGCGCTCCGATTGGCTCGCACTGTTCGAGAGCCTCCCGCCGGAAGTGCCCTTGGGCGGGGTGGGGCACTTCACCGCCCTGGACAACCGTGGCGCCCAAGCCGCCACTGGTGAACTGGCAACCGACGTGAAGAGGGCCACAGCGACTGCGCTCGCACTCATGCAGGGCCTCACCGATGCCGATGTGGCCGTGGCCAAGGGGGTGTGGTTCGTGACCCGGGGCGGCCAGGTGCTGGCCCACGAACGGGTCGACGGTCTGGCCGGCGCCGCGCTGTGGGGTTTCGGGAAGGTTGCGGGCCGGGAGGCAGCCCATCTCCAGCCGAGGATGATCGACCTGGACCCTGCGGAGAACATGCCGTTGCCCGACCTCTCCGAAGAGTTCCTGTACCCCGATCCCGAAACGCACATCGCCTACCGCACCGGGCACCGCCAGACCGCCCGGCTGGTGCGGACCTCCACCGGCACAGAGCGCCTGAGCCTGCCCGAGCCGGCCGGCGAGTCGGCCTGGCTGCTCGAACCCGATCCTCAGGGCGCGCTGGAGGGGCTCGGTGTGGAAGCCGCGCCGGACCGCCCGCTGGCAGCCGGAGAGGTCCGTGTGGCCGTGCTGGCCACCGGGCTCAACTTCTGGGACATGTTCCGATCACTGGGGGTGATCGACGAGGGTCTGCTGGGCGGCGAGTTCTGCGGGCGGGTGCTCGAAGTCGGGCCGGGCGTGACGACGGTGCAGGAGGGCGACCGGGTGGTCGGTCTGGCCTTCGGCACCTTCTCCTCGGAGACGGTGACGTGCGAGGAGATGATCGCCCCCGCCCCACCCGACCTTCCCGCCGCCGCGCTGGCGACGATGCCGACCGCGTTCGTGTCTGCCGCCCTGTCGTTCGACTGTTCGGGCCTGGACTCCGGTGAGAAGGTCCTCATTCACGCCGGCGCCGGCGGGGTGGGCCTAGCGGCCATCCAGCTGGCACAGGCCGCGGGAGCCGAGGTGTTCGCCACCGCCAGCGCCCCAAAGCAGGCCTACCTGCGCTCGCTGGGCGTGAGGTACGTGTTCGACAGCCGCTCCACACAGTTCTCGGACCAGATCCTCGAAGCCACCGGGGGCACCGGCGTCGACGTTGTGCTCAACAGCCTCACCGGCCCCGGCTTCATCGACGCCAGCCTGGCGTGCCTGGCGCAGCGCGGCCGGTTCGTGGAGATGGCCAGGGTGGACATCCTCAGCCACGACGAGATGTCCGAAGCACGGCCCGATGTCGGCTACTGGATCCTGGAACTGGACGTGCTCAAGGAGCACGACCCGGCCCAGCCGGGCGAAGCGCTGAGGCGAGTGATGCAACGCCTGGAGGCCGACGAGTTGAAGCCGCTGGTCCACACCAGGTGGTCGCTGGCCGAAGCCGGTCCGGCCATGAAGTACATGCAGGCCGCTCGCCACATCGGCAAGATCGTCTTCGCATCGTCGCCGCTCGAGACCGGACGGCTGCGCGCCGATCGGACCTACCTGGTGACCGGCGGCCTGGGCGGCATCGGCTGCACGATGGCCGAGTGGCTGGCCGACCGCGGGGCCGGCGCCATCGTGCTAAACGGTCGGCGCGACCCCGACCCCGAAGCCGCCGCGGTCATCGACGGGCTGCGCGAGCGTGGCGCCACGGTGAGCGTGGAACTGGCCGACATGACCGACGCAGCCGCGGTGGACGCCATGCTGGGCCGCATCGCCGACACGTTGCCGCCGCTGGGCGGAGTCATCCACAGCGTGGGCGTGCTGTCGGACGCCTCGCTGCAAAACCAGAGCTGGGAGAGGTTCGAGCAAGTGCTGTGGCCCAAGGTGCTGGGTGCCTGGCAGCTGCACCGAGCCACGATGGACCTCGACCTCGACCTGTTCGTGCTGTTCTCGAGCGTGGCCGGCGTGATGGGAAACGCGGGTCAGGCCAACCATGCAGCAGCCAACGCCTTCCTCGACGTGCTCGCGGCCCATCGCCGGTCGCGGGGGCTGGCAGCACAATCCATCGCGTGGGGAGCGTGGTCGGGCCTCGGCGAGGCCGAGGAGCACCGGGAACGGATCGCCGGACAGTTGGAGGCAGCCGGGACGGGCTGGATCACCCCCCAGCAGGGCCTGAGGGCGTTCGACCGGCTCGTCCGGCAGGATCCGACGGCGCCCATGGTGGCGTCGGTGGACTGGCAAGTGGTGGCCGAGGGCGGCCAGCACCGCTCGCCGTTCGTGGAAGACCTGCTGGCCGCGGCCGGCCGTTCCGGAGAGCATCAGGAGACGCAGGCCGATCTGCTCTCGGAGTTGGGCCAGTCGCCACCGGCCGGGCACGAGCAGATCCTGATCGAGTTCCTGCGGCGGGAGCTGCAAGCGGTGATGCGCCTGCCCAACCTGCCGGCTCCGTCGGCCGAGTTCGCCGATCTGGGGATGGATTCGCTGATGGCGGTGGAGTTCAGGAACCGTGTGAACCGCGGCTTCGCTGGCGCCTACTCGGCAGGCAACACGGTGGTGTTCGACTATCCCAGCGTTCAGAGCCTCGCCGCCCATCTGGCATCGGAACTGGCCGAACTGGGCACGATCGAGCACGCCGACACCGGTGCCGACGCGCGTTTCGCCATACAGGCCCCGACCGACCCCGCCGAGACGGGCCGAACGGAGCGGCCGGCACCACCGGAACGGCCCGAGCGGGCGGAGCAGGCTGACGGGAGCGACCCTGTGCCAGCGGCCGCCACCGTGCAGGACAGCCCCGCGGCGCCGGTCGCGCCGCCGAGCATGACCGGTAACCGGGGGATCGCCATCGTGGGCATGGCCTGCCGGTTCCCCGGCGCGCCCGACCTGGACAGCTTCTGGCGCCTCCTGGAGGCAGGTGAGAACGCGGTCACCGACGGGCGCCGGGACCCCGGTCCCTGGAACGGCGCATCCGGGGATCCCGACAACCCGGATCCCGGCAGCCGGATCGGAGCGTTCGTCGAGGGCATCGACCAGTTCGACGCGGGCTTCTTCCGGATCAGGCCCATCGAGGCCCGAATGATGGACCCCCAGCAACGAATGCTGCTCGAGACGACATGGCAAGCACTCGAGGACGGCGGCATCGATCCGTCCAGCCTGAAGGGAAGCCGCACCGGGGTGTACGCCGGTATCGGCGGCAGCAGCGAGTACCGAAGGGTGATCGCCGCGGCCGGCCGGGGCGACAGCTACTTCGGCACGACCTCGAGCGTGGCCGTCGGACGGATCGCCTTCACTCTGGGCCTCGCCGGACCGGCCGTGCCGTTCGACCTGGCCTGCGCTTCATCGCTGGTCGCCATTCACCACGCGGTCACCGCGCTGCAACAGGACGAAGTGGACATGGCTCTGGCCGGAGGGGCCAACGCCGTCCTGTCCCCGTCCATCGCGAAGTTCCTCGAAGAGACCGGCATGCTGTCGGCCAGCGGGCAGTGCCGGGCCTTCGACGCCGGCGCGGACGGCTACGTTCGAGGCGAGGGCTGCGGCATGGTCGTGCTCAAGCGGCTCGACGATGCGATCGCCGCCGGCGACCGGATCTGGGGCGCGGTTCGGGGCACGGCCGTGAACCAGAACGCGACCGGCCTCGGCCTCACCCAGCCCAACGGCCCGGCGCAGATGCAAGCGATGGAGCAGGCCCTGGAGCGAGCGGGAGTAATGCCCGCGGAAGTGGACTATCTGGAGGCCCACGGACCGGGCTCACCGTTCGGCGACGCGGTCGAGATGAACGCGGCCGCCAGCGTCTACGGCCGCGGCCGCGACCCCGAGGAGCCGCTGCTGGTCGGTTCGGTCAAGACCAACATCGGCCATCTGGAGTGCGCATCGGCCGTGGCCGGTGTCATCAAGACGGTGCTGGCCATGAACCGAGGCAAGATCCCCAGGCATCTGCACCTGACCGAACCCAGCGAGCAGATCGACTGGGAGCGCCTGCCGGTGCGGGTCACCACCGAGGCGACGGATTGGCCGGAATCTGACACGCGGCCCAGGCTGGCCGCAGTGAGTTCGTTCGCGATCTCCGGCGCCAACGCTCATCTGGTGCTCGAAGGGTACGACGCGGGCCCCGAAGCGGGAACGGCCGGCATTTCGCAGCCGGTCCCCGGGACGCGGCTGCTTCCGCTGTCGGCGCGATCCGATAAGGCCCTCCGCGAGCTGGCCGGCCTCTACCTCTCATGGCTTGACCAGCGGAGCGCCGAACCCTCACCCGCAAGCCCCTCGCCCGAAGAGCTGCTGGCCGACATGGCATGGACGGCCAGTGTGGGACGCAGCCACTTCGATTGTCGCTCCGCAGTCCTGTTCAGCGACATCGAGTCTCTGCGCGAGGGACTGCAGGCGGTTGCGGCCGGGCAACCGCAGAGGGCTCAGGATCATGAGGCCAGCCCGGTGCAGGCCGTCGCGGCGGACTACGAGGCCGGGGGTGATGCGGCGTTCCGCGAGTTGTTCGAGGGTGAACGCCGATCCCGTGTATCGCTGCCGGGCTATCCGTTCGAGCGCCGCCGCCACTGGGTGGAGCCACTTAGTCCCGGTTAGTCCAGAAAAATCGACCGGCTTTTCCAGAAAATTTGAATTGACAGGAGCAGCAGTGTCACTAGGCTCCCGCTGACGTTCCCTCACAGCTACGAAAGGAACCAGGATGTCATCCACCGAAGAACGGATTCGAGCACTTGTGGACGCGAACCTCCAGATCGAGGGCCGCGAGGCAGGCTCGCCGCTGACCCCGGATCTCAACATCGTCGACGCAGGAGTCAGCTCCACGGATGTGGTGGCGTTCTGGAGGCTCGTGTGCGAGGAGTTCGGCGTCGACATTCCGGCCGAAGAGTTCGCAGAGCTCTTGACGCCGAGCGACTTGATCGCGTATCTGGACGCCCAGTAGGGCTGACGCGGAGGTCTCCTGACTCCTCTCCCGTCCGGGAAGCTCCTCACGCCGGTCCTTCCGGCAACTGAGGGGTCAGAGCATTGGTGCAGTGCGTTCCGCGCCTTCGATGATGTCCGCGTACTGCATGTAGACCTGTCGACCGGCGATGGGCGTGAGCAGCGCGCCCTGCAGTGGCTCAACGGCACCGAGCAGCGCCGGCGAGAACGGTTCGTGTACGAGAGTCCTAGGCACCGGTTCACGCTGTGCCGGGCCGCACTCCGATCCGTGCTGTGCCGGGAACTCGGCTGCAGCAACGAGCACCTCGCCTTCCGGACCTCTAGGCACGGCAAGCCGTACGCCACCGTGCGCGGGCGGCGCGCTCCGATCAGCTTCAACGTGAGCCACAGCGGCACCCACGGGCTGATCGCCCTAGCACCCGGCGGGCAGGTCGGGATCGATGTCGAGGAGCGGGTTCCCCACCGGAACCTCGACGAGTTGATCGAGGCAGTGTTCGGCCCCAACGAGAAGCAGGAGTTGTCCGCGGCGAACAATCGGGATCGGCTCCACCTGTTCTTCAGGCTCTGGACGATGAAGGAAGCACTGAGCAAGGCCCACGGAATGGGCCTGTCGTTGGACGTGTCCCGCTTCGAGATCCCGCCGGACATGAGGGCCGGCGCAACCAGCGGCTCTGTCCGGCTCGCTGGCATACCGGGATGGAGACTCGAGGACATCAGCACCGACCGCTTCGCGGCCGCGGTCGCCTACGAAGGCCGCGGCCGATGACCTCGGCCCCGCCCCTGAGAGACGTCACTGACGCCGAGAGCGAGGCGTTCCACCGCGATGGCGCGGTGCTGCTCGAAGGCGTGCTGGCCCCTGAGTGGGTGGACCTGGTCGCCGACGGGCTGGAGGAGTGCTACGCCGAGCGCGACCACATGTCCAGCGAGGTTGTCGCCCGGGGGGCGACCGTGCGGGCCGACCAGCTGCTGGCTGCCCGGTCCACCAGCCTTCGCCGGTTCGCCAACGACTCACCCGTCGGCGGCCTCGTGGGCTCGGTGCTCAGCGCCCCGGTGCGCTTCTACATGGACCAGATGTTCTTCCGGAGGGCAGGGTTCATGGCCCCGACCCCTTGGCACCAGGACACCAGCTATCACAACGTGGAGGGCCACCACCTGGTGCGAGCCTGGGCGTCGCCGGACCGGGTGCCCCGCCCGGCCAGCCTCGAAGTGGTCCGCGGATCGCACCGCTGGAACGTCACATACCGGCCGATGGTGGGCCGGGACCCCGACATGTCCGACGAGGAGAACGCGCTCCGGATGGCCTTGGCCCGCAAGCGGGGCGTCTACGAGAAGGGGGGTTCCGGGTTTGCCTACCGCGGCGTGGTGATGGACAAGTCGCTGCCTCCCACCCCCGACGTGCCTCGCGATCGCGGATCGTTCGACATCATGGGCTGGGACTACCGGCCCGGTGACGTGATCCTCTTCCACGGCAACCTGCTCCACGGGACGGCCGAGGGAGTGACCCTCGAACACGACCGGCGGGCCTACGCCGCCCTCTTCGCCGGCCCCGAGGCCCGGTACATCCAGCGAGTTGGGCAGATGGTGCCCGACCCTCCGGGCCTGGCCGAGCAGCAGCCCCAGACGGGTCAGACCCTCGACTCGTTCGGGGATGTCTTCCCACTGGTGTGGTCGCCGGGAGACTGGAACTAAAGACCGGACGTGGTTGACGATTGGGCGGTCACCAGGGGATGCAGCGCGATCCCCGAGGACATTCTGAATCTGGCGGCCGATACCCAGGCCACGCTAGGCGACAAGCTTGCCGCGCTGCGATCGGTGAGCGAGCCGTTCCCCAACACTGTCGGTCCCGCGGCAGGCGATCGCTGGATCTCTGAAGCCGGGCCGCCAAAGGCCCGGACTGCATCCGGGACCGTCGAGGAGTCCCGTCCCTCGCCGGAGAGCGAACCTGCCAAGGTTGGAGACGAACTGACCGACCTCAGTGCTGCAGCTCTACTCGATGGCTACCAGACGGGGGCATTCAACCCGGTCGAAATGGTCGACGCCTGCCTCACCCGCATCAACGACACCGACATCGGAGCGGCTGTGACCCGCGACGACGACGCGGCCCGAGAACAGGCGGCACGCTCAGCCCAACGGTGGCGAAGAGGTGACGCCGGGCCGCTGGAAGGCGTCCCTGTCGGAGTGAAGGACATCATCGATACGGCCGGTCTGGCCACGACAGCGGGATCGAGCCTGTACGCGGGCCGCGTCCCTCCCGCCGACGCCACCGTCGTGGCCCGGCTGCGGGACGCCGGCGCGGTGATCCTGGCCAAGACGACCACCCCGGAGTTCGCCTTCGGCGACGAAACCGGTGACGGCGTGACCAATCCCGCCGCCCCGGGTCGGTGGGCGGGGGGCAGCTCATCGGGCTCGGCCGCCGGCCTAGCCGCCGGGATCTTCCCGGTGGCACTCGGCAGCGACACCGGCGGGTCCATCCGGGTGCCGTCGTCGTACTGTGGTGTGAGCGGCCTCAAGCCCACGTTCGGCCGGGTGCCCCGCGACGGCGTTCTTGGTGTGTCCTGGACGCTGGACCATGTCGGCCCCATGGCCCGCACCGTCGAGGATCTGGGGTTGGTGCTTGGCGTGATCGCGGGTGGATCCGACACCGATCCCTACGCTTCCGATCAGCCCGTGCCCGCCTACGGCCCGCTGGCCCGGTCGATTCGAGGCACGCGCGTCGGCGTGGTCGACGGGTGGCTCCCCGAAGGCAGCTCGCCCGGTGTGGCCGCAGTCCTGTCCGGCGCGCTGGCTCGCCTCAAGGAAGTCGGCTGCACGGTCGAGACGGTTCCATTCCCCCACGCCGAGTTGGCCGGCATCATCGCCTGGGTCATCACGGTGGTGGAGTTCGCCGCGTACCACGCCAGCAACCTCCACCGCATCGGCGAGTTCACGCCCTCGGCCGCTTGCCGGCTCACGGCCGGAGCCCGAACCAGCGCCGCCGACTACCTGAGGGCGCTGCGAGCCCGCAGTCTGGCCCAGCGCGACCTCGACGCAGCCTTCGAGCGGGTGGACGTCCTGGTCACCGCGGCCACGCCCACCTCCGCGCCCGACCCGGCCACCTTTTTCGACGACGGCGACCGCCTATGGCTCGACAAGGTGGCCCGCAACTTCCTGCCGTTCAACGTCACCGGGAATCCCGCTCTGGTCGTGCCAGCCGGACTCGACGAGGGCCGGCCCACGGCGGTGCAGATCGTCGCCCCACCCCACGCCGACGCCCGGTGCCTACAGGTCGGAGCAGCCCTACAAGTTGTCTAGGAGCGGGCTTCCTCTGCTCGGGGTCGTCCGGGCTCTCCCGATATCAGCCGCCGCGAGCCAACCAACTAGGTTCAGCGGCACGCTGACCACCTCCCCGACGCGCGCCACTGTGAGGAACGAGCCATGACGGTTCTGACCGACGAACTCCTAGACAGCTTCACCGATTCCGTCGGCCCGGTGGGCGAGGCCCGGCTGCTGCCGCCGGTCCTCTACACCTCGCCGGAGTTTTACGAGTTCGAACGGCGGGCCATCTTCCAGCGTGAATGGCTCTGTGTGGGTCGGGCCGACCAGTTGAAGGAGCCAGGCGACTTCCGCTGCATCACCATCGCGGGCGAACCGCTGATCGCGGCCCGGGACTCAGACGGCGAACTCCGGGTCATGTCGGCCGTGTGCCGCCATCGGGGCATGGTCATCGCGGAGGAATCCGGCAACTGCCGCCGCTTCACGTGCCCCTACCACCACTGGACCTACGGGCTCGACGGCGAGTTGCTGGGCACGCCGGCCATGGAGCGGACGGAGGGCTTCGATCGGTCCGACCATCCGCTGCCGCAGCTCAAGGTGGAGCTGTGGCAGGGGTTCATCATGGCCAACTTCGACCACGACGCCTCGCCCTTCGGTCCGACCATGACCAAGATCGACGACATGCTCATCAACTACGGGCTGGAGTCGACGACCACCCTCGGAGGCAAGACGATCCCTGACCTTCCGTGGAACTGGAAGGTCATGATGGAGAACTTCAACGACCCCTACCACGCCAGCCGGCTGCACGGCCCGCTCCAGACTTTCGCTCCCAGTCACATGAACGACTTCCTGCCCTGGGACGACCACGACGGCGCCATCGGCCGGATCCAGCACTTCACCGACATCGACAGCTCGTTCAATCCCACCCAGCGCTGCATCTTGCCCGTGTTCTCCAACCTGACCACCGAGCAGCGCAAGCGGGGCGGCTTCGTGCTGATCCCGCCCACGCTGGCGCTGGCCATCGTCCCCGACGAGGTGGCCTACTTCATCATCAGCCCGCAGGACGCCGGCAACATCACCATCCACATCGGCTACTGCCTGGAGCCATCGGCGCTGGAGGACCCCCTGTTCGACTACCTGTTCAAGGCGGCCGAGGACGGCGTCAACAACTTCAACGAACAGGACATCTACGTAGACGCCATGACGCAGCGGGGCCTCAACTCGCATCTCGCGCCCCGCGGTCGCTACTCGTGGCAGGAGGAGACGCTGGTGCAGTTCAACCGCTGGCTGGTGAAGCGCTACCGCGAGCACTGGCCCGCCAACGGCGCCTGAGCGGGCGACCACGCGACACCGGCCGGGACCAGCACCGTGGACCAACAGCGGACCGTCACCTTCGACCCGGCCGAGCACCCGCCGATGGAGCGGCAGTTCATGCTGTCGCAGTTGGTGGTGCCCCGCCCCATCGCCATGGTGTCGACCCGCAGTCCCACCGGCGTGGCCAACATCGCGCCCATGAGCTACTACCTGCCCATCACCGGCGATCCGATGCTGCTCGGCATCACTATGGGCCTCAGGGAGACCGGGGAGCTCAAGGACACCTACAACAACGCCATGGCCAGCGGCGACTTCGTGGTGAACGTCACCACGGAGGTCTTCCGCGACCGGATCGAGACGGTGGCCATGGAGGCGCCGAGCGATGTGGACGAGTACGAACTGGCCGGCTGGACCCCAGTGCCGGCTACCAAGGTCAAATCACCTGCCATCGGCGAGGCTCTGGCCTGCCTCGAGTGCGAGGTGCGCAAGGTGGTCGACCTCGGAACGCCGGGAAAGATCTTCAGCGAGGTCCACCTGGTCATCGCCGAGGTGGTGTGGGTGACCTACGACGCCGCCATCTGCGACCCCGACGGACGCATCGACCCGCTGCTGCTGGGACCCATCGGCCGGCTCGGTTTGCGGACCTATCTCCGCACAGTGGACGATGGCGCCTACTTCCTGGCCCGCACCCCGTGGTCGGAGTTCATCGACAACCCGAAGGAGCCGTAGTGGAGACGTCGACGCTGCTTGGCCTGTACCGCGACATGTGGCTGATACGGGCCTTCGAACAGGGGCTAGAGCGCGAGTTCGAGAAGGGCAACGTGCCCGGGATGCTGCACACTGGCCTCGGCCAGGAGGCCACCCAGGCCGCTCTGGCCTGGCACCTGAAGGCCACCGACACCTTCTTCCCCGACCACCGGTGCCACGGCATCAACGCCCTGGCCCAGCAGCGCCACGGCGGCGACGGCGAACGGGTCATGGCCGAGCTGTTCGGGAAGGCCACCGGGGTGTGCAGCGGCAAGGGCGGCAGCCTGCACTCGGCCGACCCCGCCGTCGGGAACTTCGGTGACAACGCCGTGGAGGGCTCCTACATGGCGACCGTGCTGGGCGTGGCGCTGGCCGCCAAGATGCGGGGCCAGCCCAACGTGGCCTGCGCCATCATCG
>VXWX01000063.1 GCA_009835735.1 Acidimicrobiaceae bacterium
GCGTGTCAATGGCAAGGTTTGCATCGGTCGCCGTATAGGTATAGGTTACCGGGGCGGATACAACCACAGGCGTGCCGCTGATGGTGCGGGTCGCCGCGTTGAACGTCAGTCCCTCAGGGAGCGTCGGTTGAAGTGTATAGACAATGGGAGGGGATGCGGTCTGATGTCTCCCTCGACCAGAGGTCTGGAAGTTTGATTCGTCAGGAGCACCGGGGAACGTAACGGGGGTAATTTCTTCTCCCTCATAGTAAGCTTGATCGGGGACCCGACGGGTAAACTCTGAACTGCAAAACCTCGTCTCGCGAGCAGGTATAGTTTTTGCCCACGCTTGAAATTCGGAATCGTTTGGCATGCAAGCCCCTCCCGTAAGCTCTATTAGCTCGATCTCCAAGAAACTTCTCGGCAAACTGCCACCCCCTATCCAGTGATCACCTCCGTCGAGGCAACGTCCTCCTGAGGAGAATGTCTGGAGAGCCGTCATTTTTTTCAGACTCGGTGGTATGATCCCGTGCATTCCACCGTTAAACCCCAAAAAAATCAGATTCTCCAATTGTTCAACTTCTATGGGAAACACTACAGGTTCGTACGTTGTGGAGGGTCCGATGCCCCCGCCGTTGAAGTACAGTTGTGAAAGTTGGGGAAGCTCCCCGATTTCTGGAGGCACATGGGGGTAATGGGGAGGGACCGCGATGTGGAGCCTCGTTATCCAGGGACCGAGTGTTCCGATTTCTTGGAGGGTACCCCAAGCCAAAACTTTCTCGTATGCCCTGTTCTGGGCCTCCACAGAAGGGTTGATATGAAAACTGATCCCCTTGTATATGATGTCCATCACGCGAATATGAAACCGGGGGACGCGGTTGACAGGGACATCTTCGGCAACCTTGAATCGGAACGACACCTCCATGGAATCATTGCGCCCCAGCGATCTCACGGCTCGTTCCCCCTCAATAACGGAAAGAAACCAGTAGTCGCGCTCCGGTACCAGTACCGCGACAGATTTTTCAGAATCCGCCAAATAGTTCACCACCGTTGCCGTGATCGTAATCACATCGCCAGACGAGACCACATCGTCGTCGCCTGAATCGGTCCACCCCCAGTCCTGAATTCGCGGGGCAGGGGTCACACTGGCTTCTGCGTCGATGAAACCGCGCGCAAAACCAAAATCTTCCGGCCTAGTGAACGGATAATGGCGGTCTCCCATATATCTGCTACCCACGAGCAGATGATTGCGCAACGCGCGGGGCGTCAGGTCCGGAAACCGTGTCTTTACCAGCGCGGCCACGCCGGAGATAAACGGCGCCGCAATGGAGGTACCGGCCTCTTGCTTATACTGGTCATTGGGGAAGGTTGTAAAAGATGTGCCCGGCGCAAACAACACGGAGGGGCCAAAATTGGAATAACTCTCGGGCGATATGCCGTAAAAGCCCGCGCCCAACAATCCCTCCGTCTCCTCGCGGCGGGCTGTTCCAGAAGATGCTCCGGCCGCCAGCACCAGGGGATGAGAAGCCGGAAGATGCGTGGACATGTCTTGTCCATCATTCCCCGCGGCCGCAACAATCAAAGCCCCCATGTCGGTCGCCAGTTCGATAGCCTCGGAAATGTGGGCGGGCGTTCCCGAGAGCGGGCCATACGCCCCCCAGCTTGCGTTGATGATGTCCGCGCCATTCATGGCGGCGTACACAATCCCCTGATAGCCGTACCGAATTTGGTCATTCGTTCTACTCTTGCTTGCGTTGACATGCATAATCTTCGAGTTCCAGGCCACGCCAGCAATCCCAAGAAAATTGTCCGTGACGGCCCCCGCGACGCCAGCTACGCTCGTGCCATGTTCTAAGGTCGCACTGGTGGCATCGCCCGGATCATTATTCAAGTCATCGCCATTGCCGAAAAAGACGCCATGCACGTCATCAATGAATCCGTTCTCGTCATCGTCCAGGCCGTTTCCGGGAACCTCGTCCTCATTGACCCAAACATTCCCGAGCAGATCCTCATGCTCCCAGTCCGCTCCCGTATCCACAATCGCAATCACAACGGGCGGAATTCCGTCCTCCCCCTTGACGATTTCCCAGATATCGGGAACGCCCACAAGTTCCAGATTGGGGGCCTGAAATGGATACCGCAAATCATTCGGGGAGTCCTGGACGGAATATCCAGACGACCGGTTCAAGAGGATTGGCTCGGTATAGGTGACCCCCGCCGCCAGTTCCAACTCCTCTGCCACCCGTTCAGGATGCGTGGGGGCCGAATAGTGCACAGAATAGGTCCGGCGTAACTTTGCGATGTTTTCCGCCGTCTCGGGCGTTGGCTCTGCATAATCCAGGAAGGGGAACATCCGCTCAATCGCGTGCACCCCGTACCGCGATGCCTTCTGGTCAAACTCCTGCAGCCCCGTGCGGAGGCCCGTCTTGTAGGCCACCTCCGGTTCAAACTGAACCACAACCACGCCGGGCACATAGTCCGGCGGATCCGGCGCGGAGACCAGATGCCCCCCGCCCAATTGTTTCCCAGCGTTTTTCCCGCCATGACCGGCAGGGTACTCGGGGGGTGCCCCGCGGTGGCGGAGCACGTCCATGCTAATTGAGCTGACCGGCAGGGTACTCGGGGGGTGCCCTCCATTAATACAATAAGCATCAGGATAATCTTCTACCTGCGCGGAGACCGGCAGGGACAGAAGGAAGGCAAAAAGGACGCACAGAGCGAAGGATGGAAGGGTCTTGTTCATGATCATTGGTGTTCTGGGGTGCGTTCTGAACATCTGCATAGTCTTTGCCTGGACGCCCACGCGGAACTGACGCCTTCTGGCTCTTTATTCGTTCGTTTCATGGCTATGCTGCTCTCGGTAATTGGGGTAGTCTATTGGAAAAGAAATCTTCTACGGTGTAGATCTGAATCGTTGGCACGTCTAGGAACCGCCCCGTACTGGCAGCTGCATTTCGCATTCCGTTGGTTACACGATCCTCAAAACAAGTGAAGATTCCCATATCTGCACCGGCTTGCTGCCTTGCTCCGTTGAATGCTTGGACATGGCCGGGATTCGTATGTCCGCCTTTCACTTGGGATACCATGTCTGCGAAGTACCCTTTACGCAAAGGAATCCGCCCCCAACCATCTATCCCTCTATCGCCCCGTTGCTTCTTGTTGGCCTCCATCCCAGGAGCCAAAGATGCTGCCCATTTCTCAAAGCGAAACGGATCAATACTTGCCATTTCATGGGCTTGGCTTACCGTCTTGGGCATTCCTATAAACTCTACATCACTCCAAACACTGTCAAACCTTTCTCTGAACCGTTTTTCTATTACTTGGCAAGCTTTTGTGCATATGTCAATTCCAATCCATTGACGATCCAAACCCTGTGCAGCTTCTAGCGTGGTACCACAACCGCAGAATGGATCCAGTACCATCTGACCTTCCAAAGTAGACAGTTTGATCACTCGCTGGAGCAATGAGACGGGCTTTTGAGTTTCAAATCCCTGATGCTCCTTTTGATTGCCTCTAAGCGCAGGAATGTCCCACACATCACGCATGTTAACCATTGTATAGGGTTTATTTCCGTCATACAGAATTTCAATGTTGGCGAACCCGTATTTATGTGCGAGATAAGACTTTTCTTTTTGAGGGTAGAATTGATAATCCTTTGTTTTCGCATAAAGGAAAATGGTATCATGCTTCCTTCCAAGCCACCTTTTGCTTACACCCCCAGTTTTGTAATACCAGATAATTTCATTGAGAAAACCGCCCCTATGGTTTACAGATGTTGCATTCAACACAATTCTCAGTAAATAATTCATGGTAGGATCACAATGAAGGAATATGGTCCCAGTTGGTTTCAGAACCCGAAAGCACTCCTGCAAACGGTTTGCCATGTAGGACAGATAGGCTAAATCTGATCCCTCCCCTAGAATCGTTCTTAACCCCTCCATCGTTGGAGCCATATCATTCCTGCCCGCTACCGCGTGAAAATCGTCAACCGCTTCATGCCATTGCCAAGTATCCTTGTATGCAACCCATTGAGCGCCTCCCATATTTGCATTGTAGATCCGCTTTGAGTTAAAGGGTGGGTCCAGATAAATCATGTCTATTGATTCGTCTGGAATATATTCCCGCATAACATCCAGACAGTCCCCAAAGTAAAGCCGGTTGGGCATACTCATGATCTTGACAGATCATCCAGTTGCCCGGTGAGCATCTTGTAGGTAAGTCGTTTTCCGACCAGACCTTTTGCTGTCTGCTCCATCTGGGTAACGGTATCCAGGTGTCTGACGTTATGGCGTCCCACGAACTCATCGCGTGAAGTAATGCCCATACCGGTTTTCCCGCGCTTCGCATCGATTTCATCCCAAAGTTCAAGGTAGACCGCCACCAGTTCAGGTGGTTCAGGATTGGCGCTTGGTGGGATCAGTTCGAACTGTTCATCGTGGTTATCGACCTCAATTTCGGTAACGGCGGAATCGTTACATCCAACGGCAAAGATGAGAAGGGTACAGCTGAGTGCCAGCAGGGTAATACAAAGCGGGATTTTCATATCCCGAACAAAAAAACGTTTCATGGTTTGAGATGTTTCGGCGCGCGGGATCCATTTCCCGCGCGTCAGAATATAAAAAAGCTCACCCAATTCCTTCCCTCGCTTAGCCAGAATCCCGCACCAAATGGCCCGTTAGACCGCAGGGAATTTGTGCGGACAACTCTACGACCTGATCACGAGCTTGTGGCACTGATCGCCTTTTTTACACTTTTACACTTTTACACTTCCAGAACGGCGATCGCGAATCGCAAGCGGTAACGCGGAGACCGGCTAAAATCAACGATGCGCTCCAAAAAGGAACATCCTCCGGGAATTGCGCCCATCCCGGAGCATCCTTCCCTTCGAATCAGGGCAGATCTGGCCTTTTCAGGACGAAACGCAAGGCTGCGCCCGCCTGACTCCCTGAATTTCGCCAGAATCGGCGCAGAAACCGCCCAGAATTCAACAATCGAACATCCAGCAAGGGAAACCCCCTGAAAAGCCCATCGACGCGTTAAAACGCGTGTATGCGCCTCAAAACGGGCGATCTGGATCAATTATTCCACCCCCACCGAATCCCACACTGTTTTTTTGCCACAGATGCGTTACATTGTTACACTTTTACACCTTTACACTTTTACACTTTCAAAATGGCCGTCATCGCCATCCTCAACAGCAAAGGGGGAAGCGGGAAAACCACCCTCGCCATCAACCTGGCCGGCGGACTCGCCGCACATGGCAAAAACATCCTCCTGGTGGATTCCGACCCCCAAGGCTCCACTACCGGATGGAGCTTCACCCGAGAGGAACAGGGGATCACCCAGCCGAACGTCCGCAGCATGCCCCAGCCGGAAACGCTCCGGACCATCGACAAAGAGGCGTACGACCACGTGATCATTGACGGATCCGCCAGGCTTGAAGAACTGCTCACCGCAGCCCTTCGGATTGCGGACGCCGTCCTCATCCCCGTCCGCCCCAGCCCGCTGGATCTGTACGCATCCCGCGAAGTGATTGAACTCGTCTGGCAGGAACAGAAAACCCGCGACCGGCCGCTCCGCTACGCCGTGTGCGTCACCCAGCAAATCGGGGGATCCATCCTTGCGCGTGAGATCGGGGGCGCGGCCAGGGAACTCGGCGTGCCCCTGCTGGAAGCCCGGATGCATCACCGCCTGGACTACGTCCGCGCGGCGCAGCTCGGCATGACCGTGCAGGAGTACCAGCCACTCGGCAAAGCGGCCCAGGAAACCGAGCAACTCGTCTGCGAACTTTTGAACTTCGTCAAATGAAGAAACCGCCCAGCCCGCCCGCCCTGAGTTTCAACCCCGCTTCCGAACGGAAAGTGGAACATCCCGACGCTGCAGCACTGGCACAGAACGCGACAACCGAAGCGGCCACAAAATCCACGCTGGTTCATTTCCCCCTTGACCTGTACCAGAAACTCCGGATGACGGCGATCGCCAAAGACATCCCGCTCCGGGAACTCGCCCGCACGGTCCTGGAGACGTGGGCGCAGACACACGGGGAAAAACCAGAGAACGCCGAAATCCCAACTCCCCCCGCAGAACAGGGAAAGGAAATCAAGCCTTTCAACATCTACCTGAGCGAAGAAAGCCACCGGCGCATCAAGGAGGCCGCGCTGATGAATGATCTGACCTTCCGGGGAATTGTCCTGGCTGTGCTGCAGGAACGGGCGTGAGGCACGACCGGGGCGGGGATCTATCTGGACTGATCCGCGCATTCCAGTTTGCCGTTCACCTGAGTTCGGGTTGCTCGGTCAAGTAGTCCAGAGGGCTTACCTGATCTTTCGCCCACTCCACCGTGCGGATGATTTGGCGCACCGTGTTCATTCTCTGCCTGATCGGGATTCCAAGGTCCTTTGTCTTCGGAGCAGGCAAGTCAGGATGCTCTCCAGCGAGGACACCGTTCCATTCTTCATCCATGCGCGTCAGCTCTGTGGAGAGGGATTGAAGGTCGTTCCCGGAGGCCGTCATCAACCAGGACGCCATGGCTCTGATGAATGGGCACTTGCGATCGGCGGAGAACAAAACATTTGAGAGAGCAGAAGGGGCGCGATCCGAGGGCATCAAACAAAGGATTATCGGTGTGTCTGGCAGATCGTACGCACACGTGATACACCGGCTCCCTCGACGGCGCAGATCAACAGGCGGTCAGAATCTTTGCAGAGGCATAACAGAAGCATCCTGTGAAACGTGACAGGATCCAGGGCGGGTACATCCATCGCAATTAAACGGCTGTATGAGGCCCGGCCGTCATGGGCGCGCGATGTTGGGGCTTTTGGTTTTTCAGGGAAGGGGGCGAACGGCGTGAGCGTCAGCGGAACGACGCCGTTCGCTCTCCTATCCAACCTTTTCTAGGTTAGATAGGAGAAATAGGTCATATAGGTGCACAATTTTTTAGTCGAGCCTAAATTTGAAAATCTGCACCTGCGTATGCTCTCGGTAGGATTTTGAGAAATGTTTGTCATAAAGTGACCAAAAAAGCGGGACACGATATTCCACAAAGCGGGACACGATATTCCACAAAGCGGGACA